>JAUVRX010000153.1 GCA_030597375.1 Acidobacteriota bacterium
CCGAGGTAGCCGACGAAGAACAGGGCGGCGACGATCAAGATGTTGAGCGGCTTGTTGACAACCCGAGAGCTCAGGAAGTCCATCATCTCCTCCAGGTTCGGGTTCGGAGCACTGGCTCGGAGTCGGAATACTACCCGGGATTCTCAGGGGGTGCTTGCTCTGATACCTTTGCTTGGACCAACGCCTTCCAAATGGGGGTGCTCTGTGATGATGCTCTGGGAAGACATGGACAAGCGAGCCCGAAGACTCGGGATCCTCGACACGAAACTAGCGCAAGGTGCGGCGGTCTTCTTTGCACTCACGGTCGTGAAACTCTTCCCCGAGGTTCTCGCCCTGAGTATCTGGTGGTTTGTTGGTCTCTCCGTGGCCTGTGCAATCAGACCAGTGGTGACGTTCTTTGGCCACGACAGGATGGCCTCCGCTTCTCCAAGCCAGCAGTGAAGAAACAGCCGCCTCCTAGTAAATCGCTGAACTGGCCGCCGCTCTCCGAGGTCAGGGTCGGTACTGGACTTTCGAAGTGGTTTAGCCCGCATGAATAATGCGGGTTGGGTACTGGGCGGCAAGTGGACCTCCGCAGCGCGAGCTCGAGCGACAGGGCTGGGCCCGAGACCTCGAGTCCCTACACCCCTACGCCCCTGAGACCGATACAATTCATGGGCCTGTAGGCCGAGTGAATTCATGAACAAGAAACAAGCCACCCAAAGAGTCGAGGAGCTCCGGAAGGCGATCCGGCGGCACGACTTCCTGTACTACGTTCGGGACTCGCCGGAGATCTCGGATGAGGCCTACGACCAGCTGTTTCGTGAGCTGACGCGGCTGGAGGAGGAGTACCCCGGCCTGCTCACGGAGGATTCGCCCACCCAGAGGGTGGCGGGCGAGCCCCTGTCGACCTTCGAGACGGTGGAGCACGCCGCGCCGATGCTCAGTCTGGACTCCGATGCCGACCCGGAGGCGCTGCGTCGCTTCGACGACAGGCTCCATCGAGCCGCGGCCGAGGGAGCGGTCGTGGAGTACGTGGCCGAGCCCAAGCTGGACGGTGCCTCTGTCGAGCTGGTCTACGAGGCGGGCCGGCTGACCCGAGCGACGACCCGGGGTGACGGTGGCCGGGGCGAAGGGATTCTTGCCAACGTCAGGACCATCGCCGCGGTGCCTTTGCGCCTGCGAGCAGACGAGGTGCCGGTGCCACCCTTCCTGTCGGTTCGCGGCGAAGTCATCCTGCAGATCGAGGCCTTCGAGCGACTCAACGAGCGCCTCATGGAAGCGGGCAGGGAACCGTTCGCCAATCCCCGGAATGCGGCAGCCGGTGCGCTGCGACAGCTGGACCCCAGGATCACCTCGTCACGACCGCTGGATATCTTTGTCTACGACATCCTGGCCATCGAAGGCCTGGAGCTCGAGACGCAGTGGGAGGTGCTCGAGACCTTCCGCCAATGGGGTCTGCGGGTCAACGACCTGCCACGAGTCATCGCCTCTGTGGACGGTCTCCTGGAGTATCACGCGGACCTGCTGGAGCGACGCGACGACATCGGCTACGAGATCGACGGCGTCGTCATCAAGTTGAACGACCTCGGGATGAGGCAGAGCCTGGGAACCACGGCTCGCCACCCCCGATGGGCCTTCGCCTTCAAGTTTCCTCCCCGCCGGGAGGTCACCCGCGTCCTGAAGATCCTGGCCAGCGTCGGTCGCACCGGCGTCGTCACGCCGGTAGCCATGATGAGGCCCGTCGAGCTCGGTGGTGTCACCGTCAGCCGGGCGACGCTACACAACCGTGAAGAAGTGATGCGCAAGGACATCAGGGAAGGCGACCGGGTGCGGGTGCAGAGGGCCGGAGATGTCATCCCACAGGTGGTGGAACGGATCGAGGAACCCGGGCGCAAGCGGTCTCCTCGGTTCGAAATGCCAGACGAGTGCCCCTCTTGCGGAACTCCCCTCGTCGAGCGGGGCCCGTTCACCGTCTGCCCGAACAGCTTCGAGTGCCCAGCCCAGCTGGCGGCCAGACTGCTTCATCTCGGGTCGCGCAACGCTCTGGATGTCGAGGGTCTGGGCGAGGAGACGGCCCGTCTGTTGGTGGACAAGGGACTGGTGCGGCAGCTTCCCGACCTGTTCGATTTGAAAGCGGTGCAGTTGCAGGAGTTGGAAGGCTTCGCAGAGAAGTCGGCGACCAATCTCGTGGAGGGCATTCGACGCGCCTCGCACACGGAACTGGCTCGTTTCCTGGCCGGGCTCGGGATTCCAGAGGTGGGCGTTGCCGTGGCCCGTCAACTGGCACGTCACTACCGAACGATCGACGCACTCCGAGTCGCCGATGAAGAGGCGTTGCAGGAGGTCGATGGTGTCGGCCCCAGAATGGCGGAGCAGATCGTCGGGTTCTTTCTCGAGCCGCACAACGCTCATGTATTGGATCGCCTTCTGGACGACAGGGTAGTACTGATCGAAGCTCCTGAAGAAGAGATCTCGACCGACCTGGAAGGGCTCCGATTCGTCCTCACCGGCGGTCTGGAGCGACTCTCCCGAGAGGCGGCCAAGGAGCTACTGGAGTCCTTGGGAGCCAAGGTGACCTCTACCGTCTCCTCGAAGACGGACTACGTGGTCGCCGGATCGGATCCCGGCTCGAAGCTGGAGAAGGCCCGGCAGCTGAGCGTCCAGATCCTCGATGAGGCGGGCTTCCTGGAGCTATTGGGGGAGAGAGGTGTCACTCCCTGATCGTCGGCGAGTCTGTTGCCGCCTCGGGCAGCACATCGGGCCACCACCCTCCCGGCTGATCGATCTCGAAGGAACAGGTCGCCTGGATTCCGAGCTCGTCGAGCATGGGATGGTGGGAGCGCAGGATCGGATGGGTCACGTTCCTCGCTTCACACCGGTACCCGCCACAGCGGTACATCGGACTTCCCAGGGACATGGCGACAAGGAGCGCACAGGTCAGGCCGGCATAGAGGGCGGCGCCCCTGAGGGCCAGGCGGCGCCTCGGACTCTCGAGAAGCGCTTCTCCAGCGAGAACCGTGGGCAGGACAGCCAGGTGCAGGACGACGACGATCTGCCAGCTCATGGTCGTGGTGGGTGAGAAGAAGCAGGCCAGGAGCGTGACCAGGAAGGACCACCGCACCACCCCCGTCAACCATTCGCGGTCCGACGCCTCCGGCGAGCTGGTTCTCCACCATCCCTTGGCGTGGCGCCACAGACGAACGTTGGCCCAGATGGCCACCGGGACGGTGAGCAGTCCCAGGATCCACCAGACCGCTGGCAGGAGCGGTGCCATCGCTCGACTGGCCGAGGGCCCGACAAGAGCGCTGAAATCGAGACAGTACATGGAGTCACTCACGGCCAGCGAATCGAGACGCAGCCAATAGCCGAAGCCCCTGGTGACGTAGCTCAGGGGGCGAATACCGGATGCCAGAAGACCTCCGCCACTCGGCAGGAGAGCAGGGTTTCGCAGGACCGCCAGAGACCAGGGCACGAGCGAAGCCGCCACAACCGCGGCTCCCAGCGCAGCGCCCTTGAAGTGGATCTTGAAGTACCCGCGCCACCACAGGACGACCGAGATCGGCACCAGCAGAAGGGCCGAGGCGTGCAGCTGGGCCGGCAGGCCGACTGCCAGCACGAGCAGGAAGCTGGGCCAGAGTCCCGGTCGGTGCCGCTGGCGGAAGACGCTCCAGAAGTGAAGAGCTCCGAAGAAGAGCATGTAGCTGGGATTCCACAGAAACGTCGAGTGGTAGAGCCGCCAGGGGCTCAGCCAGTACAGGATCGCGAATAGCAGCCGCCCGTTTCGTCCAGTGACCCTGGAAACGAGACGATCGAGCATGACGTAGGCGACGATCTGAAGGCCGAGAATCAACAGAGCGGGAGCGCGATGGTGCTGCCAGGCCAGGAGCGGCAGGCCGACGAGGAGGGCCGTGAGCCCTCCGGGTGCCTTGCCACCGGCGGAGGTGGGCAGACCGAAGGGGATCCATTCGCCCTCGGTGACCAGGAGCCACCCCCGGGCCAGCATGTTCAGCTGGTCGCCTGCCACCTGGCTGCGGGTGAGCATCAGGACCGAGAAGAAGGCCCCGAGCCCGACGACGAGCCAGAAGAATCGCTCGCTGTGTGTTTTCGAGTTGGGATGGGTCGTCATTGGCGAGAAAAGCAACAGAGACCGATGAACCGAGATCACTCGGGCCAGTCGGCCTCGCTCGACTACTGTATCAGCGCTGCAGACCGTGCTCTGCCGGAGCACGGATTACAATCTGGAAGGAGGATGCCGATGGAGAACCTCGAGATCGCCAGGGTCTTCTCGCAGATGGCAGATCTGCTGGAGATCCAGGACGCCAATCCCTTCCGGGTGAGGGCCTATCGAAACGCCGCCCGGCTCGTGGACGGCCATGCCAAGCCGATGCGGAAGCTGGTGGAGGAGGAGAACGACCTGACGGAGCTGCCTGCAATCGGTAAGGAGATGGCCAGGCACATCCACGAGCTCGTCGAGACCGGTAGCCTCTCGGCCCTCGATGAGCTGGCCCAGAAGATCCCGCGTTCTCTCATCGACGTCATCGAGCTTCCGGGGGTCGGCCCCAAGAAGGCGAAGAAACTCTGGAAGGAGCTCGGCATCGAGACCGTGGACGAGCTCGAGCACAGAGCCGCGGCGGGAGAGGTGGCGGCGCTGAGTGGCTTCGGAGACAAGAGCCAGCAGAAGATCCTGACCGGCATCGAGCAGTTCCGACAGCACCGAAGTCGTTTCAAGCTGGTGGATGCCGATCGATTGGTGATGCCCCTGCTCGAGTATCTACAGCAGAGCTCGGAGGTGGAGCGTCTCGAGGTTGCCGGCAGCTACCGTCGGCGGGTGGAGACGGTCGGTGACATCGATCTGCTGGCCATCGCCAGTGACGCGAAAGCGGTGATGGAGCGATTCACCTCCTACCCGCAGGTAACGCTGGTGCAGATGGCGGGGACCACCCGGGGAAGGGTTTCCCTGCAGTCGGGTCTCGAGGTCGATCTGCGGATCCTCACCGGGCCGAGCTACGGGGCGGCCATGGTCTACTTCACTGGCTCCAAAGAGCACAACATCAAGCTGCGCAAGCGGGCCATCGAGCAGGGTTCGAGGCTCTCGGAGTACGGCGTTTTTCGGCAGGCAGGCGACGACGAGGAGGGTTCGGCGGAGAGGGATCCGTGGGCGGGTGAGATGGTGGCAGGTCGAACCGAGAAGCAAGTCTACGCCGCGATGGAGCTGCCCTGGATCGCGCCGGAGCTGCGGGAGGATCGGGGCGAGGTGGAGGCGGCGGCGAGAAACGAGCTGCCGGTGTTGGTGGATCTCGCCGACATGAAGGGCGATCTGCAGATGCATTCAACCTGGTCGGATGGCAAGAACAGCATCGAGGAGATGGTCGTCGCCTGTTCGGCACGGGGCTATGAGTACATGGCCCTCACCGATCACAGCAAGGCCCTGGCCATGACAGGCGGACTCGACGCCCGTCGGCTTCGCGAGCAGTGGAAGGAGATCGAGGAGATCCAGGAGCGGCACCCCGAGATCCGAATCCTCAGGAGTCAGGAGGTGGATATCCTGGCCGATGGAACGCTGGACCTGGAAGACGAGATGCTGGAGGAGCTCGACCTGGTGGTCGTTGCCGTCCACTCTCGCTTCGAACTACCTGCGGCCGAGCAGACGGCGCGGATTCTAGCGGCCCTGCAGCACCCGCAGGTGGACATCCTGGCGCACCCGACCGGGCGCCTCATCAACCGGCGACCGCCGTTCGAATTCCAGCTCGACGAGGTGCTGCACTGCGCCAAGGAGAATGGAGTGGTGGTGGAGCTCAACGCCAACCCGACACGCCTGGATCTCAAGGACACGCACCTGATGCTTGCCCGCGAGTTGGGTCTCAGGGTGGCCATCAGTACCGATGCCCATCGCGTTCGGGACCTCGATCTCATGCACTACGGCGTCGAGCAGGCCCGCCGAGCCTGGCTGGCGAAGGAAGACGTCGTCAATGCCTTGCCGTTGGAAGACTTCTTGAAGAGGCAGTGAGGCAGTGAGGCAGTGGGGCAGTGAGGCAGTGAGGCAGTGGGGCAGTGAGGGCGTAGGGGCGTAAGGGCTTGGGTCCTTGGCCGGGCGCCCGCAAGAGGCGCCCCTACGATCGCGTCATCGAATTTGGGGTGTAGGGGCGGGGCTTGCCCCCGCCCGCGGTGGCCGCATGAAACCGGGATTGCTAGTGGGTGTGGTCGGCGGCGTGGCCCAGAACGCTGTCGCACTGGTCCGTCGTCAGCAGGCCTTCACTTTGCAGCCGAAGGGCCAGGAACTCTGCGATCGTCGTCAGGTCCCAGAGCGCCAACTTCTGTGCTTCCACGGGGCTCAGAGCCTCGTGCCGGATGGCGAGGAAGAGCAGAAACTCGGCCAGGGTATCGATTACTGGCCGACCCTCTGCGCCTGTATTGAGGGCGCTATCAATTCCCGGAAGCTGTAGTGACATATCGAGGCTCGCGGCAGTTCTCGTCCGTCCGCAACTATGGTCGCGCAATCGGCAGGAAGGTGCAGTTAGCTTCTCCACTGCGTTGGGGTTGGAGGGTGTGCTGACTCAGTAGCCGGCCAGGGCTCGGGCCTCGTCCAGGAGCTCGAAGACCCGTTCCTGGTTCCGGGCCGGATTGCTGTAGCCAGTGGCGGTACCCCTGGCCGTAGAGTCGAACTGCGAGTACATCGTGCGCAACTCACCGGCCGCCTGGCTAGCCTTGCGGCAGGCTTCGGAGAGACAGGTGCAGGTCATCTCGGCGTCTCGAATCCCGGCTTCGACATCCCAACTGGCGACCGACCACTCGTCCGCATCGACCGGCCCCGAACTGAATCTCCTCACCAGCTGGCCGAGGCTGTCGTTGGCTCGGGCGACGCTCTCGATGCAGGGCCCAGCAGGGTCCGACACATCGTCGCCGGTCGCTTCATAGCTGCGGGCCGTCGGTGAAAACTGCCCTTGAATCCAGGGCAGACCGCGGGTCAGCGAGAAGTAGATGAGAGCGAGGACGACTGCAAAGGACACGAGTTTGGAGAGCACGAGCGATCCTCCTTCAGGATTCTC
>JAUVRX010000275.1 GCA_030597375.1 Acidobacteriota bacterium
CCCACAAGTGCCTGGAGATCGCACAGATGCAGCGAGATCTGGGGTGCACCGGTCTTACTGTCTCCACTCTCCACGAGGCCAGGGTCTTCGCCGAGCACGGGTTCAACAACCTGACCTGGGCCTTCCCTGTGATCCTGAATCGGCTAGGCGAAGCCGCGGAGATCGCCCAGAGAGCCGATCTGGGGCTGGTGCTCGATTCGCCGGAGGCGGTGACAGCGTTGGAGGCTGCGGGCCCTCCGCTTCGAGTCTGGTTGAAGGTCGACTGCGGCTATCACAGGGCCGGTGTCGATCCCGAGAGCCCCCTGGCTCGCGAGCTCGCCCGTCGGCTCGACGACTCCTCGAGACTCCATTTCGAGGGCCTCTTGACTCACGCAGGACACGCCTACAAGACCGCATCCCGGGACGAGCTCGAGCGGGTGGCCGAAGAGGAGCGTTCCTCCCTGGTGAGGCTGGCCGAAGCCCTCCGAGACGAGGGGATCGAGGTCCCGGCGGTCTCGGTGGGCTCCACTCCGACGATGTCGGTGGTGGGTAGTCTGGCAGGTGTCGATGAGATGCGGCCGGGAAACTACGTCTTCTACGACCTGATGCAAACCCACCTCGGCTCTTGCAGCGCCGATGATTGCGCAGTGACCGTTCTGGCCAGCGTCATCTCTTCGCAACCGGGAGCCGAACATTGCGTCATCGACGCGGGTGCCCTGGCGCTGTCCAAAGATTCGCTTTCGGTAGGTGACGGCGAGACCACGTTTGGAGAGATTCTCGAAGCCAGTCCTCGGACCCGGCCGACGACCACGACTCACGTTCGCTCCCTTTCGCAGGAGCACGGCGTCGTCGACAGCCCCCTGCCCGTCGGCTCGCGGGTCCGGGTTCTACCCGTCCACTCCTGCCTGACGGTAGCCTGTTTCGATGAGTACGTGGTGGTGCGCGGCGATCGGGTGGTCGATCGCTGGAAGATCTGGCGTGGGCGCTAGGCAGCCGTCCAGGGATTCTGCAGAGGAGCCCAGGGGGCTTTCCTCCCTTCCGCTGCCCTAACCCCCTGGGTCTCCCCTGCAGAACCCCTGGCCTGCATCATTCATGATCACACAACCAGATTGCAGAGAGCGTCCGTCAGATCTGGTTGCCCGCGGAGAGAAGCACTGGAGGTAACCTTGCCGATTGTTGGGGAGTGGCGAGCGAGGACTTCCCTGAGGTGGCGGGCGATCTTCGCTGGGAGCCTGTACGAAGCCACCTATTCCAGGTATCCGAGGGCGCGGAGGGCATCCATGTCCTCCTCGCTCAGCGACGGGGGTGGTAGCTCGTCCGCCAGGACGAGTCCCTCCTGCACCTGATCCAGCCAGATCTCGAGGCCTTCGGAGATCTCCGTCTGCTCTCGTACGAGGCTTTGCAACTCCTCTGGATCGCTCGCCAGATCGAAGATCCGACGGCGACCGTTGGTGACGCGCAGGATCTCCTTCTTGCCACCCTCGAGCCACGCCACCTCCAGCAACCCCTTCTCCCGGACCTTGGTCTGGTCGTCCTTGGCCCCCACCGCGCCACGGTGGGCCTGGTAGAGGGTCACCCTGTCGTGCGGCTCGCTTCCATCGCCTTCGAAGACCGTCGACCAGTCCATCCCCTGGAAGAAATCCGGCACCTCGATCCCGAGCAGGCCGACCAGGGTCGGTGCCAGATCGGTAATCAGCGCCGGCGCCTCGACGACCCTGGGCTCGAGGTGGCCCGGCCAGGTGATGCCCATCGGGATGTGAAGCGTGGCTTCGTAGAGGTGTCTGCCGTGGCCCCAGTAGCCATGCTCCCCCAGACTTTCACCATGATCGGAGACGAAAAGGACGAGGGTGTTCTCGGCCGGCACCAGCTCCTCCACCGCCTCCAGGAGTTTCGAGATCTGGAAGTCCACATAGGCGATTTCCGAGTCGTACTTGTTGAAATCCGAGTAGGTGTTGCCGTTGGGCGAGGCGCCGATTTGATTCAGGAAGTCCCTTTGAAGGAGGTACGGTGCGTGAGGCTCGACGTAGTGGACCCACAGGAAGACGGGGCGTGCCGTCTCTGCCTCCACCTGTCCGGCAAACCACTCGAGGGCCTCGGCGTTGATGTCCTCGGCCGTCGCCTCCCGCTTCACCATGCCGAGCCACCGGGCCCTGGTCAGCACCGCCTCGTAGTGATCGAAGTGGTCCGCCATCGCCCAGAGCTCTTCCCGCAGCGTCCAGCTGCCGACGAAGGCCCCGGTCCTGTAGCCATTGCGCCTCAGGATCTTGGGCAGCGAGGGGAGCTCAGGGCGCACTCGGAGGCCGTTTCGAGTCGACCCATGCTCGTGGGGTGGCAGCGAAGTCAGCATCGCGGCCAGGGCTGGAGCGGTCAGGGGCTCGACAGTTCGAGCGTCGGCGAATCGGACTCCCCTACCGAGGAGGCCGTCGATATGGGGGGATGTCTTGCGGGCGTAACCGTAGCTCCCCATGTGATCTGCCCGCAGGGTGGCCACCGACACCAGGAGGATGTGCGGTCGAGCCGAAGGGGCTGAGATCGCCACGGTCGGCAGGAGTAAAACCACAAACAGGAGCAGGGGTCGGAAACTCGACATTGTGAGTCGGAACCTCATGACCGCGGAAATTTACCAGATTCTCCTGTCCGCGATAGGGTCATTCGGAAGATGGCCAAATCTACCGTCGATCGCACTCGGCCTCCGGCGACCCTGATCCGAGGTCGAGCTCCGGCTACTCGTTGGCTGGCCAGGGCCGCGCAACTGGCGGCGTTGATTCTGGTGCTCTTCCTGGCCTGGCGACTCCTGGAGCAGATCGGCTGGAGAGACCTTTCTCTGCGGATGAGGAGTGCCCGTCAACCTTTGATGATAGCGGCTTCAGCGGCCCTGTTGGCACGCTTCGTCCTGCTCTACCTTCGCTGGCACCTGGCACTCGAGTCGGCTCACTTTCGACCGCCCTGGCTCTATGGCCTGGCGTCACAGCTCGCCGCCGTGCTCGCGAACCATCTTACGCCCACCGCCCGACTCCTCGGCGGTGTCTTCCGGGCCCGATGCGTAAGCCGGAAGATACTCCAGCCTTTTGCACAGGTGTACGCCACGGTCCTGGTCGACCAGATTTCACAGCAGGTGGTTTTCGGGACCGTCACCTGGCTGGCTCTCATTGCGGTGTCGGAATGGATGGGTCTCGTCCGCCTGGCCAGGGTCCTCGGCCTGAGCCTGGTGACGGTCGTTGTCGCCCTGACGATCTGGCGGCAGAGACGGATGACCGAAAATTCGCGGCCACTCGCGACACTTGTCGGGCTCAAGGCAGAAAGGCTTGGCAGGCGTCTCGGGCCCCTGTTCGCCGGCGGACGGGAGCTGGTCGCGGTCCTACGGCAGAGCTTCTCCGACATTCGACTGCAGGCTCGCATGGCGGCTCTGGGCCTGCTGATCTTGTTGTTGAATGTGCTGGCCCAGTGGTGGATCTTCGAGAGCCTGGGCACTCCCGTGAGGCTGGGGACCGTCGCAGCCACGATCGCCCTGGGCATCGCGGCAGGTCTGCTCACCGGCACACCAGGCGGAATCGCCACGACCGAGGCGGCCATGGTGGGCCTCTATGTCTCTCTCGGCGTCGACAGAGTCGATGCGGTGGCCGGCGTGCTCCTCTACCGTGGGATCCACTACCTGCTGGTCTTGACGCTCGGCGTGCCGGCGATGGTCTACTGCGAGATGTCGAGTGGTTCGGCGCCAGAAGCTACAGACGGGCTCTCTGGAGGAGCTCCTCGAGGCAGCGAGTCGCCTGCTGACGAATCTCCTCGAGATCCAGGCGCATGAGTCGCCCCTCCTCCACCAGGATCTCGCCGCCCACGACGACGTGGCGCACCGAAGCGCGAGAGGCTCCGAACGCCACGAGATCATGGGGATCGAC
>JAUVRX010000026.1 GCA_030597375.1 Acidobacteriota bacterium
AGGGCGCTGCCAGCCGGACGAGTCACTCCAGCTTTCGTCGGCCTCTTCGTGCTGGCCAGTTGTCTGTTGCTCGTCTTCGCCGCGTCTCGACTCAACCCCATGGCCCTGGCTCTGACGCCACTGGCGCTGCTCATTCTGCTCGGCTACTCCTACTCGAAGCGCTTCACCCATTGGTCCCACTTCATTCTCGGTCTGGCCCTGGCCGGAGCCCCTGTGGGAGCCTGGATCGCAGTCCGAGGCGACATCACGACTACCCCCCTCGCCCTGGCTGGAGCCGTACTGCTCTGGGTCGCAGGGTTCGACGTCCTCTACGCACTTCAGGACCGGAATTTCGATCTCAGCGCCGGCCTTCACTCGGTGCCGGTCCGCTTCGGCGTGGTCGGGGCTCTCTGGATCTCTGGCCTTCTCCACCTCGGAATGCTGCTTCTTCTGGCCTTCCTGCCCCGCATCTACCCGCCCGGTCTCGGCCCCGGCTACTGGGTGGGATTCGCCGGCTGTGTGGTACTGCTGACCTATCAGCACCGAATCGTGCGGGCGGGCGACCTGTCACGCCTCGATGCCGCCTTCTTCCGGGCCAACGGGCTGCTCGCCACCTGGCTATTCCTCTCCACCGGGGTCGATTTTCTGCTGCGAAGTTGACCCGACACGGCCTCCATGGCCGCCGGTGTCCCCTTGATATACTTCAGGCCCTTCGACCGGACCCGCCCTTCATGATCGTTCCCATCAGGCCCGAAACCTATCCCGAACCGCTGCGCGAGTTGGCCGCCAAGGTGCGAGCCGGTCAGAGGCTCGACGATGAGGACGCCCTGCTCTGTTTGGAAACGCCACACCTCCTCCATCTCGGTCAGCTGGCAAACGCTGTCCGAGTGCAGAAGCACGGCGAGACGGCCTTCTTCAACGTCAACCGGCACATCAACCCCACCAACATCTGCGTCTATACCTACAACTGCAAGTTCTGCAGCTTCGCAGCGCTACCGGGTGAGGACCACGCCTGGGCCATGTCCCACAATGAGGTCTACGAACACGCGGCGGCTCAGGGTGGCGAGCAGGCCACCGAGATCCACACCGTCGGAGGCCTCCACCCGGATCTTTCTCTCGACTGGTACCTGGAGATGTTGCGGGGTTTGAAGGAGCGCTTCCCCGAGGTGCACCTGAAGGCCTTCACGGCGATCGAAGTCGGCTGGTTCGCCAAGCGTGAGGGCATCAGCATCGAAGAGGTGTTGCTGCAACTCAGAGGTGCCGGCCTCGGGTCGCTGCCGGGAGGAGGCGCCGAGATCTTCCACCCGGAGGTCCGCGAGATCATCTGCGACGGCAAACTGGACTCCGACGAATGGCTGGAAGTCCACCGCATCGCCCATGGCTTGGACGTACCCAGCAATTGCACGATGCTCTACGGCCACGTCGAAAAGGCGGAGCACAAGGTGGATCATCTCCTGAAGCTGAGGGAGCTTCAGGACGACACTGGCGGCTTCAATGCCTTCATCCCCCTGGCCTACCATCCGGAGAACAACTACATGGGCCTGAAGTACCACACCACCGGCAGTGAGGACCTGCGACATCTCGCTACCTCCCGGCTGGTGTTGGACAACATTCCCCACATCAAGGCCTACTGGATTATGCTCACTCCGAAGCTGGCGCAAGTGGCCTTGAGCTTCGGCGCTGACGATATGGACGGTACCGTCGTAGAGGAGACGATCTACCACATGGCAGGCGCCCAGACCGACCAAGCCCTCTCCCGATCAGAACTGGAGCGCGTCGTTCGCGAGGCGGGGTTCATCCCCGTCGAGCGCGATACGCTCTACAACCCGCTGCAGCGACCGCCATCGGCGACCGGATCATGAGCGACGATTCCCTTCCAGTCCATTACCTGGCAGTCGATGGTCCCATCGGTGTGGGCAAGACTTCGCTGGTCGAGAAACTGGCCCGTCGGTTCGAGGGCGTGAAGATCCTCGAGGATGTGGACAACCCATTCCTGCCCGACTTCTACCGCGACCGGCCGGGAGCGGCTTTCCAGACCGAGCTCTATTTCCTCTTGTCACGCTTCAAGCAGCAGCAGGACCTCGCTCAACGGGAGCTCTTCGACCGTCTGCTGTTGAGCGACTACACGTTTCCAAAGAATCGGATCTTCGCTTATCTCAACTTGTCGGACGACGAGTTGTTGCTGTTCGACAAGCTCTACACCCTGCTGGAGCCGCAGATTCCCGTGCCCGATCTGGTGCTCTACCTGGTCGCCGATCTGGATACCTGCATGAAACGTATTACCAAGAGGGAGCGCAGCTTCGAACGCGACATGTCCGAGGAGTACCTGACCGAGTTGATCGACGCGTACCATCACTACTACCATTACTACAACCGGTCGCCGCTCCTGGTGGTGGATACGCGCCATTTGAACTTCATCGACCGTTCGGAAGATTTCGAGGAGCTGGTGCGCCAGCTCCAGAGGCCCGTCAAGGGCACGCAGTACTACGTACCGCTTGGATCCCGGTAGGGACCGAGACGGAAGAAACCAGCACCGTCGGCTGACGAGTGCGGTCGCCTGAGGGCCTGATCCCTATTCCGGGACAGACACCTCGAAGCGAAGTGACCAATTCGTGCGGTTGATGGTACTACGGCTCTCCGAGCCCTTCTGTCTGCTTGCGGACAGAAGGGCTTTTTCGATGTCGGCCCGCAAGGTCGGCTCGAGGGAGGAGGTACTCGATGGACGAAGCCAGAAATGAGCAACCGAGAAGACCGGTCAGCGTGCCCTGGGTGGTGGGCGCACCCGCCCGCGGGGAGCGCCTGGTCATGATGACGGCCTACGACTTCTCCCAGGCCCGACTCGTAGAACAAGCCGGAGCCGACATCGTGCTGGTGGGTGACTCCCTGGCGATGGTCGTCCTGGGACACGACGATACGCTCTCGGTGACCGTAGATGAGATGCTGCACCATGTCAGGGCCGTCAGGCGAGGCGTAGAGAAGTCCCTGCTGGTAGCGGACATGCCCTACGGCTCGTTTCACCTCGGCCGTCGGCGGACCGTGGCGGAGGCCGTGCGCTTCATCAAGGAGGCGGGAGCACAGGCAGTCAAGATCGAAGGGCGGCGACCGGAGACCGTGGCCGCACTGACAGCAGCCGAGATCCCCGTAATGGCGCACCTGGGCCTGACTCCCCAGTCGATCCATAGGTTGGGCGGCTTCCGGGTTCAGGGTCGTGGCAAAGGACCGCGCACGGAGCTGCTGGAGGCAGCCCGAGAGCTCGAGGCGGCTGGAGCCTTCTCGCTGGTGCTGGAGTGTGTGCCCGCAGACCTGGCCGCCGAAGTGACCGCGACACTCGAGATTCCCACCATCGGCATCGGCGCCGGCCCCGATTGCGACGGCCAGGTACTCGTCTTCCACGATCTCCTGGGATTGGAAGACCGGCTCTCGCCACGGTTCGTCCGACGCTACGCCGAGCTCGGCAGCGCTGCACGCCAAGCGCTGAGCGCCTTCGCGGCAGATGTCCGTGAGGGGAGGTTCCCCTCTTCCGACGAGAGCTATGACGACCCGGCGCTGCACGGTGCTGATCCCATCAGGAAGATCTACGGATGAGCCTGCCCAGTACAGAACGAACCTGGTCACAGTCCATCATCGATAAGGAGGACATGCGTGGAGACCATACGCTCGCCTGACGAGCTACGCTACTGGGTGGAATCCTGGCGTCTGGAGAACCGCTCGGTGGGCTTCGTTCCCACCATGGGAGCCCTGCACGCAGGCCACCTGGCTCTGGTGCGCCATGCCTCTCAGCTGGCCGATCGAGTGGTCGCGTCCATCTTCGTCAACCCGACGCAGTTCGGAGCCGGAGAGGACTTCGAGCGCTATCCCCGAGATGAAGAACGGGATTCCGAGCTGCTTCAGGAGGGTGGCTGCCACCTCCTCTTCCTACCCGAACCGTCAACCATCTATCCGCAAGGTCACAGCACCTTCGTGGAGATGGGACCGCCCGCCGAGCGACTCGAAGGCGAATTTCGTCCAGGTCATTTCCGCGGCGTTGCCACGGTCGTTACCCTGTTGCTGAATCTGGTGCGCCCAGACCATGCGGTGTTTGGTCAGAAAGACGCCCAACAACTGGCGGTGGTCAGGCGCCTGGTCAGGGACCTGCACCTGCCGGTCGAGATCGCGAGTCACCCCACCGTCCGTGAGCCCGACGGTCTCGCCATGTCGTCTCGCAATGCCTACCTGTCGGCAGAGGAGCGCACCGCCGCTTCTGCAATCTATCGCGCACTGAGCTCGGCGCGAGAGCATATCGAGCAGGGCGAACACTCGGCCACGGAGATCCGCCGAGTGCTCCGCGAGGTCCTCGAGCGTGAGCCCCTGATCGACATCGAGTACGCGGAGGTCGTGGAGGCCGATTCCTTCGAACCGGCCGGCGTGATTCGCGGCAGTATCGTGATGCCGGTCGCAGTACAGATCGGCACCACACGATTGATTGACAACATCCCCATGGAGGTCGACTGATGAATCGCACCCTACTCAAGTCAAAGATCCACCGTGCCACGGTAACCGACGCCGACCTCGACTATGAGGGGTCCATCAGCATCGACCCCGTCCTGGCGCGGGCCGCGGACTTCGTGCCCTTCGAAAGGGTGGAGATCTACAACATCACCAACGGTGAGAGATTCGCCACCTACTTCATCGAGGGACGCGAGGGGGCAGGCGAGATCACACTCAATGGGGCCGCCGCCCACAAGGCCGGACGCGATGATCTGGTGATCATCTGCAGCTATGCGGAGTACACGGAAGAGGAGGCTCGGAACCACAATCCCAAGCTCGTTTACGTCGACAGTTGCAACAAAATCCGCCGAAAAGCCGTAGCTGTTGTCTGAGGGCCACGAATGCTAGTCTCGGCCTGCAGGTTTGGCCGGTTCCGGTCCCTTCCTTGAAACAACCAATCCCACGCAACTCCAAGGAGTTATCCATGAAGCTCGCTCGCCTTCGTCTTGCCCTATCTCTTGCCGCTCTGCCTCTCGTGCTCGGCCTGTCGGGCTGCACCAGATCCGAGCCCGAACCGGCTCAGGGCCCCTCGGTACCGGTGACTTATCCCGTCTCCGAGCGTATCGACCACATCGACACCTATCACGGGGTCGAGGTCGCCGATCCCTATCGCTGGCTCGAGGAGTTGGACGGGGACGAGACGGCGCAGTGGGTCGCAGCGGAGAACACCCTAGCTCAGCCCTTCCTCGAAGCCATACCGGCCCGAGACCAGATCAATCAGCGTCTCACAGAGGTCTGGAACTACGAGCGATTCAAGACTCCGGTCAAGGAGGGCGGCCGCTATTTCTTCCGGCGCAACGACGGGCTCCAGGATCAGGATGTCCTGTATGTGACCGACTCTCTGGAGGGTGAGGTCCGGGTTCTCATCGATCCCAACACCTTCAGCGACGATCGGACCGCTTCGATGACCAGCTTCGTAGTGAGTCCCGACAGCAGTCTGATCGCCTACAGCATCTCGGAGAGCGGCTCGGACTGGCGACATTGGCAGGTCCGCGACGTGGAGACCGGTGCGGATCTCGAGGACCGCCTCGACGGCATCAAATTCTCCGGCGCCTCCTGGTCGGCCGACGGCGAGGGCTTCTACTACAGCCGTTATCCACAAAACGAAAGCGGCGAAGCGGATGACTCGCAGCAGGTCGCGGTGTACTACCACCGGCTCGGAACGCCGCAGGTTGAGGACCACCACGTCTACTCCATCACCGATCATGCAACCCGCAATCCCTATGCGGAAGTGACCGACGACGGCCGCTACCTGATCCTCGGCATCTTCGACGGCTTCGACTCCAACGCCGTCTACTACCAGGAGCTCGCGAAGCCGGACGCACCGGTGGCGCAGTTGCTCGACGAGTGGGACGCCCTCTACGACTTCATGGGCAACAGGGGCGATGTGTTCTATTTCTCCACCACTCACGACGCTCCCATGTACAGGATCGTAGCCATCGATCTGAAGAACCCTTCCCCTGAGAACTGGCAAGCGGTGGTGCCGGAGGCCGAAGAGACCATCGAGGGCGCCTCGCTGGTCGGCGGTCACATCATCGTCCAGTACCTCAAAGACGCCCAGTCGTTGGTCAGGGTCTTCGACCTGGAGGGTCAGACGACGGGCGAGGTCGAGCTTCCCGGCATTGGAAGTGTCAGCGGCTTCGGCGGCAAGCTGGACGACCCCGAGACCTTCTATTCCTTCACCGGATTCACCATTCCAGACCGCGTTTACCGCTACGACGTCGAGAGCGGCGAGAGCACTCTGTTTCGTGAAGCCAAGGTGGAGGTGGACCTGAGTCCCTTTGTCACTACCCAGGTCTTCTTCGAGAGTAGGGACGGAACCCGCATTCCGATGTTCATTGCTCACCGCGACGACATCGAGCTCGACGGCAACAACCCGACCCTGCTCTACGGCTATGGAGGCTTCAACGTCTCCCTGACGCCCTACTACAGCCCTCGTCGGATCGTCTGGATGGAGATGGGCGGTGTGTTGGCCATTCCCAACCTTCGCGGCGGTGGCGAGTACGGTGAAGAGTGGCATCTGGCCGGCACCAAGCTGAACAAGCAGAACGTCTTCGACGATTTCATCGCCGCGGCCGAGTGGCTGATCGACAACGGCTATACCTCGAAGGAGAAGCTGGCGATTCGCGGCGGCTCGAATGGCGGTCTTCTGGTGGGTGCGGCTCTCATACAACGGCCGGACCTGTTCGGCGCTACGTTGCCCGCTGTCGGTGTTCTGGACATGCTGCGCTACCACACGGCCAGCGCCAACGCCCGACAGTGGTCCAGCGACTACGGCCTGAGCGAAGACGAAGAGCAGTTCCACTCCCTGCTGGCCTACTCGCCGTACCACAACACCGAAGAGGGCACCTGTTATCCGCCGACGCTCATCACGACCGCGGATCACGACAATCGGGTGGTGCCCTGGAACAGCTTCAAGTTCGCCGCCGCCCTGCAGCATGCCCAGGGCTGTGACAATCCGGTGCTCATCCGGGTGGAGACACGGGCCGGACACGGCGCCGGCAAGCCCACCTGGATGCAGATCGAGGAGATCGCCGACCAATGGGCGTTTCTGTCGTGGGCGTTGGAAATGGAGTGAGTGAAAAGAGGGCGTAGGGGCTCAGGGGCGTAGGGGCTTGAAGGCTCGAGGGCTCGGGGGAGGCTTGCCCCGGCTCGGGGCTTGCCCTAGAATCCCTCTCTCACGCAGGTTCTTTGCGCACCCGTAGCTCAACTGGATAGAGCAACGGATTACGGATCCGTAGGTCGGGAGTTCGAATCTCTCCGGGTGCGCCACTTTCCCCTCAAATCAGCTCGTAGAGCGCTGCAACTGTGTTGTGGGCTAGCACCCGGTCCTTGGCCACAATGCAGATGGCGGGCGCCTCGAGGTGGGCCATGGTCGCCGAGTCGTGACCGACACATTGACCCAGTATGAACGCCAGCTGGCCGCCACTACGGTTGAGCAACTCGGCCTGAGCGAGGGAGTTGCACATCATTTCTGCGCGCCCGGGATGGACCTTCTGGCGCTCCTGGATTCCCAGGTTCTCCTTGGGCACAGCTCCCGTCTTGCAGGCGACTGAGCTGACTCGGAACCCATTCGCCTCCAGCACGCGGGTGAGGATTCGAGCCTCTCTGCGGAGTCCGACGCAGAAGCTGAGCCCGATGTGAGTAGCGCCCAGACGATGAGCGAGCTCCATGGCTTCCTGGACTCGGCTCCACGGCTCGGCCTGGCGCGGAAGCAAAGCCTCCGCTGCCTGGTGCAACGCACCCATCTCTCGACCTCTGTAGGGCACGGCCACGCTCGGTCTACCCTGAGTGTAGAGTGAGCTCCGTGCGTAGGTGTCAGAGGTGTATAACGCGGCGGCTGGGTTGTGTCGGAACCGTGTGTCCCGAACCACCAGAATGGTCACGGGCGCTCGCGAGGCACGGATGAAGATGGCTTCATGCCCCGCGCACATCCCGGCGACGATGTTCAACTGCGTCTTCTCTCGTGCGAACCGTTGGGCTTGCTGCAAGGGATCACAGTCGAGCCTCTCTGGTGGCAACCTGACATCCAACTTGCGATCTCGCAGATACGCTGCAGCCACGGCTGCCTCCCGGGCCATGTCTGGGCAGTGACCGATTCCCAGGCGGGCGAACTCCATGCGCCTGGCGAGCTCCGCGATCTCGCGGATCCTCGTCCAATGGCAGTACCCCTGCGCTTCCACGAGAGCAGACTCATGGGCCATGCGCCGTTCGTCGACGTCGGCGTAGAGCTCTTCGAACGCGGGGAAATCTCCGTGCATCGGACAGGCTTCTGGGGCAACGTCGGCACGGCCCGCCCTACAAGCCTGGCTGCCGCATTCTGCACATTCGATCGACATCTGTGGGACTCAGGCTATCTCAGGCCCAGCCGAGCCGTATCGGCCCCTGGCGTAGGTCCAGAAGACTTCGCCTCGGTAGATTCGGCGTCGAGCGTAGCCGCTCTCTTCAAGTGCCTTGATGACCTCGTCCTTCGACTCGCCGGCGAGGTGTCCAAGCGTCCTCTCGAGCTCACGTTGACGCATCGGATGACGTCGCAGAATGTCCACGACTCCGTCCACCAAAGAGTCCGTTTCATCGACTTCGAACATCCCCTCTGCTGCCGGAATCACCTCGGCGACCTCTCCAAGGATCGTCATGGCGCGTAGAAGACCAGCCGCATCAGAAGGTTCCACCCACTCCTCGGCTGGCAGTCGAACCGGTACGTTGAGCTGGATCCGGTCCGGGCGAATGCGTTCCAGGGCGGCTGCCAGAGGTACCAGCACTGGCTCGATGTCGTTCAGACCCCGGACGAGCATGACCTCCACCCAGATCTTGCCACTGAACTCCTCGCGAAAGGCCTCGAGTCCAGCCACGATCCGGTCGATCCTCAGGCTGGGCCAGGCTCGATTGATCTGACGGAAGGTTGCTTCGTCGACTGCATCGAGAGTCGGTATCACTACGTCGGCGGCGTAGAGCTCCTCTCGAACCCCAGTCAGAAATAACAGCGATCCGTTGGTGATGACAGCCACCGGGATCGAAGTCAGGGCCTTCACAGACCGTATGAGTCTTCCGAGGCTGGCGCACAGCAGCGGCTCACCCTGGCCTACGAAGGTGACGTAGTCGATATCTCCCGGCTGATGCCGTTCGAGGGCGGCTTCGACCGCCGTCATGATGGATGCCGGCGAGAAGAAATCGCACCGTTCGTTGGTCACCGGTGCAGTGCGCCCCAACTGACAGTAGACGCAGTTGTAGTTACAGGTCTTGAAGGGAATCGGGTCGATGCCCAGGGACTGTCCGAGTCGGCGTGAGGGTACGGGGCCGTAAACAAGACTCATGGGTACCTCCACACTGGGCAGGGATCGATTCCGTCTGGCCTCCCGTGCTGGTTGTCTCCCACCAAGCCTGGAAGCCGTGCAGGCTATTCTGCGATCCAGACGGTTCGATCCCTCAGATGGTGAATCACTCTCGAGCTGACGCTGCCGAGAAAAAACTCCTTCAGATTGGACCGACCGTGTCTGCCTAGAACAACGACATCGTAGTTCGTCTTGTTGGCTTCCCACAGGATCGCGGATGCAACCCGCGCGTGCGGCTCGAAAACCGGCTTGTACACTACTCGCGGGCGATCCTCCATCTCCCTCCCGTCCTGAAGTACTTTGCGTGCTGGCTCGAAGACCTCGCGGTCAACCGTGTGCTTCATACTCTCTATCCACGACAGCCGTCGCTTCTTAAGCTCTCTTGATAGCTGTTCTTCCCTGTCGGAGGATTCCGAGCCCTCATGCTCGAGCAGCTCATTCGGAATTCCGCAGACGTGAAAAAAGGTGATCTCCATCTGGCAGCCCTCGTCGAGAAGCCTCCGTACATGCCGGACTGCGCGCATCGATCGCTCTGAGCCATCAATCGCCAGCAGAACCTCGAGTGCCATTCTTTCTGGCCTCCTTCTGCGGATGTCTATCTAGTAGGTGAAGGCCGGGTGGACCGGCACCTCGAGAGCGCCGGGGCCGGGCGGATGACGCTTCATCTCGAGCGCCGCCACCAGGCTTTGCACATCCTCCTGGGCCTTGCCTGTCTCGAGCCGTTCTCCCATCAACCAGGAGGCCGAGATCGACGGATCGACATGAATCTGGGCCACGGGATGAAGATTTCGCCTGGCAAGCAGCCCGATCAGGTGCCTCGAGCTCTCCGCCTCCACTCGGTTGAGGACCACCAGCACATGCTGGATTCTTGCCTGGCTGTACAGACTTCGAGCTGCTGCCACCAGGGCGAGATCTTCCAGATGGGCCGTCGCTGGCGGATCGCCCTTCTGAATTCGATCTACCAACTCGCTCATGTGAATGGCCATCTGGACTGCCGCCGAAGTCGGATCGACCACGACAACCGCCTGGTCGAGCCCTACCACGACCCCCCGAGCCGAGTCTTCGAAGCCTGCCTTGAAGTCCAACAGGGTCACACATTCCGTCTGTTCCAGGTGCAGCCTGAGATCACGGGCAATCTTGGCCATCGGTCCGTCGCAGCCTGCCCCGGGACCTCTTTCCCCCATCTTCCCGGCGGCGAGAAGCCAGATCCCTTCAGGACTCCGGCCGACGAATCGGCTGGGCAGATCTTCGATCGCGATCTCTGCACCGGGCAATGGAGTGGGGTCGTCTACCGGACAGGTAACTGCGCCACCACTGAACACCATCCCCCCAAAGTAGTCGACCAACGGTGCCGGCGGATCCTTGAGCCCAAACGCCTCGTGCAATCCCACGTTGGTGGAGTCGGCATCGACAACACAGACTTCGTAGCCCCGCTTGCGAAGGGCTTTCGCGAGCAGAACCGTGACGGTGCTCTTGCCGCTGCCACCCTTCCCGAAGATCCCGACTCTGCTTCCTGAAAGTGGTCTCGAGCTCGTCCTCATGGCCCAACCTCCTTTCCAGGCTGGAGATCCGCATGGCTGTCCGGAAACGGCCTCGAGAAGCTGGTGCTGGGAGGCATGAGGTGCAGCACGACAGGACCTCCACCTGTCTTTATTATAGGACTGTAGCGGTCCTATTTCATCCGAAGAAAGGACGTTCCCTTCTACGCGGATAGCTGACCTGAGCCAGCAGGGACTACACGGGATGACGACGATTCATGAGAGCAATGCTGTAGTTGGGCCGGAGCGCTCCGGGCATGAGAGACTGATCTCTCAATGGTTCGTGGCGGGACAGACACCATGACTCCTCGAGCCTCGCTTCTCAGTGCCAGGGATCTGGGGCGACGCCACCCCAGTGACGATGGCTGGCTCTTCCAGGACATCGACCTGGATCTGGAATCCGGAGATCGGTTGGCGCTGGTGGGTCCCACCGGTTCAGGAAAGAGCCTGATTCTCCGCGCCCTGGCGCTTCTGGACCCGGTAGACCGTGGCGAAGTTCTCTGGGAGGGGCTGCGCGTATCGGATTCGGAGGTTCCCACCTACCGAAGCAAGGCTATCTATCTGCAGCAGAGATCTCCCCTGGTGCCAGGCACCGTCGAGGAGAATCTCCGGCTTCCCTTCGAGCTGCGGTCACGAAGCCATCAGCCCTTCCCTCGCGATGAGGCCCTCCACCTCCTCGAGCAGTTCGGTGCCGGAGAAGATTTCCTCGCCAAGAGGGGTGTCAACCTCTCGGGGGGCGAGCGACAGATCGTCGGCCTGTTGCGGGCTCTTCTGGCGAACCCGACCGTGCTGCTATTGGACGAGCCCACCGCATCGCTGGACCGCGACTCCGCGGCCATCGTCGAGCAGTTGGTCCTGGCCTGGCAGGCGGATTCGCCCGACGATCGAACCTACCTCTGGGTCAGCCACGATCCCGAGCAGGTCGTGCGCGTCACCGACCGCATCCTGAAGCTCGATCGGGGAAGGCTCGAGGTGAGCTCGTGAGCCAGGCGGCGTCGTATCTCGAGCTCTCCTACTGGCAGGTCGGCCTGGCAACCCTCCTGATCCTGTTCAACGGAGCGCTGTCACTAGCCCTGCGCCTGGGCCTCGGCAAGCGCCTGTTGGTAGCTACAGTGCGAACCACTGTCCAGCTTCTGCTGGTCGGGCTCGTGCTCCAGCAGGTCTTTGCGCTGCGGCACTGGGCACCGGTGCTTGCGCTGGCCTTCGTCATGGTGCTCATCGCCGGGATCGCGGCGGTTCGTCGGACCACGCACCGCTATTCGGGCATCTGGATGGACACGACCCTGTCGATCCTGGTGAGCTCCTGGGTGATCGCCGGCCTCGCCCTCGGCGCCATCCTTCGGGTCGAGCCCTGGTATCTGCCCCAGTACGCCATTCCGTTGCTGGGAATGATCCTCGGCAACACCCTGACGGGTATCTCACTGGGACTCGATCGCTTCACCGAGACCTTGACCCAGGGGAGAGATCGTGTGGAGTTGCTTCTGACCCTGGGTGGCACACGATGGGAGGCCGCCCTTCCGGCGATCCGTCAGGCTGCCAGCACCGGGATGATTCCCATCCTGAACTCGATGACGGTAGTGGGGATCGTGAGCCTGCCCGGCATGATGACCGGTCAACTGCTGGCCGGGGTCTCGCCTGTCCAGGCCGTGAAGTACCAGATCGTCATCATGTTCCTGATCGCCTCGGCAACCGCCCTGGGCACGGTGGGAGCCATCTTGCTCAGCTACCGGCGCCTGTTCTCCAGGCGGCATCAGTTCCGATTCGATGCCCTTCGGGACACTCTCTAGAGACCGACCTCATGGAGGGGGTCTAGAGATTTGCTTCTGACCTGGTTTCGATCTCGAGCGAGCGGTCCAGAAACTCCCAGATCCGATGGCGCAACCAGAACAGGCGCAAGGGGGTCATGGAGAGGAATGCCTGCTTGTGCTTGTAGTGCAACAGGATCCGTTCCGGGCGGCCCATGGTCTCCCAGAGAGCCTCTCGCCCACTTTCCGGAATGCAGTCGTCCTTGGCCGCCTCGACAATCAACACCTTCGAGGGATCCACCCGTCCAGGGTAGTTCGCTGGCTCGAAGGAACTGAACGCGCTCTCGATTCGTGATTCGAGCTTCTCCTCGGTCCATCCGAACTCTGACAGCGCTTTCGATCTCATCCCCTCGCTTCGCTCGAGGGCGCAACGGACCATCGGCTGATGAAGCAGAGCCCCGGCCATCACCAAGACCGTGGCTGCCAGTCGGGGCTCCTGGACCGCCACACCAGCCGCGACGATGCCCCCGTGGCTGAATCCCAGCAATCCGATTCTCTGGGCGTCGATTTCCGATCGGGCTTCTGCCCAGTCGATCGTCCGGCGAATATCGACGACCGTCGTCCATTCACGCTCGGCGCTCTTTTCGAGTCGCTCCATGAACGCGGCCTCGTCAGCGGCAGCCGCCAGCCCGCTCCAGTCAACGACGTCCCTGTCGAGCAGCATGTTGAAGATGTTGACCTCGCCCATGCTGTGGGACTTCAGGTAAGCGGTCATCTTGTCTGCGGGATAGGTATGGCCCGCTGGAATAGGCACGATGATGACCAGGGGCTTCTTGCCCGGCCTCTTGCTCTCGTAGTACCTGCCGGTGACCAGATTGTTCTCTTGGCCATTCTCTCCGTAGGAGGGGAAGCGAATGTACCGAACGCGGTACAGAGAGGTCTCTTCCGCGCCCAGAATCCGATTCTTGAAATCGATCTCCTGCCGCTCATAGGCGGCCGACGGGTGAGGCGAGAGCCCGCCACTGGCGAACGATTCAGCCGGTGCAGGCGCGGACGGTGAGCTGGAATAGGAGACGCAGCCCACCTGGGTGATCAGCGCCACCATTGCCAAACTGAAAACAACTTTCATCTGCCCTGACCCCGCGCTCTTCCCTTTTCAAGCCAGAGAATACCCGAGGCGAGCTTGCAGATCTATCGAAAACCGCACAAGGAAGCCGGGGGTCCACCCTACTTCGGGATCAACTCGAGGATCTCGGGACTGGCTTCATCCCAGGCGACGATGGTGTGGCATAAAGAGCAGTCGGAATCGATGACGTCGCCATCTTCGGTGGCGTGGTCGCCGGCATGGCAGCGATTGCACCCCAGCGAGTTGTAGTGGCCGCTGAAGTCCGGGTAGGTGTCCCACTCGATCTTCATGGACGGAAAGACGTTGCTGGCGTAGAGCCCGCCCAGGACATGCCCGGCTTCTTCAATGTCTTCGGCGCGACTCGCGGCAAGAGCCGGGTACTCGGACCGGTAGAAGTCGTTGATCGCCGTGGAAATCCCCTGCCGCGCCTCGTCGTGCGAGGCGTACCCGGCGCGGACAGCCCTCAGCCCCTCGCGCCGCACGTAGGGTAGATCCTTGGCGATGAAATCCCGACCCAGCGCCAGGTCTACGGCCTCCTCGGCGGTGTAGTAGACGTGCGTCGGGCGATTGTGGCAGTCGACGCAGTCCATGACCCGCCAGTCCATGGGCTCGGGATTCTCTTCCTTCACGGTCTGCTTGACGAATCGCTTCACCGGGCCGTCGCTTGTCGTCAGCTCGACTTCGTACATCGTTCGTCGCTTCTCGTCTGACCGGTACCGGATCTCGACGTCGGGGTCCATGTGCCAGTGAATGCCCTGGGAACCCGCGAAGTCGTTGCCGCCAACCTTGAGCAGGAGAATCGTCTTGACCTCGGTGTTGGCTTCATCGTCGGAGAAACTGGTGATCATCTTGGAGCGAACGCCGTAGAACTTCTCAGGCCAGTGACATTGCTCGCAGGTTCCCTCGGAGGGTCGCAGGTGGTGCACAGGGGTCGGAATGGGTCGGTCGTAGAGATTGAAGGTGATGGAGACGAGCTGCCAGGCGCCGCTGAGCTTGGATCTAACAAACCAGTCGGTGCCCGAGCCTACATGGCACTCGACACAAGCGACACGAGCATGCGGCGACCGCTGGTAGGCGATGTACTCCGGCGACATGACGCTGTGGCAGGTCTCGCCGCAGAAGGAGGTGCTCTCCATGACATGGACACCCTGGGACATCGCAGCCGTGAGGACCACCGCCCCGACGGTCACCACCAGAATCAGCATCATCAAGCGCTTCCGGGTCGCATCGAGATTGAGATCGATGACCGGAAAGACCGGCTCCGGAGCACGACGGCGCTCGCGCCGAATACCCCAGACGACGAGGATGAATCCCAACAGGCCTCCGGCTGGGAGAATCAGGTAGGTAATGATGCCCAGGTAGGGATTGCCCTCGGCACCCAGCAGCTCGATGAGCATCAGGCTCACGAAGAGGATGGCGCTGATGAGCATCAGGGCCGAGCCCACGAGGCTCATTGTGTTTCGAGTCAGGGCCGCTAAGTGATCCTTCATGATCTGGCCTCCAAACGGTCGTCGAGTCCGACCCCGTACGGGTCCCGAACATCTTAATGCTCCGAATAGGAACCATATAACGGTCTGAGAGGGCGAGCCAACCAAAGGGATGCAATAGAATCGGCCGATGCGAATTCATCGGCTATTCACCCTGCTTGTCGTTCTCACCGCCCTCACTGCCACACCGGCCCTGGCGCAGAAGGTCTACGTCGACTACGACCGCGCCACCGCTTTCAGCCAGTACAGGACCTTCCAGTTCAAGGAGACCCGGGAGGATCTGCGGAACTTCTCGGAAACGCTGCACCGGCGTGTGGTGAACGGGTTGAGGGGCTACATTCTGGAGGGCGGCATGGAGGAGGTCGATTCCGATCCCGACATCTATATCGCCTACTACACCGCCGACCAGAGCAACCTGCGTCTCGTCCTGAGCGATCTCGAGTACACCTACGGCCCCGATTTCTCCCTAGGCTCTTACTGGGAGGGTGGTGTCGGTACGCGCAACCTCGAGAACTTCTCCTTCAACGAGGGCACACTCATCATCGACGCCTGGGACGCGAAAGAGAAGAAGCTGATATGGCGTGGTATCGGCACAGCGGCCATGGCCAAGAAGAAGCCCGACAAGAACGACAAGAAGCTGGACAGGGCGCTCGAGAAGATCATGAAACGTTGGGATGAGATGTACGGCGCCAAGGTCCAGGCGATACGCAAGCACCAGCTGGAACAGGGCGAGTAGCTTCGCAACCCGGGACCGCCAGGAAGCAGCCTGATCTCGACCCGAGCCGCCCAGCTCGAGACGGTGTTGCTATCGGCCTACCAGTAGGGTCCTATCGACCCTCCCGGATAGTAACCACCACCATACCAGCCACCGCCGCCCCGACCACGACCCCAGCCGGAGCCGTAGCCGTAGCCGTAGCCATGGCTGACGCTCATGCCGGAGGAGTAGTAGGAGGAGTCATACCCAGAGGAAGAACAGGCTTCGAGGCCCAACATGATTACAACCACAACCAGGAAGAGGAAGAAGAATCGAATAGAGCGCTTCATGGCATTTTCTCCTCGAGCTCGTAGACGAAGAAGGCTCCTCCGGTGGGGTCGGCCAGCAGGGCCACCCTCCCCTCACCGAGCTCCGGGCTGGGCTCCAGGAGGATCCGACCTCCAAGCCCCTTGGCCTGGGCCACGATAGCTTTCAGGTCGGCAACGCCCAGATACGGAGCCCAAATGGGGTCAACTTGTTTGTTCTCGATCTCCACCAGACCGGCCCGATTTTCACCTTCCGTCTGAAACAGCTGATAGGAGTCGTCGGAGCGCTCTATTTCGGCTCGCTCATAGCCGATCACCTTGCCATAGAACTCGGAAGCTGCCCCCGTATCGTGCGTCCATAGCTCGGTCCACACCCAGAACCCTACAGATCTTGACTCTTCGAAGGGCCTCTCCGGGCTCAGCAACATGACGGCTGCGCCCTGTGGATCCTGCAAGATGGCGAAGCTGGCGAAGCCCTCGACTCGGCCGACATCCCGATGAATCTTGGCACCGAGCTCGCGCGCCGTAGCCACGGAATCGGCCAAGTCGGGAACTGCAATCCCCACGAGCCAGATCGCTTCCTCTCTCTCGGCATCCGCGTCCTTGATTTCACTGATCCCGGCGATCGGCATGCCGTCATTGCTCACCACGAAGTTGCCACTGGAATACGGTTCGATCTTCCAGCCCAGAAGCTGTCGATAGAAGTCGATCGCAGTGGCCGCATCTTCGGTCAACAGATCGACCCAGATGACCTGGCCTGGAGCCGCGGCCTGCATGGGAACCGCCGTCCCCAACAGTCCTACGGTCAGAGCCAGGGTCATTGCGGAGTAGAGACGAAGTGCTCCGCGAATTTTCAGTTTCGTTGCCATGGGGTGCTGTACCTCCTGAGACAGGTTTGTCGTTACAGTCAATCTACCGCGGTGAATCTCCAGAAACCGGCTCGAGCCGTGATTCCAAGTCATCCTGAGCGAGACTCAAGCCGAGGTGTGAGGCGGCAAAGCTGCCGTGATCGGCTGGGTGCCAGTCCTGGGAAGCCACCACGACATCGAAGAGGGCTGCACTCGATTGGCGACAGGAATCACCTGATCGCCATCGGGCACCGCAAGAGCCCCTCCCGGCAGGAAGTCGCTCTGCAGGTCGACGAGGATCAGCGCCCTGTTCATGACCCCCACTGATCTCGCGCGGCCACTTCCGTCCGTGCCTCGAGAATCAGCCGCATCCGGGTCTCGTGGAGTCCACGATCGAGACCCACCGGGTATTGGTGGGGGTTGAGAAAGCGCCGAATCCCGGAGTGAAACGACGAGAGTTGCTCCAGGGTTCGCGCCCGAGCCTCTTGCGGTGAGGGCACAACGGCCTCGAGCCGTCCTGCGCGATAGACCGGCAGCAGCAGATCCTCGTGAGAGGCGCCAGGGGGTAGTTTCTTCCAACGAGTGCTGTCCATGGGGTCGACGATCTCGGCGATGCCAGCCGGCGGGTCCAACTCGTCGTAAATCATGTCGGCGATGAATTCCCCGTCTCTCTGGAAGCGGCGCACCTGGCTGAAGCCGGGAATGTTGACCTTGGCCGCATGCTCTGAGAGCTTGACCCGCGGCTCCCATTCGCTACCTGCGTGTCGAACCGCGGCCAGCTTGTAGACAGCACCGAGAGCCGGCTGGTCCCAGGCGGTGATCAGTTTCGTCCCGACGCCCCAGACATTGATACGGGCCCCCTGGTCTTTGAGACTCGTGATGACATGCTCGTCGAGCTCATTGCTGGCGACGATCGCCGCGTCTTCAAACCCAGCCTCATCCAGGATCTTCCGGGCCTCGATACTCAGGTAGGCCAGATCTCCGGAGTCGAGGCGAATGCCCGCCAACTCGCTTCCCCGCTCGCGCAGCCACTCGCCGGTCGCGACCGCGTTCCTCACGCCCTGCAAGGTGTCGTAGGTGTCGACGAGCAGGATGCAGTTGTTGGGCATGGCTTCGGCATAGGCCTGAAAAGCCTCGATCTCGGAGTCGAAGATCATCACCCAGCTGTGTGCGTGGGTTCCCCGCGGCGGCATTCCGAAGAGCTTCCCGGCCAGAACGTTGGAGGTCGATTCGCAGCCACCGATGTAGGCAGCGCGACTGGCGGCCAGGGCGCCATCGAAGCCTTGCGCCCGTCGTAGCCCGAACTCGATGACCCGATCGCCCTGGGCCGCTTCGCAGACCCGTGAGGCCTTGGTGGCGATCAGACTCTGAAAATTGATGATGTTGACCAGTGGGGTCTCCAGCAGCTGGCACTGCATCAACGGGCCACGGATGCGCACCAGCGGCTCGTTTGGGAAAACCACCGTGCCCTCGGGGACGGCGTCGATATCGCAGGTCAAGTCGACCTGTTGCAGATACTCGAGAAAGGCCCCCTCGAACAGGACACCGCCGTCATTTCCTTTCAGGCTCGCCAAGTAGGTCAGGTCTTCGTCGGAGAAAGCGAAAGACTCCACGAAATCGGCCAGATAGCCGAGGCCGCAGGCGATCGTGTAACCGCCCTCGAACGGGCTGGAACGGAAATAGAGGTTGAAGGCGGCCTCCGTCTCGAGCTTCCCCGTCTTCCAGTAACCGTAGGCCATGGTGAGCTGGTAGAGGTCGGTGAGAAGACCGACTGACTGCCCGGGGACTCGTAGACTCGACTCAGACGTACTCATCGCGGCTCCCTTTCCAGTCTGACCATTCTACGACTGCTCAGTAAGCTTTCGATGAAAAACAGGCGGCACCTCGTCCGGTCCGGGGACTCGAGGAAAGACGGCTGGCACCTCTCTGGCCTGGCTCAATCTCCAAGGCTCGAGTTCTGGACATAAATTGTGACTAGTCATATAATGTGACCTCATGTTGATCAAAGTCGAGGTACCCTCATGAAAACAGTTGGCGCAGCGAAATTCAAAGCACGATGTCTGGCCCTGCTGGATCAACTCGATCCGGAGGGTCTCGTTATCACCAAACACGGCAAGCCAGTGGCCAAGCTCATCCCCTTCGAGCCACAGTCCGCCTCGATGATCGGAGCTCTCCAGGACAAGATCGAGGTGCGCGGCAACGTCCTTTCTACCGGGGCGAGTTGGGATACCGATGCTGAATCTTGACACTCATATTCTGATCTACGCTCTCAGCGGCGACCTGCGACCACCTGAGAAGACCGTTCTGTCAGAGAACAACTGGAGCATCTCGGCCATCGTGGTGTGGGAGCTGGCCAAGCTCGTGGAGCTCGGCCGCATCGAGCTCGATCTCGAAGATCCCCAGGTCGTTCGGACACTGAGCCACCTGCACGTCTGGCCCCTCGACCTCCAGATAGCAAGGACCTCGACTCGCCTCGACATCGAAGGTGATCCGGCAAACGAGCTCGTTGCCGCCACCAGTGTCGTGCATCGTGTGCCTCTATTGAC
>JAUVRX010000039.1 GCA_030597375.1 Acidobacteriota bacterium
AGTTCTGAAAGGTCTCCCCGGTGATCCACTCCATGAGAGATACACCGACCAGATAGGCTGCGTTCACGGTCAGCAGCGCGAACAGTCCGAATACCACCGTCAGGAGCTTCCGCAGTCGAGGTCCTATGGCGGGCACGTATCGCCGGAGGGCCGGTCTGGCTGGTGCCGGTCGGGTGGATCGGGAGGCAGTCATCTGGGGGTCGCTTGGCCGCCGCTTGCGGCCGCGAGGCTCGAAAAGTCTATCGTGAATCCCTGGTCTCCAGGACGGTCACGGCCTTCGTGTGCCGAAGCACTGAACCCATAGGATCGTCAACTCACCATCGGTCCGACGAACGGAGAGGCCGAATCCGACGTCTCGAAACCTCGAATTCAAGATATTTCTTCGATGGCCTCTGCTCGCCATCCAGCCGTCCATCGCTGCCGCGACCGTGTCGGGACCCGAGGCCAGGTTCTCGCCGGTGTACCCGGGTCGGTACCCGGTAGCCTCGACCCGCTGGAGCACGGTGTCGCCGCTGGGCGAGACGTGGCCGTAGAACCCTTCCTCCACCATTCTGTCGGCATACCCCTGGGCTGCTGACGTCAATCGCCGGCTCAGACGCAGCTCGCCCACTCCGCGCCGCCTTCTCTTCTCGTTGACCCGGTCCAGAAGCTGTCGGCTGATGGCCTCGAGGTCGGAGAGCCTGTCGATGATGGGCTGGTGAGTCTGCGCTCGGGAGACGGCTCCTACCAGGGCGTAGACCGGCTGGGAGGACCAGACGCCTTCTGCCAGTCCGAAGTCGCGAAGGCCGGGCTCCAGGAAGGCCTCGAAGCCTTGCGGATCGGTTTGTCGCCAGAAGGCGATGATCTCGGCAGGTTCGCCGATCAGGCTGACCAGGCCCACCGCCCATTGGTGGGGGTCGTAGCCCGAGGCCTGGAAATCATCCCGGTCGAGTCCGGCTTCGATTCCGACGTCAGTCATCGCCAGATCGAGGACCGCTTTCTCCAGGTAGAGCTCTGCAACCCGAGTCAGGGCTTTGGATGGCTCGAGAGGGGCACTGCCCTCTGCCCGACGAACCTCGTTGATGGCCTTCAGGAAGGCCCGGGCCGTCAGGACGGATTCCGCTGGGCCCTTGACGGGCTCAGGGAGCGCGACCCTGCTATCTTGGGGACACGGCATCGAAGGTCGTATCCCAACGACCAGGACAAGTACTGCGAGCACAAGGAACCTGGGCCTGAAGGAAGGTCTCCGCCGCATCCAGCCCATCATGTCAGACGCCATCGGATCGACCTTGGTGACCTCACCCTGCAGCCGTGTCCCCTACCCCGGGAACCGAAAGCTGGCGTGGGCGGTCTAAACTGTCTGAGATGAGAGACAAGCGCCCCAGCCTTCCAGGTTCACTCGTTCCTGTTGCTGTTCTTCTCTCGAGCCTGACCCTGGGGCTGGCTCTGGCTGCTGTTGGAGGTTTGGCTGGCGAGGCAGGCGCAGAGAACCTGAGCCACGACGAGGAAAGGTCTGCGGATCTCGAGGAGTCGACCATGGACTACGGAGCCACCTGGAAAGAGGTGGAGGAACTGGTGGCAGACGAGAAGCTCGAAGCTGCTTTCTCGAGAGTGGAGGAGATCCTGCGAGTGGCCCGGGAGACTGGCGCCCAGGAGGAGTGGACGAGGGCACTCGTCGAGGGGGTGGGTCTGCGCATTGCGCTCCACGGCTTCGAGGACGCAGTGCGAATCCTCCGGCAGGAGCCCTGGCCGCCGTCCATCCGTCAGCAATCGCTGCTCGATCTCTTCTACGCCAACACTCTGGCCACTTATGTGAGCGCCTACTCCTGGGAGATCGAAAGCCGGGAAAGGGTCGACATCGAGGGCGAGCTGGATCTGAAGAAGTGGACGAAAGACCAGATCCTCGAGGAGGTCGATCGAGCTTTCTACTCCGTCTGGAGTCAGAGAGAGCAATGGGGCACCGAGCCCATCGGAGCCTGGGGGGGCTATCTCGAGGAGAACAACTATCCACCCGGGATCCGCAGCACCCTGAGGGATCTGGTGACCTACCTGTGGGTCCAGATTTCGAGCAACTCGGCCTACTGGACGGCCTCTGAGCTCAACGAGGTCTATCGGCTGCCGATCGAGGAGCTGCTGGAGGGCGAGCCTGCAGTTTTGTCGGAAGGGCTGGAGAGTCCGGAACAGCACCCGCTCTTGAAGACCGCGGGCCTGTTGGCCGATCTGGAATCCTGGCACGCTGGTGAGGGCAGGCCTGAGGCTGCCTTCGAAGCGAGACTCGAGAGGCTGCGACGTCTTCAGGGGGCCTTTTCCAAGTCTCGATTTGCCGCCGAGCGCCAGATGATCCGGGGAAATCTGCAGGATCACCTGAAGCTCCTGGGTCGTCAGTATCCCTGGTGGTCCATGGGGCAGTCCCAGCTCGCCGAGCTCCTCCGAGCCGAGGACTCCCCCCAGGCTTTGGTGGAGGCACGAGAAGTGGCGCTGGAAGGGGCTCGGTTCCACGCCGACTCGGTGGGTGCAAGACGTTGCAGGCGGCTCGTGGCCGAGATCGAGGCGGCAGATTACTCACTCACCGCCATGCAGAGCGACGGTCCCGGCCGACGCTCGATCCAGGTCAGCCATCGCAACCTCGAGGCCTTGTACTTCCGCGCCTACAGCCTCGACCTCCTGGAGACCCTGGAGGCCAGTCGGGACTACGACCTGCTGCCGAGTCACCGGGAAGTCGACAAGATCGTCAACAACAGACCGCCGGTGGCGGAGTGGAAGGCAGAGCTGCCGCCAACTCCCGACTTCCGGTCCCACATCACCTATCTGACGCCGCCGATGGAGAGGTCAGGGCTGTACGTCGTCGTCGCATCTGTGCGGGAGGACTTTCGGCGGTCCCACAATCGCCGCATGGCGGTGAACCTGTTGATCACAGACCTGGTGCTGGTATCTCGCCTTCGGGATGGCGTTCTCGAGGTGACTGCCCGTTCAGGAGCGGACGGGCAGCGCCAGCGCGAAGTGGAGGTGGCACTCTATCGATTCGACTACCAGCGGGGTCACCGCAGGGTCGCATCGCGGACCAGCGACGATGTCGGAGAGACGACGTTCCGAGCCAGGGGGCAGGAATCGGACGGTCTCTTTCTGGTTGCCCGGAAAGGCGATGACTACGCACTGGATGCCGATCGGCTGTGGTTTGGCAGACGGGATCCCGCCCAAGAGGCGTCGACCGACGCGTTGGTCTATACCGACCGCAGTGTCTATCGCCCCCTGCAGAAGGTCCTCTGGAAGGTCGTCGTCTATCGAGACGTCGGAGACGGGAGCAGCTTTCAGACATTGCCGGACGTCGAGCTCACGGTAGAGCTCCTGGATCCCAACTGGGAGGTGGTCGAGACCGTCAGCGTCGAGACGAATGGGTTCGGGACCGCCTCCGGGGAGTTCACCGTGCCTGCCGGGCGGTTGCTGGGCAGTTGGCAACTACAGACTTCACTGGGCGGCCGGAGCCAGGTGAGGGTCGAGGAGTACAAGCGACCCACGTTCGAGGTCACCCTGCTGGACCCCGCAGGGCCGGTCCGCCTGAATCGCCCTGCCTCGTTGACCGGCGAGGTACGCTACTACTTCGGCCTGCCGGTCGTGACAGGCCAGGTAACCTGGAATGTCGAGAGGGTCCCCGTTTTTCCCAGGTCGTGGGGATGGTACGGGCCAGATCCGGCAGAGACTGCCGAAACGATTGCCTTTGGGACCTCTGGGCTCGATGCAGAGGGGCACTTCGAGATCACGTTTCTACCCGCTGCAGATGAACGGCTTTCCGAGACTCCGGGCCTGTCCTATCGCTACAAACTGAGCGCCGCGGTGACCGATGAAGGCGGCGAGACCCGTTCGGCTGAGCGCCAGTTCCGATTGGGCTTCGTTGCTGTCGAGGCCACCATCGAAGCCGAGCAGTCTTTTTTCACCGCCGACGACGAGGTGCGGTTTCTCTTGAAGAGAACCGATTTGAGCGGCGTCGCCAGGGCCGGCGAAGCCGAATGGAGACTGACCCTGGTCGAGCAGCCGGAGGGCACAGCGACCCCCGCCGAGATTCCTCGCCAGATTCCGCCGGGAGAGGAACAGAGATTCCGGACACCGGGCGACCTGATCCGCCCACGTTGGGCGGCAGACTACTCGTTCGAGGGCGAGCTGGCCAGGTGGGTCGACGGTGAGCCCATCCGTCGAGGGACGGTCCAGCATGGCGAAGATGGATCCGCATCGATCTCCCTCGAGGACCTGAGCCCCGGGGTCTACCGACTGCACTACCAGACAGCGGACCCGTTCGGTTCCGTATTCGAGACGCGGCGAGAATTCCTGGTCGTGGGAGACGGGAGCGAGAGGCTGGAGCTTGCGGCACTGCTGTTGACCCAGCGTGGTACCTCGGAAGTCGGCCGGACCCTGAAGGTCCTGGTGCACTCCGGCCTGGAGGACCAGGAGCTCTTGCTCGAGCTGCAAAGCGACGGCGAGCCTGTAGAGCAACGGCAGTTGCATTCGGGCGGTGGGCCAGTGGTGTTGGAGTTTCCTGTCGATGACTCCCACCGAGGCGGCTTCAGCTTCGTCCTTTCGACCCTGGTGGATCACCAGTTCATCAGCTTGAGCGAATCGGTCTGGGTGCCCTGGAAGGATCGGGAGCTGCAGCTGACGTTCAGCAGCTTTCGCGATCTTCTGCGACCCGGTAGTCAGGAGAAGTGGCGGGTCACAGTCTCCTCTTCTGAAGGCCAGCGACTCGAGCAGGGAGCTGCCGAGGTCCTGGCCTATATGTACGACCGCAGCCTGGATCTCTTTGCGCCCCATGATCCGCCGGCGGTGCTCTCCCTCTACCCGACCCGCACAGGGACGTCGTATCTCCGAACCAGTCTTGGGGTTTCTGGGGCAGTGTGGCAGGAAAGCCAGAACTTCGTACGGATTCCAGACTATCCGCATCTGCATGGCGATCGACTCCGCACCCTGGACGGTTACGGCATCGGAGGTCCGGGCCGACGGCGAGGATTGGCTAGAGCTCTGGGAGCACCTGAAGCCATGCTGGCGATGAGCGCCGCCGATCCGGCCTCCTTCGAAGAGGCCGAGGACTCGGCGCCGGCCCCGCCGGCGGAGGGTGCGGCAGGCTCGGAGGCATCCACAGGAGCTGTGGAGATCAGGAGCGAGTTTGCCGAGACCGCCTTCTGGCGACCTCATCTGGTCCTCGAGGACGAAGGCGCCGTCTCTTTCGAGTTCACCGTGCCGGATTCGGTCACCGAGTGGAATGTCTGGCTGCATGCCCTGACTCGTGATCTGCGAGGCGGCTCTGTCGAACGTCAGGTACGCACGGTCAAGGAGCTCATGGTCCGTCCCTACCTGCCGCGTTTCCTGCGGGAAGGCGACAGAGTGGATCTGGCTGTGGTGGTCAACAACGCCGGAGAGAAGGCGTTGCACGGACAGTTGGATTTCGAGATCCTCGATCCATCCGATGAGAGCGACCTGAATGCCGAGTTCGGGTTGGCGACTTCGAATAGCCGAGCAGTACCCTTCTCGGTACCACCGGGATCCGGCGCCAAGTTGGTGTTTCCGGTCACCGTCCCACCGCGAGTCGGTAGTGTGGCCTTCAGGGTTACGGCTCGCGCAGGAGACTTCAGTGATGGGGAGCTGCGGCCCCTGCCGGTCCTACCAGGCAGGATGCATCTGAGTCAGTCCCGTTTTGTCGCCCTCCGGGACGCCGACCGTCGAGTGATGAGCTTCGCTGGGTTGATCGACGAAGCCGACCCTACCAGGATCGATGAGCAGCTCGTCGTCACACTCGACGCGCAGCTCTTCTACAGCGTTTTGCACGCGTTGCCCTATCTCTTGCAGTATCCGTACGAGTGCACCGAGCAGACCTTGAACCGTTTCTTGTCCACCGGCATCGTCGTCTCGCTCTACGATCGCTATCCGGCCGTGGCGCGAATGGCTGAGAAGATGTCGGAAAGGCAGAGCCGTCTCGAGACCTGGGAGAGCGTCGACCCCAATCGGAAGATGGCATTGGAGGAGACTCCCTGGCTGATCGAGGCGCAGGGTGGAGGCGAGGAGGACCTCATCAATGTCTTGGAGCCCGGCGTCGCGAAGGCCCAGCGCCAGGCGGCGCTGGCCGAGCTGGGAAAGGCTCAAACCTCCCTGGGTGGCTTTCCTTGGTGGCCGGGCGGGCCGCCTTCTCCCTATATGACTCTCTACCTGCTGCAGGGCTTCTCCAGGGCGCTGGAGTTCGGTATCGAGATTCCAATGGAGATGGTCGAGGCGGGGTGGAGCTATCTGCATCGCCACTATCTGGACGAAATCGTGCCCGAGATGATGGATCGAGACTGTTGCTGGGAGATGGTGACGTTTCTGAACCATGTTCTCTCCAGTTATCCGGATGATTCCTGGACGGGTGGTCTCTTCAGTCGGGAGGATCGCGGCGAGATGCTGGATTTCTCTTTCCGCCATTGGCGCCAGCACAGTCCCATGCTCAAAAGCTACCTGGCTCTCACCCTGTCGCGCGCCGGGCGCGACGCCGATGCGCAGCTGGTCTGGGAGAGTGTCATGGACTCGGCCAGGACAACGGCCGACGAAGGCACTTTCTGGGCCCCCGAGGATCGATCGTGGCTCTGGTACAACGACACGGTCGAAGGCCATGCTCTGGCCCTACGCACTCTCACGGAGTTGGACCCGGAGGACCCGCGCCGCGCTGGCCTGGTTCAGTGGCTGCTGCTCAACAAGAAGCTGAATCACTGGAAATCGACCCGCGCCACAGCGGAGGTGATCTACGCCCTGGTCCACTACCTCGAGCAAGAGGGTTCTCTGGCTGTCCGCGAAGAGGTGCGTGTGGACATCGGTCACCGCAGTGAGACTCGCGTCTTCGAGCCCGATGAGTACACCGGGCGGCAGAATCAGATCGTGGTTCGGGGCCCCGAGATCGAGCCCGACTCCATGAGCACGATCGTCGTGGAGAAGGAGACCAAGGGGTTTCTGTTCGCTTCGGCGACCTGGAACTTCTCGACGGAGCGCCTACCTGCCGAGGCCGAAGGGGGTCTCTTTGGAGTGGAACGGCACTATTTCAAGCGGCTCCACGACGGCCAGGAGTGGGTTCTCCAGCCGCTGGAGGATGGAGCTCGACTCGAGCCCGGGGACCAGGTCGAGGTCCAGCTTTCGCTGCGTAGCCGTCATGCCGCGGAGTACATCCACTTGCGGGATCCGCGGGCGGCCGGGTTCGAGCCCGAATCGACTCGCTCCGGAGCTCGTTGGGGTCTTGGAATCGGCTGGTTCGAAGAGATTCGGGACAGCGGCTCCAACTTCTTCTTCGAATGGCTGCCGGTCGGCGAGTACACGTTTCGGTACCGTCTGCGAGCCACCCTTGCCGGGACGTTCAGAATCGCGCCGGCAACGGTTCAGAGCATGTACGCGCCCGAGTTCACCGCCTACTCGGCGGGCGACATCATCGAAATCGAAGCGGCTGCCGGGAATTGAGCTCGACGCCAGGGTGGCTCGGATTCGGCCTGCTACTCAGCGACTGCCCGTGGAAGGCAGTCTGAGAACCTGGCCCTCGAAGATGCGACTGGACCGCAGGCCGTTCATCTCCTTGACAGCGAGGACATCGGTGTTGTGGCGCTTGGCGATCTTCCAAAGGGTGTCGCCTCGCGTCACCTGGTAGTGGGTACGCCTACCGGCCTCCAGGATCTCAGCTCCTTGCTGCCGATACTGTGAGGGAAACAGCGCCACATGGTAGTGCTGGGGGTGCCACTCCAGCATCGCGTCCAGGACGCCGTTGACCTCCAGGGTCAGGAGCGTATCGGCCATCCATCGACGACAGTTCCGATTCCAGCTGCGCCTCATGTCGACCGCCATGCCCGCCTGGTGCACCGAGAGTTTCGAGGCATTTCGCGGCTGCCGATTGGTGGGACGGGTCAGACTGGTGACCACCAACTCTTCGCCGCAGGCCTCGTGGTACTTCTCGGCCAGCAGCTCGATGAAGTTCTTGACCTCGGGCCGGGTGAAGGGGAAGGAGACCTCCTTGAGAATGAAGTGCTCGTTGCCCTCCACCGACGTCAACTGTCCTCTCTCGACCGCCTCGTAGACGTCCCCGGGAGTGCGGAAATATTCAAAGCCGTGGCGCTCGGCCTGTTTCTTCTGCAGCGCCATGGAATCGGCGTTGGCTTGCAGGTTTTGGGCCTCGGAAGCGCTCGGTGTCGCCAGCAGGGCCAGAAGCCCGAGGACAAGAGTCGAACCTGCTACCGCTGAACGCGCGGGGCGGCAGCGTCCGGTCGAGCCCTGAGCTGATCGTTCCATGGGTCGGCGATGTGGTTGGTGGTTGCTGTCCCGAGCCGGCTGAGAACATGGACTCGGGCTGACGTCTGAGGACTCCCCCCCGAGGTATTGACAACCGACTATACAACACCGACCTCGAAGCCCGTCAACCTAGAAGTTCACAGCCGAGCGGTTTGCTGGCCGGCCGGGCCGCCTATACACTCCCTCCATCGAACGAGCTTCTCTCCGGATCCGGTCGATACCGGGGAAGACCGAGCCCCCGCATCATGGGATTCATCCTGTCTCACGTCGTTTCGCTGTTGCTTCTCGCCCTCCTGTTCCATGTCTCGGGGTGGCTGGTCGAATGGGCAGTTTGGCGCCGCCAGGGTGCATTCTGGCCACCCTTCGTGGTTCGACAGGCCCTCGGCATGGGAGTCTGGATCGTCATCGCCTTCGTGCTTGCGGCGAGCGGTCTGGTCTCGACGGGGATCGTCTACGGCCTCGCCGGCTTGCTTCTCCTGGCCTTCGCAGCGGCCGTCGTCTCAGGAGCCATTGCACCCGAGACGACCGGCTGGAGGGACGTTGGATTGGCGGGCTGGGGGGCGGCAATCGCGGCGATTGCCCCAGGCCTCTTGTTGTCGGCTCTCTTCCTGCAGACCCTCTGGCCGGCAGTCGGTTGGGATGCCAATGTCTATCACCTCACGGTACCGCGGCTCTGGGCCGAGCATGGCGGCTTCAGGTCCATCCCCTTCAACGTCTACTCCAACTGGCCCCTGAACACGGAATTGCTGTTCCTGGTGGCAATCCTGCTGCGCGATTACCTGCTGGCGAAGCTGGTTCACTTCTGGTTCGGCGTCCTGACCCTGACAGCGGTCTTCTGGATCGTGCGGCGGTATGTCGGCCCTCTTTACGGCTTTTTTGCCGCTGCGCTCGTGCTCTGCAACCAGGTTGTGCTGGCGGAGTTCCGCGTCGCCTATGTAGACCTGGCCTTCGCCTTTTTCTTCTTCGTGGCGTTTCTGCTTCTTCAGGACGCCCTGGAGAAGGATCGACTCCAGACCCGGGAGTTGGCCGCCGCTGGTGTCGTGGCGGGTCTGGCAGCGGGAGTCAAACTGACCGGTCTCGTGGCTGTCCTCTGTCTGGCTGTCCTCCTGTCTCTGGAGTGGCATCGCAGGAAACCGACGACCGGCACCCTGCCCAGGGCTCTGATGATTCTCCTGCTGCCCTCTCTGGTGGTGCTCAGTGCGTGGTTGGCGAAGAGCTGGATCTTCACGGGCAATCCCGTCTATCCATTCCTTTATGGAGCCTTCGGGGGGCCGAGCTGGAACCTGGAGCTGGGTGAAATGCTCCGTGAGTGGCAACGGGGCATCGGCATGGGGCGGGGTCTCGTGGACTATCTTCTGCTGCCCTTTCGCGTCATCCTGATGGGAGGTCGCAGCTACGATCGATTCGAGGGGCAGATACACGTCCTCTGGCTGGCCTGGATTCCTCTGAGCCTGTGGATGGCGCGACGGAGCGATCTGACACGCCGATGTCTGTGGATCTCAGGGCTCTATTTCGCCTTCTGGAGTCTGACCTCGCAGCAAATGCGCTTCCTGATTGCCGTCTTGCCGTTCCTGGCGACAGCGGCGGCGCTCTCGGTCGCCGAGCTCCTGTCGCGGCTCGAGCGCAAGGCGGGTCGTGTTCTGGGCGAGTCTCTAGTGGCCATCGCGGTTGTGCTGATCGTTGCGCAGTCGGGTGGTCGCTTCATGCTGGGTGGCTGGAAATTGGCTGGGGACTATCTCGAGGAAGGCAGCACGGTACGGGAGGCAGCTGTGCACCCGGTCTACAGATTCATCGACGAGGGTCTGCCTGCAGAGGCGCGGCTGTTGATGGTGAACACGAACCACGGGTTCTTCTGCCATCGCGAGTATCTCGCCGACAGCTTCTTCGAAGCCTCACAGACGAGAGAGCTCGTCGAGGGCTGCAGGACAAAGCCTGAGGTGGCGAAGTTGCTGCAATCGCAGGGGCTTACCCATGTCTTGATCGACGCCCGCAATCGGGGGATCCAGTACTCGAAGGTGTTTCTCGACTTCCTCGACGAGCCGGATCCGCTGGCCGAGCAGATCTACCTCTCGGAGGACGGTCGCTTCACCATCCTGGAGTTACGCTAGGAGCTGTGCAGAGCGGATAGGCGCGGCACCCCCGGAGCCTGGCCCGGGCTTTAGTTGACAACCCACGGAGGCTCCGAGATACTGAGCCGTCATCGAATTCGAACCCTGGCTCCGTCGCCGAGTATCGTGCGGCGAGGAGTTTTCGACAACCTCGAGCGAGCTCTATGCGGGAAAGACAGGACGTCATCCTGGGTGGAGGCCTGGCCGGGCTATCGGCGGCCTATCACCTGCAGCTGGCCGGTGAGGATCACTGGCAGACCTACGAGAGGCGGAGCCGTGTCGGTGGCCTGGCTCGGACCGTGGATGTAGAAGGGTACCGATTCGACTACGGCCCCCACATCCTGTTCACCATCGACAAGGAGATGGAGGAGCTGATCCGCGACCTGTTGGGAGACAACTTCCACGCCCAGGAACGGCGAGCCTACATCTATCACCAGTCCGAGGATCTCTATACCCAGTTTCCGTTCCAGGCTCACCTTTACGGGCTGCCCATCCCGATCGTCAGGGAGTGCCTGGTGGGGCTCACCCGTGCCATGGAGAAGCAGGCCAGAGGTGACTTCGACCCGCAGAACTACGAGGAGTGGATGCGGGGTTTCTTCGGGGACGGCATCGCCGAGCATCTGATGATCCCGTATGCCAGGAAGATCTGGACCGTCGAGCCGTCGACGATGGACTTCAGCTGGATCGGCCGTCGCGTGCCGACCCCCGACGTCGAGAGGATCTTTCAGGGGGCGCTGACGGACGAGGTGGACCAGGTGGGTGCCACGGCGCATTTCTGGTACACGAAGCAGGGCGGCATCGAGCCATTGCCGAAGGCCCTCGGGGAGCGGATCTCCGGCCTCAATCTGGACCGAACGGCAATTCGTCTCGAGCTGCCCGAGAAGCGGGTCGTCTTCGAGGACGGCGACATCGTGCCGTTCGACCAGTTGATCTACACGCTGCCGCTACCGTTCATTCCGCGATTCGTGGCCAATCTGCCACCAGAGGTGAAACGGGCCTGCGAAGGGCTGCGGTACCAGGGGATCTACTGCGTCAATCTGGGCATCGACCGCGAGGCCATTTCCGACAAGCACTGGATCTACTACTACGAGGATGCCTTCCCCTTCCACCGCCTCTCTGTTCCCGCCAACTTCAGCCCGGACACGGTGCCGGCGGGCAAGAGTGCCATCGCCACCGAGGTGGCTTTCTCGGAGGATAGGCCCCTGGATCGAGAGACGGCAGTGGAGAAGACCATCGAGGGTCTGATCGCCGCCAGGCTGATCACCGCCGACGACACGATCTCTCTCGTGCATACCGAGGAGATCCTGCCTGCCTACGTCATCTATGACCTCCAACATGCGTCGAATGTGGCGACCATCCGAGAGTGGCTCTTGCAATACGGTATCCGTACGGCGGGTCGATTCGGGGAGTGGCAGTACTTCAATATGGATCACTCGATGCGAAGCGGTAAACGGGCGGTGGATGAGATCGTCGCCGCGAGGCGCTGATGGATGCGTGACCCGTCGGCGCCGGTGGCCGTGGTTCTCGTCAACTGGAACGGCATCGACGACGTGCTCGACGTCCTCGAGCAGCTCGACCACATAGAAGGTCCACCCATTCAAAGACTGGTGGTGGACAACGGCTCCACCGACGACTCGGTCGCCAGACTGCGCCGGGAGCGGCCCGATATCGAACTGCTCGAGACCGGCCAGAACCTGGGGTTCGCTGCTGGCAATCTTGCAGGTATCCGGCAGGTGGTGGAACAGAGCGACTGCGGTTGGATCCTTCTACTGAATACGGACGTGGAGCTCGACCGAGGCTTCCTTCCACCCCTGATCGAAGCCTGTCTCGACCCGGAAGTCGGCGCCGCCGGGCCGAAGATCTACTTCCACGAGCCACCAGATCTCATCTGGGCGGCTGGCGGCCGGTTGCGGCTGCGCGAGACGGTGACGCAGGAGCTCGGAATCCGCCGACCGGACGGGCCGGCCTGGAACGACCCCAAGGATGTCACCTATCTGACGACCTGCTGTCTACTGGTGCCACGCGATGCCCTGGAAAGGGTCGGGCTCTTCGATCCGGTGTTCTTCATCGGGGTAGAGGACGCGGATTGGTGCCGCCGGGCCCTGGATGCGGGCTTTCGCCTGCGTTATGTTCCGGAGAGCCGGATCTGGCACAAGGTCGCCACCTCCACCGGCGGTAGCTACACGCCGTTCAAGACCTTTCATACGGGTCGTAGCAACGCCCTCTACGCACGTCGCCATTTCGGCTGGCCCGCTCTATCGCTCTTCGTGATGGCCAACATCGCGGCTCTGGGAGGTGCTTTCCTGCGGGAGCTGCCCAGGGGAAACGTGCGGGCCGTGGCTTCCAAGGCGAAGGGACTCTGGCGGGGGTTGAGGGACCCGCTACCAGACCCCCCGGGATTGACAGCCGATCCGGGTCACCCTGGATGAATCATGCAGGTTGGTCGTCCGAGAGGGGCCGACATCGGGCCGGGATCCCCACGGCTACGTTTCCTGCCGGCACATCCTCGAGCACGACGGCTCCGGCGCCCACGAAGGCGTCGTCGCCCACTGAGATACCTCCCAGCACAGAGGCATGCGCGCCGAGCGTGACGCGGTTGCCGATTCGGGGGCAATCGAGCTCGGAAAAGCGGGCTTCTCCGAGGGTCACACCCTGGAGGAGGGTGCAGTCCTCACCGATCACCGTTGTGCCGCCGACGACCAGGCCGAGACCATGGGCGATGTAGCAGCCGCCGCCGATCCGAGCCTGGGGTAGGATGTCGACGCCGCACGAGCCGATTGCCCAGCGTCTACAGATGGCCGGAAGAAGCGGCCATCCCCATCTCCGGAAGCTGGAGCCCATGCGGTACGCCACGAGCGCCTGGAAGCCGGAGTCGAACAGGATGGACTCGAGAAAGGTCCGCAGTGTGCCTTTCCCCTTGATCTCACCGATTCGCCGCAGGTCGCGGCTAAAGTTTGGCCAAAAGCTCATGAGCTGATGTAGTTTGCCATGAAATGAGTGCCTGGCTCGCCTACCGCCGTCGGCTGGCCCGAGTCAGTCGAACGTGCCAGGCGGATATCCAGTAGTAGAAGCCTGAAAGCTTGCGCGCGTAGCGCTGTTCGGTGTCGTCCGGGAAGACCATCATCCGGGGTAGGGCGAACAGGTCTTCGGTCGGAGGCTCACCGGCGTAGGCGGCTCGGTATCCAGCCTCGGAAACGGCCCGCCGAGCCTCCGCGTCGTGATGGGCAAACGGGTAGCAGAAGTCCAGGACGGGGTGATCCAGAACCTCCTCGAGGCGTCGCTTCGATCGGGCAGCTTCCGCGCTGGCGGTCTCGGGGCTGACGGTGGTCAGGTCCGAGTGGGTGAGCGAATGGGAGCCCACCTCCTGTCCAGCGTCGATCCACCTCCTCAGCCCTTCTTCGTCCACGATGGGCCCTTCGGTGGCAATCTCGTAGGAGCCACCCTGGGAGGCCAACGTCGCTCTCTTTCCGAGGAGGCCAGCTGGGACGAAGACGGTGCTGCGCATCTCCAGCTCCTGGAGTAGGGGAGCTGCCCTCTCCAGAGTCTCGGCGAAGGCGTCATCGAAGGTGATCAGAACGGCATCCTTCGCAGGGCTGTTCGAGCTGAAGCACTCGTAGGCTTCATCGAGTGACAGCGTTCGCAGACCACGCTGGCGAATCCACTGCAGGTGCCGGGCGAAGGTCTGCTCTGTGACCCAGAGTTGCGGATCGCCGCCGGGGCATCGGCCGAGTCGGTGATACATGAGGACCGGCAAGGTCCGCCTCGGTAGCAGGCCAGTCACTTTCGCCTCCGGGCCAGCTCGCACAGCAGATCGCCAAGCTTGTTGGCCGAGTCCTCCACCGAGTGAGAACGAGCCTGTCTCCGGGGGCGATCTCCCCACTGCAGCTCCAGGGCTTGTTCGATGGCGTCGGCGAAAGCCTGGGGATCGACCCCCTCGACGAGGATCCCGCCATCTCCGATCAGCTCCAGGCGGGCCGAATCGGCGGTGGCCACCACCGGCTTGTTGCAGGCCATCGCTTCCAGGGCTGCCAGGGGTCCCGCTTCCCGGGGGGAGGGTGCCAGGAGGAGATCGGCTGCAGCGTAGAGGTGGGGCATCTCGCCGCGCTCGAGGACGAGGCGTTGGTAGCGATCAGGGCCGAGTCGGTCGCGGGCCAGGGAATCCATCGATTGCGCCAGAGGTCCGTCACCTGCCAGAACCAGGGAAGCTCGGGTTCTTGCGACTGCCTCGACGGCCAGGTCCGGGGCCTTCTCCGGCGACAGTGCTCCCACCGCCAGGATCACCGGGTGCTGTAGCCCGACTGGATAGGGCTCCAGTCCCGGCCGGAAGAAATCGCAATCGACACCCTGCCGTACCACTTCCACCCGGAGGCCTGGCACCTGGGAGCGGATCTCCTCGGCGAAACTGCGAGTCTGAGCCACGAAGATATCGGGTCGGCGGCGAGCAAACGGCACTTCCCAACCCAACTGGTTGCTGTGCGCTACGTCCAGCAGGCGGACCCCGGAAAGGCCGCGAAGCCAGGAAAGCAGATAGCCGCCCCACAGCCCCGTTTCGTGCCAGATCACATCGTAACGACCCCTGGCGAGCGAGGGCAGCGATGTCAGGAGATGACTTGTCCACTCGACGTGGATCGGCTCCAGATAGAGCGTGTCCAGCAGTTTGCGCCCCCAGTGAGACGCTAGGTACAGCTTTTCAACGGAGGAGCGGGAGATCGCCGGCCTGGCGATGCCCCCCGGGCCTTTACCCGTCCGGGAGTAGACGTGGAGATCGAGGCGATCCTCGAGCCTGGGAAGCCACTGAGAGAGCAGGTTCTCTGCGCCCCGTTGGACCTCCCCGAAGCCGGAGAGGATGACGGCCACCTTGGGCTTCGGATGTTGGTTCGGTAGGGTCATGGCGAGGGCTCGGTCGTTTCCTCATCGGCCTGGCCGCCGAGGAAGAACGCCCGGAACGGTCCGGCGAAGCGAGCCAACATCATGCCGCCGACGAGGGCTACCGCCAGCAGCGACGCCGCGAAGCGCCCCCAGCCGGCCGCCGGGAAGAAGTAGGCGATGGCGGCGAAAAACGGCAGGGGTAGGAGATAGGTGATCAGGAGATCCCGTACCAGGTGCCAGAACTCGGAGCCACAGATCCTGCTGACCCGCCACATCATGATCAGGTTACCGAGCATCAGGTAATGGGCCCAGGCCATTCCGTCCGGACCCATCCGCTGGGCGAGAAACCAGCCGAAGCCGACCAGAGATGCGAGATTCAGCAGCACGATGAGCAACCAGATCCGATCCTCACGGTAGGCCTTCAGCATCTCTCCGCCAAGGCGGGTGAAAGGATCGATCAGTGGCAGGAAGCAGAGGATCCGAAGCAGGTGTACGGCCGGCTCCCAGTTGGGGCCGAGGAGGATCTTGAGCAGCACGACTTCCGCATTGAAGAACAGGAAGTAGGCCAACAGCACCTCGATCGAGAGGATCGCGACCGTTCCCAGGCGAAAGGCACCGACGAAGCGTGACCGATTCGAGCGATAGGTCACCAGAGCCGGATAGATCACTCTGGCGAGGGCCGGGCTGAGCAGAATCTGTGCTCGCAGGGCCCACAGCAGAGCCTTCTCGTATTGACCGACCATGAAAGTGGAGTCCACCATCTCGACGATGTAGCGACCTACGAATGGCAGGGTGTTCGCCATCAGGGCGATGACGAAGAGAAGACTGCTCCGTTTCAGCAGTCCAGGCATCATGCGAAGGTCGGCTTGCAGGGAGAAAGTGCCGCGAGCCCTCATCCAGAGAACGATCAGAAAGATGGTGGCGGCCAGAAGCTCTCCTATCACGAAGCTCCAGACGCCGAAGCCGGTTGCCGCCAGGGAAATGGAGACGGTGGCAAAGGTCAGGCCCCGGAGGATCTCGGGTGCGACCAGCTTGGAGACCTGGAGTTGGCGCTCGAAGTAGACCCGAGGCACCACGGCTGCCGCCTCGATCAGCACCCAGAGGGCGAGTACGCGAAGCACCTGGGGCAGTGTGGGATCCAGCCGCCCGAAGAGCGGCGCTGCGGCGATCAGCATGGCTGTGACGAAAGCGCCCGAGGCGAGCTCCCAGACCATCACCGTGCCGTAGGGCTGTTTGGGATCGCGGACCAGTTCGTAGGGTAGGCCGAGGTCGCGGACAAATCCGGCAATCACCACCGTGGACCAGGCCAGAGCGAACAGACCGTGGCCATCCGGCAGCACGAGGCGCGCCAGCGTCAGGTCGGCGATGAGGCGCAGGAGGGTCCGGGCGATCTGACTACCGCCCGCAGCGAGGATCGAGTCCAGAAACCGCTTCTCGGTGGATTCCATGGCTCGCTACGGTTCCTGCCAGTTCTCCAGGATCGACTTGTACCAGGCCGATTTGAAGGTCACAACGCCAGGAAAGGCTCTCCAGGCGGCCAGGAGGTCGGGGTGCCGGGCGTAGATCATCGTCGCCGAGACCAGGGCCTTGAACGGGCGAAACAGGGCAAGACGCCGGCGGCTGCGCCAGGGCGGGCCGCTGTCGAAGATGCCGGGGTGCTTCCTGCGAAAGTCGTTGAAGTTTCGTCCGTACCAGTCGGCGTGAGCCTTCACATCCTGCCGATCGCGGCGAATCGCAGCGTGGTGCACGACGGCCCGCGGCTCGAATCGAAGGGCCAGTCCGGCGGCCCGGGCGCGCAGCACCCAGTCGAAGTCCTCGCTGGTTGCGAGGCCTTCGTCGAAGGGTCCAACCTGCTCCCAGGCCTCGGCGGTCACTGCCAGGTTCA
>JAUVRX010000009.1 GCA_030597375.1 Acidobacteriota bacterium
AGCTCATGCAGTCCGACGTGCCCCACATCTACGCCATCGGAGACGTCGTCAACACACCCTGGTTGGCGCATGTCGCCTCGGCGGAAGGCATCCTGGCCGTCGAGCACATGGCGGGGCAGCAGGTACGACCGATCGACTATGACCGGATTCCAGCTGTCACCTACTGTGATCCGGAGGTCGCGAGCGTCGGTCTGACTGAAGCCCAGGCCAGAGAGCGCGGTTACGATGTCGCCACGGGCAAGTTCCCGTTCACCGCACTGGCCAAGGCAGCCATCGAGGGGCACACCGAAGGTTTTGTCAAGATTGTCCGTGAGACCCGGTACGATGAGCTCCTCGGAGTCCATATCATCGGCCGCCATGCGACGGACTTGATCGCCGAGGCCTGTGTCGCGCTGCAGGTCGAGTCCACGACAGAGGAGTTGTTCCGCACCATTCATGCCCATCCGACCCTGTCAGAGGCTGTCGCCGAGGCCGCCCACGCCGCTGTAGGGCAGGCGATCCATATCTGAGGGGACGGCGGAGAGTGGATCGGTTTGTGCAGGAATCCTGGGAAGCCCCGGCTTCTGGACTGAGTCATCGAGTCGAGTAAGGGAGAATCCGACATGGCCACGGAAGTCATCGTGCCCGAGATGGGCGAGTCCATCGCCGAGGGCACCATCACCAAGTGGCTGGTCCAGGTGGGAGAGCGGGTGGAGAGAGATCAGCCGTTGTTCGAGATATCCACCGACAAAGTGGATGCCGAGATCCCCAGCCCGGCTTCCGGAACCCTACTGGTAATCCACCATCCGGAGGGCGCGACGGTGCAGGTGAACGAGTTGGTCGCCCTCATCGGGGAGGCTTCAGAACGGCCGGTCTCCGAGACTGTCTCCGAGCCGCCGACTGTTGAAACCGCGGTCGCCGAGGCCACCTCCGTGGAAATTGTGGAGAACGAGCCGGTGGCAGCAGCGGAGGTCGCCGCGGTGAGCGATGCGGACCCGGCGGAGGAGGGCAAGCTGGTCGACAGGATTCGCCGGTTCTCCAGTCCACTGGTGCGAAAGATGGCGGCTGAGGAGAGCGTCGATCTATCTCAGGTCCAGGGTACTGGTATTCACGGGCGCGTCACCAAGAAGGACATGCAGGCTTACCTGGAAAAGCGGTCGGCTCCGCCGCTGCCAGCGGCAGCTCCACACTCCCTGGCTCCGGCTTCTGCGATGCGAACCGCAAAGGTGGTCAAAGCCCCTCCCCAGCAGGCCGGCGACTTCTACGTGGCACCCTACAACGAAGGCGACAGCGTCGAAATCGAGCCCATGTCCAACATCCGTCGCCTGACCGCGGCTCACATGGTCTACTCGAAGGCGACCTCGGCGCATGTCAGTACGGTCTTTCAGGTGGACCTCTCGCGTGTTGCCAAGGCTCGACAGCGGGCCAAGGAGGGGTTCGTGCAGACCCACGGCACGAAACTCACGTTCATGCCCTTCATCTTCAAAGCGGTGGCCAACGCGCTGACGGCCTTTCCGAACCTGAATTCCTCCATCGCTGGCACCGACATCGTTCACAAGAAGGACATCAACCTGGGGATGGCGGTGGCACTCGATCGGGGCCTGTTGGTGCCGGTGATTCGGCACGCCGACCAGCTCAATCTCGTCGGCCTCGCCAAGGCTGCCAACGACCTCGCCGATCGGGCTCGAAGCAAGCGCCTGAGTCCCGGGGAGGTCCAGGGAGGAACCTTCACGGTTACCAATCCCGGGGTGTTCGGGTCCCTGTTCGGCACTCCTATCATCAATCAGCCCCAGGTGGCGATCCTCGGCATCGGCGCCATCGAGAAGCGTCCGATCGTGGAGAGCGATGCAGATGGCAACGACACGATCGCCATCAAGACCATGGCCTATTTCGCTCTGACCTTCGATCATCGTCTGATCGACGGTGCGGAGGCCGACAGCTTCATGAACCACGTTCGGCGGACCCTGCTGGAAGAGACCTGGTCCGAGCTCGACTCCTTCCAGTAGGCGACCAGGTCGGGCTCGGCTTCAGGTGAGAGAGTTTCGATCCACCGCAGATTCGAAGTGACCGCAGCCAACCAGCGAACTCTGGAGTGGAGCTATCTCGGCAGGCTCGACTATCGGCAGGCCGTAGCTCTTCAGGAGGATCGCCGAGAGAGTCTGCGTGCGGGTGAGGGAAACGAGGCGTTGCTGCTCCTCGAGCACGCTCATGTCCTGACTCTGGGTCGCAACGCCAACCGCAGCGATATCCTGGGAGATCCCGACTGGCTGCGGATGCGGGGGGTCGAGGTCGTGGAGTGTGACCGTGGCGGCCAGGTCACCTATCACGGACCGGGGCAGCTCGTTGGCTATCCGATCCTCGATCTGAATCCGGATCGCCGCGATCTTCGGCGCTACGTGCGCGATCTGCTGGAGGTGCTGGTACGAGTGCTGACCGAAGTCGGTCTGTCAGCCGAGTCCAGGTCCCACGGCCCCGAGATCGGAGTCTGGGTGGAAGGCAAGAAGATCGCCTCCCTCGGTGTTCACGTCAGCCGCTGGATCACGACCCACGGATTCGCGCTCAACGTCGATACCGATCTGGACTACTTCGCCGCCATTGTGCCCTGCGGCCTCCAGGGAGTGGAGATGACCTCCATTGCCGAGCTCACCGGGCGGGTCTTTTCGCTCCCCGAGCTGGCAGGTCTTTGTGCCCGGTACCTGGCGGAGGTCTTTCAACGCCGCCCGGTCGCCGTGAGCCCCGATCGGCTGATGAGAAGGTCGGGCTGATGGCCTACCGCTTTATCGAGCACACCGCCGACATGGGTGTCGAAGTCGAGGCAGCCAGCTTCGAGGAGCTGCTGTCGGAGAGCCTCCTGGCTCTCACGGACAGCCTGACCGAGGTCGGCGAAGTAGGGGCCGAAGTGGAGCGGCAGGTCGAGCTCAGGGCACCCAGCCGAGAGGACCTGCTGGTGGACTGGCTGAACGAGCTGGTCTACCTCTTCGAGACGGAGTCGGTCCTGTTTCGCCTCGCCGAGGTCGGGGTCGAGGAGGAAGGTGGCGGTTGGCTGCTTCGTGGAACGCTGCGGGGTGAGCGATACGACCCAGCCCGACATCGGATCAAGACCCTGATCAAAGCGGTGACCTACCACCAGTTGCAGGTGACCTCATCGAGCCGTGGCTGGCAGGCTCGGGTCATCTTCGACATCTGAATCGGCGGCGCTTGCGGCTGCCTCTCGACAGGCGTAGCCTTGACGAGAGAAGGAGGGTGTTGCCGCTCGAATCGGGTGCGGAGGTGTGTGAGCCATGCATGTCGAGCAGATCGATGAGTTTCGCTGGCGCATTCCCCGCCAGGGCAAGATGCAGGTGGAGGGCCTCGTCTTCGCGAGCGCGGAGAGGATGGCTGAGCTCCGTCAGGACCACAGCCTCCAGCAGGTCGTCAACGTCGCCCACCTGCCGGGAATCGTCGGCGCCTCCATGGCCATGCCCGACATTCATTGGGGCTACGGGTTCCCCATTGGTGGTGTGGCGGCGATGGACGGCAAGAAGGGGGTCGTTTCGCCCGGCGGGGTCGGATACGACATCAATTGTGGCGTTCGCCTGTTGCGCTCGGGTCTGAGCCGCACCGAAATTCAGCCCAGAGTGCGGGACCTTCTCACCCGTTTGTACCAGAACATCCCGACCGGCATCGGCAAGGGGCGGAGCGATCTCAGGTTGAGCCGCCAGGAGCTGGCCCGTGTCCTGGCCCAGGGGGCTGCCTGGGCCGTCGACAACGGCATGGGCTACGAGGAGGATCTGGAGTTTCTGGAAGAAGGCGGATGTATCCAGGGGGCGAGACCGGACCTGGTCTCGGATCGGGCCTATCAACGCGGCCGAAATCAGCTGGGAACTCTCGGCTCCGGCAACCACTTCGCGGAGATCCAGTACGTGGCCGAGATCTACGACGAGCCGGCTGCAGCAGCCCTGGGCCTGTTCGAGGATCAGGTGACCCTGACCCTTCACAGCGGCTCGCGCGGCCTGGGTCATCAGGTCTGCTCAGACCATATCCGGGTCATGTTGGCGGCTGCCGCTCGCTATGGTATCGAGCTGCCCGATCGCCAACTCTGCTGCGCACCGATCCAGTCTCCCGAAGGACGGAATTACCTGGGCGCCATGTCGGCTGCGGCCAACTATGCCTTCGCCAACCGGCAGGTGATGACCCATTGGGCTCGCGAGAGCTTCCTTCAGGCTCTGAAGTTGGGGCCCAGGAAAGCAGGACTCGAGGTGGTCTACGATGTCTGCCACAACATCGCCAAGTTCGAGACCTTCGAGATCGATGGTCGGAGTCGTCGTCTCTGTATCCACCGCAAGGGTGCGACAAGGGCCTATCCCCCCGGTCACCCGCAGACTCCGGAGGCCTACCGGGAGGTCGGTCAGCCGGTGCTGATACCAGGCGACATGGGTCGCTATTCCTACGTTCTGGTGGGCACCTCGAGAGCCTACCGGGAGACCTTCGGCTCCACCTGCCATGGTGCAGGTAGAAGACTCAGTCGTAAGCAGGCCAAAAAGCAGACCCGGGGGAGGAATCTGCTGGAGGAGCTGGAGAGAGACGGCGTTCTGGTCATGGCAGCGGGGATGGCGACGGTAGCCGAGGAGATGCCCGAGGCCTACAAAGACGTCGCGGCGGTCGTCGATGTGGTAGAAGGGGCTGGAATCAGCCGCAAGGTCGCCCAGCTGAAACCGATGGGAGTGATCAAGGGATGAGATCCGAGGCTTCGACCGAAGGTGTCACCGTCGGACTCAATGCCGTCATCGTCGCGGTGACCGAAGGCGTGCCGCGGATTCTCAGCGTTCCCTGGCAGGGCGCGGATGAGGATTCCGATTCGACTCGCGAGGCTCTACCCTTCGGACTGTTGGACCCGATGCGGGATCGGACGCTGGAGCTCGGGTTACGGCGCTGGGTGGAGGAGCAGACGGATCTGTCGCTCGGCTACGTAGAGCAGCTGTACACCTTTGGAGATCGCGATCGCGAGCCGCCCGGGGAAAGACAGGGGCGTCGCGCTCTGTCGATCGGCTATCTGGCGTTGGTCAAAGAGAGCCAGGTCGGTGGCGGGGGTCGGTGGCGGGATTGGTACAGCTTCTTCCCATGGGAGGATCGCCGCGAGGGTCCGCCCACGCTGATCGCCAATTCCGTGCAGCCGGCGTTGGCTCGGTGGGTGGAGGGCAGTGCCGATTCCGGTGAGCGGCGGAATCGTCGGGAACGTGCCGACATCGCGTTCGGTCTGGGTGGCGCCCGGTGGGATGGAGAAAGGGCCCTGGACCGTTACGAGCTGCTGTATGAAGCGGGTCTTGTCGGCGAGGCCAGGCGGGATCGTGTGGTCGGGCAGGCGCAGGAGGGTCTCGAAGCAGAAGGGCAGTCCGAGTGGCCGAATCCGATTCCCGGTAGGAGTCTATGTCTGGATCATCGTCGCATTCTGGCCACGGCCCTGGGCAGGCTGCGCGGCAAGATCCGCTACCGACCTGTGATCTTCGAGCTGCTGCCCAGGGAGTTCACCCTCCTGCAGCTGCAGCGCGTCGTCGAGTCACTGGCGGGCGTTGGTCTCCACAAGCAGAATTTCCGTCGCCTTGTAGCGCATGCCGGACTGGTGGAGGGTACCGGCAAGCAGACGGTTCACACGGGGGGTAGACCAGCCGAGCTGTTCCGATTCCGCCGGGAGGTATTGCATGAACGTCCAGCCCCGGGAGTCGGCCTCCCCGAGATGCCTGAGCCCGCGGCTACGAGGGGGGGTGGTCTTGACAGCGCTTATGCTCTCCATTAGCATAAGTAGAGACCGCGGCGACCGCGTTCTTTTTTTATCACCCTTATTCTCTATTTGAGCATAATTGAAGATCATGGACCACGAACGATTTCCCCAAGCGAGTGAGGCGACCCCCTCCTCTCTGTCTGTGTCGGTAGAGGACCCTGTCTACCAGCGCCTGCGTGGCGTCATCCCCGAGATCGAGTGGGCAATCCATTCGCCGCTCATCGAGCGGATCGATCGCCTCAAGAAGCAGAGGAACGCGGTGATCCTCGCCCACAACTATCAGACTCCCGAGATTTTTCACGGTGTTGCCGATTTCACCGGAGATTCTCTCGCCCTGGCACGGATAGGCGCCGAAACCGAGGCCGACGTTATCGTCCTCTGTGGGGTTCACTTCATGGCGGAAACGGCCAAGATCTTGAGCCCCGAGAAGACCGTGATCCTTCCCGACCCGGAAGCCGGCTGCTCCCTGGCCAGCTCGATATCGGCCGACGACGTTCGTCGGGTACGCGACCGTCATCCGGGAGTTCCCGTTGTGACCTACGTGAATACCTCGGCGGCAGTCAAGGCGGAGTCCGATGTCTGCTGTACCTCGGCCAACGCCGTGGAGGTCGTGGAGTCCCTCGGCAGCGACCGGGTCATCTTCCTGCCGGACGAGTATCTCGGCGACTACGTAGCGCGTCAGACGAAGGTCGAGATCATCCGCTGGGAGGGCCACTGCGAGGTCCACGAGCGTTTCACGGCCGACGAGCTGCGTGAGTACCGCCAGCAGCATCCAGGCATCCAGGTGCTGGCACATCCCGAGTGTCCCTATGCCGTGCTGCGCGAGGCCGACTTCGTGGGCTCGACGAGCGGCATGATCCGTCATCTCGAGAACAGCCGGCCCGAGCGGGCCGTGCTGGTGACCGAGTGCTCCATGAGCGACAACGTGGCGGTGGAGCTACCGGAGATCGAGTTCGTTCGCCCCTGCAATCTCTGTCCTCACATGAAGTTGATCACCCTGCCCAAGATCGTGCAGGCCCTGGAACACCTCGAGCCGAGCGTGGAAGTGCCGGCACAGGTTGCGAAGGGCGCCCGAGAAGCGCTGCAAAGGATGCTCGAAGTCGGGAGAGGCGAGAGATCGTGAGCAAGGCCCTGCTGAGCCGAGTCGACGAGAGGGTCCTTGCCGATGTGGTGGTCATTGGAAGTGGCGTCGCCGGACTGCGCGCCGCGCTCGGCCTGGCACCGCGCTCCGTGCATTTGATAACTCGAGGCTCGCTCGGTCGTGGTGGGTCGAGTCGACTGGCCCAGGGCGGTGTGGCAGCAGCGATTGGCAAAGACGACTCGTCGGGTCAGCATGCTGTGGACACGCTCGCTGCCGCTGACGGACTGGCCGAGCCGGCTGTGGTCGACCTGCTGACGAGGGCCGGTCCGGAAGAGATCAGACGTCTCGAGGCTCTGGGCGTGCGGTTCGACCGGGAGCCGGGCGGGAGTTACTCGTTGGCTCGAGAGGGAGCGCACTCACGTGCGAGGGTTCTGCACTGTGGTGGTGACCGCAGTGGCGCTGAGCTGGTGAGAGCCCTCGTCGAGCGGGTGGCAGGTGAGGCGTCGATCGCCCGTTTCGAGGCGGCAGAGGCTCTCGAGCTCGTAGTCTGTCAGGGACGGATCGTTGGAGTGCTGAGCCGTCACGCCGATGAACGTCTCGTGCTACATGGCGCCCGCGCAGTCGTCCTGGCCACAGGTGGGCTCGGCCACTTGTTCGCCCACACCACCAACGCGCCGGAGTCGACCGGTGAAGGGCTGGCCATGGCGGCGCTGGCTGGAGCGCTGGTCGCGGATGTCGAGTTCGTCCAGTTTCATCCCACCGCACTGGCAGTCGGTGTCGATCCGATGCCCCTGATCACCGAGGCGTTGCGCGGTGCCGGGGCCACTCTGATCGACACGGCCGGCAATTCCGTCATGAGCGCTCTCCACCCTGCCGGCGACCTGGCCCCGAGAGACATCGTGGCCCGCGCCATCTGGAGTCGGCGGCAAAGGGGCGAAGAGGTCTTTCTCGACGCCCGCGAGGTGATGAAGTCTGGTGGAGTCGAGCGTTTTCCGACGGTCTACCGTCTGTGCAGGGACCATGACCTGGACCCATCTTCGCAACCGATCCCGGTGCTGCCGGCCGCTCACTATCACATGGGAGGCGTTTGGACAGATGCCCACGGGCGGGCCTCCACCCCAGGCCTTTGGGCCTGTGGAGAGGTGGCCTGCACAGGAGCTCATGGTGCCAACCGCCTGGCCAGCAACTCGTTGCTGGAGGCCCTGGTCTTCGGCGGTGGCGTGGCGGCAGACATCGATACGGCCCTGCAGACGGCTGCGGGACCTTTCCGAACCGGTCTCATGGCTTCGGTTGGAGAGACAACGCAGACGCGGCGACCTCTCGGTGTTCGGCAGGCCAGGAAGATCGCGGCGGAATTGCGCCATCGCATGTGGACCGACCTCGGGCTGGTCCGGGAGGCAGCGGGGCTCGGTCGGGCCCTGGCCTGGTCTGAGGAGTGGCTCGAGAAGGGGGTCGATGGAGCGTTGCGCCGTCAGCTGACCGTGATGCGGCTGGTCGCCAAGGCAGCCCTGTTTCGACAGGAGAGCCGGGGCGGTCATTTCCGACAGGATTATCCCCAGAGCGACTTCCAGGCCGGGCGCCGCTTCGGACTGACAGTCGTGGGCAACAGGGAGGCAGTACCCCCGATCGAGATTGGCTTCCTCGGCGAGGAGAAGCCGGTTGCGGCGCTGGCGGGTTCTCGGGAGAGCACGCCATGAGCGAAAGGGCCTCAGGAGTGGCAGAGCTCTATCCGATTCTCTTCGAGGAGCTGGTGCGCCGCGAGCTCGTCGACGACCTCGGGATGGGAGGCGACCTGACCTCTGCCGCCGTGCTGCCGGGCAACGCGATGGCCGAGGCCAGGATCGTTGCTCGATCCGCCGGAAGACTGTGCGGCCTCGAGGTCGGAGTGCTGGCTTTCCGCCTCCTGGATCCGGCGGTCGAGGTCCATCGACTGTCGGAAGATGGTGACGACCTCGAACTAGGGGCCGGCATCGTTCGACTCGTGGGAAGAGCCCGGTCGCTCCTGTCTGCCGAGCGAACAGCGCTCAACTTCCTGGGTCACCTGTCGGGTGTCGCCACGGCAACCCGGAGCCTGGTCGAGAGAATCGAAGGCTATCCCGCCCAGGTCATCTGCACTCGAAAGACCACTCCCGGACTTCGAGCGCTGGAAAAATACGCGGTGCGCATTGGCGGCGGCGCCAACCATCGTTTCCGGTTGGATGACGGCGTCCTGATCAAGGACAACCACCTACAGCTCATAGGAGATCTGCGCCGGATCATCGCCGAGGCGACGGCTTGCGTCGGCCATCAGGTCAAGATCCAGGTCGAGGTCGATAGCCTGGAGCAGCTCGAGGAGGTTCTCGATGCCGGTGTCGACGCCGTACTGTTGGACAACATGTCGCCCGAAAATCTGGCCGTTGCGGTGGCCCGATGTCGCGGCACCCTGGTCACCGAGGCCTCGGGTGGCATCACGGCTGACACCATCGAAGCTGCGGCCGCCGCCGGAGTCGATCTGATATCGGTCGGTTGGGTCACGCACAGCGCTCCGGCCCTGGATGTCTCCCTGGAGGTTGCGCCGATCAACGCGGGTTAGGATCCGATAAACTCGGCTGTCGTGTCCGACTCTCTGATTCAACTGGGCAAGAGCCTACCTTCCGAGCGGCTCAGGAAGCCTCGCCCCGACTGGCTTCGTATCCGGCTTGCGACGCCCAGGCGCTACCACGAGGTCACCAGGCTTGTGGAGGGGTTGAGCCTGAACACGGTCTGCCAGGAAGCCCGCTGCCCCAACATCTACGAGTGTTGGGGGGAACATGGGACGGCCACGATCATGATCCTGGGAGATATCTGCACGCGCCGTTGCGGTTTCTGTGCGGTGACTTCGGGCAGGCCCCGACCTGGCGTCGAGGAGGACGAGCCCGAGAACGTGGCCCGGGCTGTTGCAGAGATGGGATTGAGACACGCGGTCATCACTTCGGTGGATCGGGATGATCTGGCAGACGGAGGTGCGGCCCATTTCGCCCGTGTCATCGAGGCCATCCATCGACGCACTCCCGGCACCGCCGTCGAAGTCCTCACTCCCGATTTTCGGGGTGTTCCGGAGGCCATGGATATCGTTCTGGGTGCGGCTCCGGAGGTCTACTCACACAACATGGAGACGGTGCCCAGGCTGTATGCAACGGCGAGGCCCGGAAGTCGATACGAGCGTTCTCTCAGGTTGCTCGAGTCGGTGGCCGAGCAGCGCCAGAAGGGTGTCTTCTCAGGGCGCCTGAAGACCGGCATCATGGTTGGATTGGGCGAAGGCCCCGAGGAAGTGCGGGAGACGCTCCAGGACATCCGAGACACCGGTGTTGAGATCCTGACCATCGGTCAGTACCTTCAGCCGACTTCGGCCCATCTGCCGGTGGATCGATGGGTGCACCCGGATGAGTTCTCCAGCTACCGGGACTTTGCCCTGGGTCTCGGATTCAGTCACTGTGAATCCGGCCCCCTCGTACGCAGCAGCTATCATGCTCACGAGCATGTGGCGGCACCGAGATGACGTTCAGGCTGAATTCTCGGGTGCAGCCCCTTGTCTCGTCCGGCGGCCAGCCCTCCAACTGACGCACCACAGCCCCGAGGCGATGAGCGCAAAGCCGATCGCCTGACGCCAGGTCAATACCTCGGACAGGAAGAGGCTCGACAGCAGGGCCGTCAGGAGCGGCTGGAGAGTGGTGTAGGCGGCCACCAACAGCGATGAAGAGCGTCGAATGGCCCAGGAGTTGAGCAGGTAGCTCAGGGCCGTCGGGAAGACCAGAATATAGAGGACTCCCGCCCAGGTGGCGGTGGACAGGCTGCTGGGATCGAGCTTGCCGAGAGTCGAACCCCCTACTGCCAGCACACCGAAGCTGCCGAATACGAAGGCGCCCGCAATCACCGTCTGCCAGGGGAGATGCCGCAGGATGGGGCGGTGGAGTACCAGGAAGGTGGCATAGCTGAGGCAGTTGATCAGGATCAGCAGGTTGCCGAGTAGGGTGCTGTCGCCCAGCGAGAATCGAGTTGGATCGAGGAGGACCAGGGCGCCACAGATGGCCAGGATCACGCCCGCCAAACGGTAGGGACCGATGCGCTCGAGACCCAGCAGGGCCGCCACGCCCACTGCGAAGGCCGGGATCGAGGACATGAGGATGGCCGCGTTGGTCGGCGTCGTGTAGCTCAGCCCGACGATGAAGAGGACCTGGTTGAGAAAGACGCCCAGAAAGCCCAGCAGGGCCAACCTGGGCAGCCAGCGGAGCTCGGGAACCCTGCCGCCTCGTCGGGCCGCGAAGAGCAGTAGGACCGGGGTGGCAAAGAGCACCCGGAGACAGGCCAGGGCCAGGGGCGGGACATCATCCAGAACCAGCTTGCCGACGACGTGAAAGCCGCTGAAGCTGACCTGAACAGCCAGCAAGGCCAGGTGGAGGTTGACGAAACTCTGCCGGCTGGGGTCTTCAGCCTGGGTGAGGTCGTCGTGGAGAGAGGGCTTGCCGTTGTCTTCCATATCGGGTACCTGCCTGCCGCCGCGAGATCCTCCTCGCTCCGCCGGTCCGGATTGTGACGAACTTCAGCAGCCCTGACAACGGCTCTCCTGAAGATCGTCCTGGCCGCGGTCGGGGCCGGTGGGTGGATATCCGGTCGGTTTGCGCGGCTCCCGGTGAGCGGCTAGAATCGTGGCGGTTTCAAGAACCTCAATCGAGGCTTTTCGGCCTACCCCAGGAGAGAATCGAGCTCATGACTGAGTCAGAGACCGTAGTGCAGATTCGCCAACTGGAGGACACCGACATCGGCGGCATCACCGCTCTCGATGAGAAGATCGGTGGAGAGTACCGACCCGAGGTCTGGGAGCGTCGGATCACCTACTATCTGCGGCGGGATCCCGAAGCGCTGGTGGTCGCCGAGGCCGATGGCAAAGTGGTCGGCTTCATGCTCGGAGAGGTTCGTTCCGGCGACTTCGGCCTGGAAGAGCCGACTGGCTGGATCGAGGTCATGGGGGTCGATCCGGACCTCCGGGGAAAGGCCATCGGAAGACGACTTGCAGAGAGAATGCTGGACCACTTTCAGAGCCAGGGCGCGTCGAGCGTCAGAACCCTGGTCGATGAGACCATGACGGAGATCACCGGTTTCTTCGGCAGTCTGGGCTTCGAGCCCGCCCCGTTGCGCTCCTTCGTCAAGAACCTGTAGCTGGACATCCATTCCACCCTGGCCTCGGAGGCCCGGAGCCCGCGCATGAGTGTTACCAAGACCTACCTACCGAAAAGATTCCACCAGGCCGTCGTCAAGTGGCAGGAGACCTACTTGCCAGACTTCGACTTTCTACTCGACAACTGGGACAAGTACTTCCCACAGGACACCCGGTTCGAGCTCTGCGCCTTCCGCGAGATGGGAATGTGCAGCGAGGTCGAGTGCGGCGACCGCAAGGGCAAGCCCAAATTCCAACAGGCTGCCGAAATGGAGCCGCAGCAGGGCGGCCATCTGTTGGGTGCCCTGAAAGCGCAGGCCAGTACGGAGTTCGGCTCCATTCAGCAGCACCAGCTGACGTTGGCCAGGGCGCAGAACGAGGAAGAGCAGTTCTGGATTCTTCGCATGATGGCCGAGGAGCTGCGACACGGCTACCAGATGTTCCACCTTCTCCTGGAGGATGACTGGAGCGATGTCACCGATCAGTCGGGGCCGGATATGGTGGAGGAGATCCTCTCCATGCAGACAGGCTCCCATATCCTGGGTGCGTTCAACGTCGATTTCGACTCCTTCATCGACAACGTCACGTTCTGCGCTCTGATCGATCGTGTGGGCAAGTATCAGCTCTCCATGCAGCGCATCAGTGCCTACAAGCCCATGGCCGAGAGCATGCCGCAAATGCTCCGGGAGGAGGCCTTTCATCTGGCGGCTGGTGTCGTTCCCCTGCGCCGATGGATGGAGAAGGCGGCCAGAGACTCGGTCTACATCACCACCAACGACATTCAGAAAGCGATCAACAAGTGGCTGCCACGGGGTCTCGAGATGTTCGGCGATGAGCGCGGAGGTGGCACCAACGTGCGCTATGGCCTCAAGCCGATGAAGAACGCCGAGGCCCAGGAGCAGTACTATCAGGAGGTTGGCAAGGTCGTTCGCGATCTGAATATGCGTTTCATCCGGGCGCGCCTGCCCGAGCTCTCCCTGTCCGAGGCCGAGTCGTTGCTGGAGAAGCTCCTGGTCGACGGTGGCAGCAGTCGAGGCATCTCCTGGGAAGAGCTCGTTCATGTGCCCCATCGGGAGTTCTTTCGCCGTCGCGGTGTGCCCGCCTTCAAGATGGTCGGCTGGGCAGGAGAGGACTTCGACGACGCCGAGGCCTATCTTCGGCATCTGACCCGCCACCTGCCCGACGGTTATCGTGCAGGCCGTGACTTCAGGGACTACGCGCAGATGCTCCGCCGGGTCGATTCCGGAGAGCTGACCGGGGATGAGGCAGGCCGCACGATGCCGAGTCTACGGCGAGTGGGGGGTGTCTGTCCGTGCTCGCGTGCGGTAAGGTGGGTGGCGGAGGAGCCGCACGGCAATGGCTCGGGCGGCAATCGTGAAGCAAGGCGCTGAGCGCCCCCCATCCCATCGATTGAATCCTGACAACGGAGAGGAACCATGAGTCTGTTTGGCCGGCTCGTAGTGACCACCTTGCCCCTCGTGCCGAAGCCCATCGTGGGTAAGGTAGCAGCGCGGTACGTAGCAGGGGAGACAGTGGAGGCCGCACTGGAGGAGGTGCGCAAGCTGAATGCTCAGGGGGCTGTTGCCACCATGGACGTGTTGGGCGAAGAGGTCAGCGAGCGCTCCAAGGCTGAAGCCGCGGTCGAGGAGTACATTCACCTCTTCGAAGCCATCGAATCCTCGGGCGTCGATTCGAATGTCTCCATCAAGCCGACGCTGCTGGGGCTGAAGATCGACGACAGCTTCTGTCGAGACAATGTGGAACGCATCGCCTCGTCAGCTCTCGAGATCGGCAACTTCGTCCGCATCGACATGGAGGATCACACCTGCACGGATGCCACACTGCGCATCTATCACGACCTGCAGCCGAAGTACGGCAACCTGGGCGTCGTCTTCCAGTCCTACATGCGACGCACGCTCCAGGACATCGAGAATATGCCGCCGACCGGAGGTAACGTCAGGCTCTGCAAGGGGATCTACATCGAGCCCAGGAAGATCGCCTGGAAGGGCTTTGAGACGGTGCAACACAACTTCGTGGCGGCATTGGAGATGATGATCACCCGTGGCATCTACGCCGCCATCGCCACGCACGACGAGTACCTGGTCTGTGCGTCGGTGGCCCTCCTCGAACGCTACCAGGTGCCGCGCGATCGCTATGAGTTCCAAATGCTGCTGGGAGTCGATGAGCAACTGAGGCAGATTCTGCTCGACGGCGGACACCGACTACGGGTCTACGTTCCCTACGGCAAGGACTGGTATCCTTATTCCACGCGTCGGCTGCGGGAGAACCCCGAGATGGCCATTCATGTCATGCGAGCCATGCTCGGGGTACGCAAGGAATAGTCGCAGGCGGTAGAATGCTGAGAAATGGGGAAGTTGCTGTAAGCTGTAGCACGGTATCGATTTAGGAGGATGTTTCATCTGTTTCCTTCGCACTCTGGTGGAGGTGGTCCATGCCAGCTGTTGAGGATGTCAAGAGTCTGAGCCAAGTCGGGCTGTTCGAAGGCCTGAGCACCGAAGATCTCAATCGTCTGAACCTGTTGCTGCACAAGCGGGTCTTTACGACCGGTCTCAACATCATCACCGTGGCGCAACCCGGGGACCTGGTCTACATACTCCTCGACGGCACCGTGAAGATCTATGTCGACCAGCTGGATGGCTCGGAGGTGATCCTGGCCTTTCTCGGGCCCGGCGACACCTTCGGTGAGATGAGCATGGTAGACACTGCCGGACGTTCGGCCAACGTCATCGCGCTGGAGGAATGCAACTGCCTGATCATGGATCGCAATGCCTTCTATCAGTGCCTCAAGAGCATGAAGGGGCTTAGCTACAACCTGGTTCGACTCTTGAGCCGGCGACTGCGCCTGGCCAACGAGCAGATCCAGGCCCTGTCGACCCTCGACGTGCGTGGCAGGGTAGCGCGGCAGCTTCTGGCCTTCGCGCAGCAGTATGGCGAGGCCGATCCTTCGAACAACGTGCGAATTCCGCTTCGACTCACCCAGACCGATGTGGCAGCGCTGGTTGGCGCCTCCAGGGAACGGGTGAATCAGGTCATCGTCGACTTCAAGGACAGTGGCTTCATTTCGGTGGATCCATCCCACCGCTTCACCGTCCACGACGTTCAGGCGCTGGTCGGACGCTGTCAGTAGGTCTCGAGCTCCCTCCGCAGGTGGACGGCGGCGACGGTTGCGACGCAGGTGTCCCTGCTGTGTCGGATGAGCCGTCTTTGCTAGACTTTCGCTCCGCCCATGCTGCTCGAGCCTCGCCAATCCGATCTCTTTTCTCCACCCACTTCCTGGGTTCCACGGGTAATCTAGACTCCCGAGGCCACGAAGTGCTTCGAGATCTCCATGTTCGGAACCTGGCGGTTCTCGAGGATGTCTCTGTCGAGTTCGGTCCCGGGTTGAATGTCCTGACAGGGGAGACGGGGGCTGGGAAGTCCATCGTGGTGGACTCTCTGGCTCTTCTTGCAGGTGCTCGGGCAACCAGTGAGCTGATCCGTACCGGCGAAGAGGTGCTGTCCGTGACCGGTGTCTTCGAGCCGGCCGGAAAGCAGTGGCGTCAGGTCCTGAGCGAGGCTGGGCTGGACAGCGAATCGAATCAACTGGTCGTGCGGCGGGAGGTCAGTCGCGAGGGTCGTAACCGGGTCTTCGTGGACGATCAGCCGGTGACCCTGACCCTGTTGGGGCGAGTCGCGCCACATTTGATTCGGATTCACGGTCAACGCGAGGAACTGGGTCTGGTGTCGGCCCGGTTGCAGCAGTACTGGCTCGATCGATCGGGTGGCAAGCCAGCCGTCGATTGCCTGCAAAGGGTCGAACGACACTTCCACCGCTTTCGCGAGCTGGTCGCGAGGGTCGAGCGCGTCGAAGGAGATGACCGGTTGCGGCATGAGCGATCCGATCTGCTGCGGTTCCAGGTTGGCGAAATCGACGGCGCCAGGCTAGAGGCCGGAGAAGAGGACGGCCTCAGGGCTGAAAGGGACGTACAGCGACACATCGAGGCCATCACCGGCTCGCTGGGCGGCTCGCTCAGTGTGCTTTTCGACGAAGACAGCTCCGCCTCCGAAAGGCTTTCGAGGGCGAGTCGATGGATTGCCGAGATTGCCGAGTGGGAGGAGCCGGCGGCAGGTTGGGCGAAGGAGCTGGAGGCGATGTCCATCGGGCTGCAGGAGATGGCAAATGGGATGCGCCATCGTCTCGACTCCATGGAGGCCGATCCGGAGCGGTTGAACGCCATCGAAGAGCGACTGGCGGTCATCGACAGACTGGGTCGCAAGTATGGTCCCACGACAGCGGCGATCCTCGCCTACCGAGAGCAGATCGGTGCGGAGCTCGAGGAGCTGCTGGGAGACGTCGAACAGCGGCACGAGCTGCTGACGCAGATGAGCTCTGCCTTGACGGAGTATCGGCAGGCGGCGGCCGATTTGTCGACCCGTCGCGTCGAATGGGGTGAACATCTGGTCGGCCTGGTTCACCGGCAGCTGCGCGATCTGGCCATGGCCAAGGCGCGCTTCGCGGTGCGCCTGTCGCGTCGGCGACAGGAGGGAAGCCGCCTCGAGCTGGACGGCGAACCGGTGGAATTCTCGGCTCGGGGATACGATCAGGTGACGCTCGAGCTGGCAGCCAATCCGGGGGAGGAGATGCTCCCGCTGGCCAGCAGCGCCTCTGGCGGCGAGCTGTCGCGGGTCTATCTGGCGCTGCAACTGGCGGTGCGAGGCGAGGGCGCAGGGGAGTTGCCGACACTGGTCTTCGACGAGGTCGATGCCGGCATCGGTGGAGCCGAAGCCGCCGTCCTGGGAAGCAAGCTCCAACGCCTGGCCGACGGCGGTCAGATTCTCGCCGTGACCCACCTCGCTCAAGTGGCCAGTCACGCCGATCGACATTTCGGGGTTCGAAAACGGGTCCGTGGTGGGCGCACAGCTACCCGGGTCGATGCCTTGACCGAGCTCGATAGAGTGGAAGAGGTCGCCCGCATGCTGGCTGGCAAGCAGATCACCTCTCTTTCCCGGTCTCATGCCGAGGAGTTGATCGCCTCCACGGCTCGGAGGGTGCCATGAGCCATCAGCCCGAGGTCTGGCGCTGGGGCGACTCCCTGCAGGCCATCCAGGAGATCCTGGCGGCTGGCGGCATGCTTGCCATCCCGACCGAATCCAGCTACGGACTGGCGGCAGATCCGAGGAGCGCCGAAGGAGTCGAGAGCATTTACCGATTCAAAGCGAGATCGGGCGACAAGCCACTACCCGTGGTGGCTGGAAACCTCGATCAGCTTGCCGGGCTCGGCATCGATGTCGAAGATCCCCGTCTGCAGGTCCTGGCCTCGCTCTGGCCGGCGCCACTGAGCGTCGTGATTCCGACTCGACGACGCCTGCCAGCTACCGGTACCGGCAGCTCCTTGGCGGTGAGGATCCCAGACCACCCACGGCTGGTAGACCTGTTGACGAGGCTGGGAAGTCCCGTGACGGCCACGAGTGCCAACAGAGGCGGCGAAGCCCCCATCTGTGATCCGGACGACCTGGCTCGCAGGTTGACGGGCTGGCGAGTCCTGATCCTCGACGACGGACCGCTGCCCGGCGGCGCTCCCTCCACCATCGTGTCTCTGGGACTGCAGGGTCTGGAGGTCCTAAGGGTAGGCCGATATCCGGTCGCCGAGCTTCGAGAAAGACTCTCAGGGCTGGGATGGAACTGGGGCTTTTCCGCAAGCGGTGCGGAAAAGCCTGCGGATCGCTCCGCAGGAGCCCGATGATTACGGAGCGCCACCGGAATGCATAGGATTTTGTGCAGTCTCCTGATGCTCCTGTTACCGATCGGTATCGGTGCCGGGATCACAACTTCACCCCTTGCCGCCGAGGAAGAGCTCTTCCCTCTAGAGTCGGTGCGACCAGGGTTGACTGGCTACGGCCTCTCCGTTTTCGAAGGCGCCGAACCCGAGCGCTTCGAGGTCGAGATACTGGGGGTGTGGCGCAACACCCAACCCTCGACGAGTGTCATCCTGGCTCGACTCAGCGGTAAAGGTCTGGAGGCCACCGGCGTGGTTGCGGGCATGAGTGGGAGCCCGGTATACGTCGACGGGCGCCTTCTGGGGGCAGTGGCCTTCTCGTGGTTGTTCGCCAACGAGGCGGTGGCTGGTATCACCCCCATCGAACAGATGCGCCGTTTGAGCGCTTGGGCACCCCCCGTGTCCTCTTCTGTGGCCTACGGTGCGCCTCTGGAGCTCCGAGATCTGGTCTCCGGATCCCTCTCATGGCAGCAGGTCTTGGAACCCATGAGAAGTCTCCAGGGCGCTGGTCCGGAGTCGGCGGTGAGTGGTGTCCAGTGGAGCACCGTGGGCTTCGGGAGTGCAACCCAGAGAAAGCTGGCGGTCGAGCTCGGTAGCCTGGCTCCCGCCGGCCTTGCATCCGACACGGGGGACCTGGAGCTGGCTGCCGGATCGTCGGTCGCCGGGGTGCTGGTGGACGGGGACCTGCGTCTGGCGGTTACGGGGACCGTGACAGAACGCCGGGGCGACGAGATCCTGGCCTTCGGGCACCCCTTCCTCGGAGTCGGACCGCTGCGCTTGCCGATGGCCACCAGCGAAGTCGTGACGGTCTTCTCCAGCCGGATGAGCTCGTTCAAGATCACCAATCTCGGTGCTGTGGTCGGTGCCTTCGAGATGGATAGGGCCGCGGGAATACGCGGCCGAGTCGGTGCCGAAGCGCCGATGACGCCCCTCATAGTGCGGATCTCGGGGCTCGTAGACCGAGAGTTCGAGCTGCGAGTCGCAAGGCTACCCCTGCTGACTCCGACCCTGGTGGCCATCTCCGCTCTTGGCTCTCTCGAGGCGGCATCGCAGAGCACCGGTAGCCAGGGGCTCGACCTCAGGGCTCGATTCGATCTGGCGGAGTGGGGAGAGCTCGAGATCCGCCAGAGCTTCGATGGCGAGCTGGCCTCCCAGGAGGCGGCTTTCTACCTGTTCGCCTTCACGAGCTTCTTTCTCAACAACAGGTTCGAGAACGTCAGTCTGGATTCGATCGAGATCGAGCTCATTCAGTATGCGGAGCCCAGAACGGCTCGCCTGGTTGGGGCGCACGTCAGCCAGACTCTCGTTCGCCCGGGGGACCGGATCGAGTTGGTGGTCGATCTGCAGGCCTATCGGGGTGGCGCGTTCCGTGCCTCGCTGTCGCTCGATGTTCCCACCGGTCTGCCGGAGGGCCGTTATTCGCTGCTGGTCGGAGATGGGATCAGTGTCGATGTGGCGAGGTTGGAAGTAGAAAAGACGGAGCCGCAGACCTTCCTTCAGGCTCTCAGATTCCTGCGCTCGTTTCATTCGAGGCGCGAACTGGTGGCCCTCGGCGTTTTTCGGGGAGAGGGGCTGTCGGTAGGCGGCGAGGTTCTGCCGCAGCTGCCAGCCTCGGTGCGCTCGCTGTGGAGTGCGGCCCCTTCGAGCAGCGCCACACCCTTGCATCTGGCGGTGGCTCAGGAGAGTGTCATCGAGCTGGACCTACCTGTCGAGGGTATCGTCCGGGTCGATCTGAAGGTGCAGCGCGAAGGACCGCTGAAGGAAGAGCCGGCGGCCGGAGACTCTCCGGCGACCGGCCGGGAGCTCCATCAATCTGCCCCGACATCGCCAGGCGGAGAGGATGGGAGCCATCCGAATCGCCAACCTGACGAGGAGCTGATGTGACAAGACGATCAAGAGCAGGGCATCTACTGACGGCCAGCTTCGGCTGGCTGGGAATCGCGGCCCTGGCGGCGGGGCTGGTCGGCGTACCTCGGCTGGCGGCAGGAGAGGTGCGGATCTACTCGATGCGGAGCCGGGAAGCCTTCCTGGCCGGAACGCTGGATGGAATCGGATTGGGCTCGATGGGCACGCTGCGGCTGGCAGATCAGGTGGAGCGATTGACGGAGGTCAACGAGCCCTTTCTCCTGTCGGCAGCTACTCACCCGGAGGGCTGGGTCGTCGGCACCGGCAACGGAGGCCGGGTTCTCCTGATCGATCGGCAAGGTGCGACGACGGTCCTCTTCGAGGCCCCGGAGCCAGAGATCTTTGCCGTCTTGGCAGCCGAGGACGGCGTCGTCTTCGCCGGCTCTTCACCGAACGGCAAGGTCTATCGCCTGGCCGGAGGCGAGGCGACGGTCTTCTTCGATCCCGAACAGACCTACATCTGGGACCTCGAGCGTGCCCCTGGCGGCGGGCTCCTGGTAGCGACCGGAACCGATGGCAAGCTCTTCCAGGTCGGATCCGAGGGCCGGAGTGAGCTTCTGTTCGACAGCGAGGACACCCACCTTCGATCCCTGAAGGCATTACCCAACGGTCAGGTGCTACTGGGCACCGCCGGTGAAGGCCTGATCTTGAGACTCGATCCCGATGGCAGCGTCCGCACTCTCTACGATGCTTCACAGCCGGAAGTGGTGGCTTTTGCCGCCGATCCAGAGGGTAGCTGTTACGCTGCGGTGCTGGCCTCCGAAGCCAGTCTGGTGAGCCTCGGGAGGACGACGGAGGAGCCGTCCGACGAAGAAGAGCAGAGCGCCCAGGAAGGCGACGAAGGCGGTGAGGTGACGGTTCAGATCACCGTCTCCGCTCAGGGTGGGGAGGCACCGGAGATGGCGGGGACGAGACCGAGCAGCTTCCAGGGCCCCCGGTCCGAGATCCTGAAGATCTCTCCGGAAGGACAGGTGGAGTCCCTGACCAGTTTCGAGGAGGAGACGGTCTACAGTCTGGTCTGGCACCGCGATCGCCTGTGGGTGGGTACCGGCCTGGAAGGCAAGGTCTTCAGCCTGACCGATGGCAAGCCAGTTCTGGAGAAGGACGTCGATGAGCGTCAGGTGGTCGTGCTCCTGGAGGACGATCCAGGGCCGGCCTTTGCGACTACGAATGCGGCGGCTCTCTATCGGATCTCCGGCCGCACCGAACGACAGGGTGTGTACACCAGCCCGACCCTGGACGCCGAGCAGCTCGCCACCTTCGGAAATCTCCGCTGGCAGGGCAAGATGCCACAGGAGAGCCGGGTCCAGTTCTCCTTCCGGAGCGGCATGAGCTCGGACCCCGATCGAACCTGGTCGGCCTGGACCCCGCCGCTGAGTGGCATGGAGGTTTCTCTGGCGCAGCTTCCGCCCGGTCGGTACTTTCAGTGGCGAGCCGAGTTGGAGGCCGATGACGGACAATCTCCGAGCATCAGCGAGGTCCTGATCTCCTACAAGCAGGCCAACCTGCCACCGAGAATCGACAGCCTGTCGGTGATGGAGCCGGGCCAGGTACTGGTGCCGACCAATTTCAATCCGGCCAAGCAGATCTATGAGCCGGTGCATCCAGACCGACAGGGGATCTTTACGGTGTTGGAAGCCGAGTCACCCACCGAGAACCGGCGAATGAAAACTCTCTGGAAGAAGGGCTACAGGACGCTGCGATGGAAGTCGGAGGATCCCAACGAGGATGACCTCTTGTTCGACCTGGAGTTTCGGCTCTCCGAGAGAGACGATGACTGGCTCTCCATGGCCAGGGACTTGAAGGACAGTCACTACAGCTTCGACGCTACCGCTCTGCCCGACGGTCGCTATCGGTTCAAGGTGGTCGTCAGAGACCGCATCAGGGCGGAGGATTCGGAGGTCCTGCGTGCAGAGGAGATCAGCGAACCGGTTCTCGTCGACAACAGCGTGCCCGAGCTCGTCGGCGTCGAACGGCAGGTGCAGGGCCTTCAGGTGGAGGTCAGCGACCGATGGAGCCCCCTTCGGCGTGCCGAGTTCAGCCTCGATGCCGGGCGGTGGCTACCGGCTCGCCCGGTCGATGGACTTCTGGACGGACAGCATGAGAAACTGCTCGTGGACTCGCCAGAATCAGGCAGGCTCGTGCTGCTGCGGCTCATGGATGCAGCCTTCAACGTCGTGACCTTCGACCTCTCCCAAGGTGGGCAATGAGTAAAAAGCGAATTGCTGTTTATCCAGGTTCGTTCGATCCTGTTCACAACGGCCATTTGGATATCATCGGTCGCTGCCGATCGGTGTTCGACGAAGTCGTGGTAGCGGTGGCCGGCAACGAAGCCAAGGAGCCGGTCTTCACAGTGGCAGAGCGGATGGCAATGATCGCCCATGAGCTTCAAGAGTGTGACGACTGCCGGGTGGAGAGCTTCTCGGGGCTCTTGGCCGACTTCGTGGACCGCGTGGGTGCTCGCACCATCATCCGGGGGCTGCGTGCGGTCTCCGACTTCGAGTATGAGTTCCAGATGGCGCTGATGAACCGACGGCTGAATCCCCGGATCGAAACGGTGTTCATGGTTCCCAAGGAGGAGTACATCTACCTGTCGAGCCGTTTGGTCAAGGAGGTCTTCTTCCTGGGGGGCGATCTCACCGGTCTGGTTCCCGAGATGGTGCTTCGGAATCTGGGCGACAAGGCGGAGGGGCACCGCCCCGAGGACGACAGTTGACCCTGGATCCAGCGCTGGATGCCTTCATCCAGGAGATGCCCAAGGCGGAGCTTCATGTCCATCTGGAAGGCTCTATCCGCCCTGGCACTCTTCTGCAGCTGGCCAGGCGTCATCGGGTCTCGCTGCCGGCCGACACGGTCGAAGGGCTGCGGGAGTGGTTCCGCTTCCAGGATTTCGAGCACTTTGTCGAGATCTACCTGACCTGCAGCCAGATCTTGCGCGACCCCGAGGATTTTCAGTTGGTGACCAGGGAGTTCCTGGCCGAGCAGGCCGCGCAGAACATCCGCTACAGCGAGGTCCACTTCACCATCGCCACCCACCTCCGCAATGGCTCCAACGGAGGCGAGGTGGCGGCAGCCCTGGGCGAGACCCTGGTGGATGAGGAACGGCGACTGGGGGTCACGGCCCGGTGGATACCCGACATCGTACGAGACGTTTCCTGGAAGTGGGCCGATCGCACACTCGAGTGGGCTCTGGACGGCAGGAAGGTGGGAGTGGTGGCCCTCGGGCTGTCCGGCTTCGAAGCCACTTCCGACGAGCCGTTCCGCGAGCACTTTCGCGTCGCCCGGCAGGAGGGCCTCCATCGGGTCGCTCACGCCGGCGAGCACGAAGGCCCCGATTCGATCCGCTCTGCCCTGGAGGTCTGCGATCCCGAGAGGATCGGCCACGGGATCCGCTCGGTAGAGGACGCCGAGCTGCTGAAACAGCTCGCAGATCGCCAGCTCCCCCTCGAGATCTGCCCGACGTCCAACGTTCGGTTGGGTGCCGTTCCAGATCTCAAACGGCATCCGATCGAGACGATCCGGGCAGCCGGGGTCCCGGTGACCGTCAATTCCGACGACCCTCCTCTCTTCGAGACGACCCTGACCGAGGAGTTTCGGCGTCTATCGGAGACCTTCGGCTATGACGGGCCGGAAGTGGCTGCCCTGAGTTGGGCTGCACTCCAGCATGCCTTCGTCTCCGAAGACGAGCGACACCAGTTGGAGGCCGACTTCCGGCGCCAGTTCAGGCAGCTGGGTGAGAAGCACCTCGGCGACGAAGCGATTCTCGACCGGGGACTCGGCGAGATCGGCACCGAGTAACTGGCCTCACTCGAGCTCTGCCAGAGCCTTCTTGCGGGCGGCCTCGAACTCGTCACCGGGCACCCAGCTCGGCAGCTCGTCGGTCTGAGCGATAGACAGGCCGGCCTCGAACGCCAGGACCGTGTCCTCGATGATGCCTTCGAAGTTCCACTCGTCCGTCAGTTCGTCGCTCGGCTGGTGGTAGTGGACCGACTCCCACGCCTCCGCCTGTTCCTTTCCCCATCCCTCGGGGCGACCGATGTAGGTCGTGCCGCTGTCGGCATAGATGGCCGGCACGCCGATCTTCGAGAAATTGAATTGGTCGGAGCGGTAGAAGTGACCGCGATCGGGGAACTGGTCACCCACCACGGTCCGTCCCTGGCGTGCTGCCGCTGCCACCACGACGTCGTCGAGGGTCGACTTTCCGAAGCCGATGTAGGCGACATCGCTAGTGCGTCCGAAGATATTGGCGCCGTCGATATTGACGTTGGCGGCGATTCGACCCGGTGCGAAGGTGGGGTTCTGGGCGTAGTACTCGGAGCCGAGAAGTCCCTGCTCCTCACCGGCCACGAACAGGAAGAGGACTGAACGTCGGGGTGGCTCGGGCAGGCGGGTGAAAGCGTCGGCAATGGCCAGTACCTTGGCGCATCCCGCAGCGTTGTCCAACGCACCGTTGTAGATGTTGTCGCCTTCGTCGTTGGGCTCGCCGATCCCAAAGTGGTCGTGATGGGCCGAGTAGATGACCACTTCGTTCTTCAGGACCGGATCGGTGCCTTCCAGTAGGCCCGCCACATTTCCGGTTTCCACACTCTCGAGGGTGTTGTTCAACGTCAGGGAGGTGGTGATACCCAATGGGACCGGCTGAAAGTCGCGGGTCCTGGCCGATTCGCGAAGAGCCTCCAGATCGTGGCCGGAGAGGGTGGCGAGGTCGCCAGCGGCATCTTCGGTGATCCAGGCCGAGATCTGCAACCGTGGCTCGTCACCGGCCGGCAGCTCGAACTGAGCACCGGTCCAGGAGGCCTGCACGACCTGCCAGGGATAGCCGGCGGAAGGTGTCGTATGAATGATGATGGCCCCCACGGCCCCATGCCGGGCTGCGACCTCGTACTTGTAGGTCCAGCGTCCGTAGTAGAGTCGCCGGTCCCCCTCGAAGAGCTCCCGATCCCAGTCAGGATCGTTGTTCATCATCAGGAGTACTTTTCCTGCCAGGTCGGCACCCTTGAAGTCGTCCCAGTCGTATTCGGGTGCCTCGATGCCGTAGCCGACGAAGACCACTTCGGCACCGTTGATCTGGGATTTCTCGCTGTGCACGCCGCTGCCGGCGATGAAATCGTCCCAATAGCCGAGGCTCAGGCTGCCGCTCGGCCCCTCGAAGGACCACTCCTTCGGCGTCTCTGAGGTGATGCTCATGATCTCGAAGCGTTGCTGCCAGGCGCCGTCCTTCGCGCCAGGCTCGAGACCCATGGAGGCCATGGCATTCTGAAGGTACTGTCGGGCCTTCTCATCGCCGGGGCTGGCAGGTGCTCTGCCCTCGAACTCGTCACTCGCCAGGATGGCGATGTGGGCTCTCAGGGCCTCTTCATGGATGGCCTCTGCCGCGGTCGCGACTCCTGCTGGAAGATTGAGTGTGGTGGCCTCCTCTGGCTCGGCACCAGAAGGCGAGGACTGCTGACAGGCCGCCAGGATGAGCACCAGGCTCACCACGAGCGCCACCAGGGTCGTGATTGCGAAGCCCTTCGAAGATTCGGTTTTCATGGATTTTCCCCCCAGAAAAAGTAGTCGAGGCCTCGAACTCTAGCAGAGCTGAAGCGACTCGGATGCCCGCTCAGGCACCAAGGGTGTAGGCATTACAGTCCACCCGATGCCGTGGGGCCGGTGAATAGTGCGGGCGTGGTCCAGGTCAGGGAGGAATGCAGCTTGCGGCTCGCCCTCGAGCGCGTTATGGTCTTGGTCTGTGATAGTTGAGATCCGGAGTCTGGGTTGATGAGGGCTGGTCCGAGGTGACGGTTCAGGGCACGACTGTACGCACCGTCGTCAGGGACTGTCTCTATCTCAATTGGGCATTCCCGGTGGCGGCCCTGCCGACCCTGCCTGAGCCGCTGCGATACGAAGAGCATGCCGAAGAGGATGCCTGCTACGTGTTCGGCTCGGCGCTTCTCTTCCGCCATGAGCATCTGCAAGTGGCCGGGCTGCCCTTTCTCCGACTCTCCTATCCACAGTTCAACTTCCGCTTCTACGTCACCGATCACGAGGAGGTGCCGTCGATTTTCCTGCACCGACTCCTGGTACCCCACTGGGTCGTGCCAAGCTCTCGCTGGCTGGCGGGTCAACCGGCCGTGGGAGGGCGATTCCACTTTCCGGCACCGACCGTGGAAGCGGAGTCCGGGTCTTGGCAATGGGAAGTCCATCGCGAAGCCAGCCTCAAGCTGACGGCATGTCAGGGTTCTCGGCAGATGGGCGTCGGTCCGTCTCTGGGCTCCTGGGAGCGGATGACATCCTACTTTCGCCAGCGGCGCCGAGCCTACCTGGTCACCGCTGGCGGCTTGCGATCTGTCGAGACCAGCCAACGGTCGGTGCCGATATGGCCTCTGAGTGTCGAGATTCAGGAACGACACTTGCTCGATCTCTGTCTGCCGCTTCCCGAGGACACAGTCTGGCCCGAGCTGCACTCGGCCTGGCTCTGCCCGGAGATTCCCTTGGTCTTGGAACTGGACACGGCAGCCGCGCGAGAGGCGCTGAGACGCGCGGCGATGGTGGCAACCGATCCAGCGATGCTGGAGGCGGCTTCACATCACTCGCAGCGATCAACGATCTAGCTCGCAAGGTGGCCGAACCCCTCGCTATTGCCCTGTCTCTCCTCGCTGCTTCGAGACGAAGCTGCGCTGCGAGCCCTTCCGAAGCAGCCGCGTAGGGCAGCGCTGTGCTAGCATTCGTGCGGTGAATCCGACCCCACCTGAAGGGCGCAAGCCGCAACGAATTGCTGTCATTCCGGGCGATGGCATCGGCCCGGAGGTCACGGCCGAGGCGATGAAGGTGCTGGCGGCCGCGAACCAGCGGTGGAACCTGGATCTGGCCTCGGTTCACTTTCCCTGGAGCGCCGATCACTATCTCGAGACCGGAGAGACGCTGCCTGAAGGAGCTCTCGACGACCTGCGCGAGAACTATGCGGCGATCTATATCGGCGCCTTTGGCGATCCGAGGGTGCCCGACATGAAGCATGCGGCGGACGTTCTGCTGGGTATTCGATTCGGCCTCGATCTCTACATCAATTTTCGCCCCATCAAGCTCTACGCCGAGCAGCTCAGCCCTCTTCGGAACAAAGGGGTCGCCGACGTGGATTTCGTGGTCTTTCGGGAAAACACGGAAGGTGCCTATGTCGGAGTCGGAGGCATCTTCAAGAAGAACACGCCGGACGAGGTGGCTCTGCAGGAGGAGATTCATACCCGCAAAGGGGTGGAGCGGATCCTGCGAGCGGCATTCGAGTACGCCATGGAGCATGGGCTCGCCAAGGTGTGCATGGCCGATAAGTCCAACGTCATGCGATACGGCCACGATCTCTGGCAGCGGGCGTTTGCCGAGGTCTCCTGTGACTTCCCTCGGATCGAGGCCTCCCACCTGTTCGTCGACGCCCTGGCCATGCAGCTGATACGGAAGCCCGAGCAGTTTGAAGTCATCGTCACCAACAACATGTTCGGTGACATTCTCACCGACCTGGGAGCCGCTCTCCAGGGCGGGCTCGGAATGGCGGCCTCCGCCAACCTGCACCCGGGCCACACGTCCATGTTCGAGCCGGTTCACGGATCGGCACCCAAGTACGCCGGCCAGGGCATTGCAAATCCCATGGCCGCTGTCCTGACACTGGCCCTGCTATTGGAGACTCTTGGACATCAGGAGGCTGCGGCGACGATTGAAGAGGCCGTGCGTCAAGCTCTTCGAGATGGGGCTACCACCGCTGACCTGGGAGGTCGACGCTCTACCTCGGAGGTAGGGGACTTCCTGGCGCGAGCGACGGGCACTACCTGATTCCGGCTGATCTCCGATGTCCGATCGCAGAGCCGCGACCGGTTCGTCAACAGAGCCCCCCTGGCAGCGGGCCGTCCAGCGCTACCTGGAATCCCTTCTGTTGGAGCGTCGGCTCTCCCAGCGTACGATCGATGCCTACGGTTCGGATCTGTCTCGCCTGGGTGTTTCTCTGGGCAGGCTGGGAGACGATCTCCTGGAGGCCGGCCAGGAGGCCATAGCCGCGCATCTGAGGCAATTGCGTCGACAGGGACTGTCTCCGCGCTCCATCGCGCGGGCGCTGGTCTCGATCCGTGGCTTCTACCGGCACCTGGTGGAGGTCGGTGAGAGATCCGATAACCCAGCGGTGAATCTCTTGCCACCTCGGCTCTGGCGCCGACTGCCGAAAGTACTCACAGAGCGTCAGGTCGAGTCCCTCCTGGGCGCGCCGGATGTGGAGCAGGTGTTGGGTCTTCGAGACAAGGCCATGCTGGAGTTGCTCTACGCTACGGGCCTGCGAGTCAGCGAGTTGGTCGGCTTGCGGCTTTCCCAGCTGCGCCTGGACTTCGGCTTCATCGTGGTTTTCGGCAAGGGTGGCAAGGAGCGGGTCGTTCCCGTTGGCGAGCAGGCCGAAGGCTGGCTGGCTCGCTATCTCGAAGAGGCCAGGCCGCAGCTGGGAAAGGGGCGTCACGAGTCTGTTTTCGTGAATTGGAGGGGTGCACCGCTGAGCCGGCAGGGATTCTGGAAGATCATCCGGGGACATGGCCTCCGAGCAGGAGTGGTAGATGTCTCTCCGCACATGCTGCGTCACAGCTTCGCAACCCACCTCTTGGAACATGGGGCCGATCTGCGAGCCGTGCAGATGATGCTGGGACACTCCGATATCTCGACAACCCAGATCTACACCCACATCCACGCCCAGAGATTGCGCAGTCTCTACGACCAGTTCCATCCGAGGAGCAGCTCGACTTGAGCCATGGGCGAGGAGCCAGCCGCGGTCTCGGCCTGCTGGCGTTACTGCTGGTGTTCGTGCTCTCGGTCCCGTCGAGCTCGAGCGCCGAGCTGGTCGTAATGACGGATGGCCAGGTTCTCAAAGTGGAGTCCTTCGAGCGTCGAGACGGCCGGATTCTGCTGAGACTTCGAAACGGTGGGCTATTGACGCTCTCGATCGAACGCGTGGCTCGCATCTTGGAGGACGAGATTGTCGATCAGCCGCCTGGAGCGGAGCACTACCCGTTGGGTGATCTCGGGCTGTCGTTCGAGGAGTCTGACGTCGTTCCCGAGACGCCGTTCGGCGAGCTGATCTATGAGACCTCCCGGCGGTACCAGGTCAATCCCGGATTGGTCGCTGCCATGGTGAGGGTCGAGTCGGCCTTCGACCCTCAGGCGGTCTCTCCCAAGGGCGCCATGGGTCTGCTGCAATTGATGCCGGCTACCGCCAAGCGATTCGGCCTCAGCGGCAGCCAGGCGTTCGAGCCGGTCTCGAATCTCGATGCCGGCGTGCGTTATGTCAAGTGGCTGGGAGAGAGGTTCACCGGCGACCTGGTTCTGGTCCTGGCCGGCTATAACGCCGGCGAGGCGATGGTCGAGCGACACGGGGGAGTGCCACCCTTTCGCGAGACTCACGTCTACATTCGGCGGGTCCTGGAGTTCGCCGGCGTCGCTGCCGAAGGGCGATAGAGCATGGCTACGAGGGTCTTGTCGTCGGTGGCTGGGACACCTCGGGCATGGCTCTCGACAGCCGCCAGGAGCCGGTCACGGACCTGTGCCGCATCGTCGGCCGGTCCATCCAAGGCTTGCTTGAGCCGGTCGTAACCGAAGGGCTCTCCGGCCGGGTCGAGCGCTTCGATCAGACCATCCGAAAGCCAGACGACCACGTCGTCCTCCTGGAGAGAGATCTGTATCTGACCGAAGGATTCACCCAGCGCTCCCAGGGGATTGCCGGTCAGCAGGATCTCCTGTGCTACGCCGTCACGCAGAAGGTAGGTGGGCGGGTGCCCGGCGTTGGTGAGGTCCATCTCACCTCGCTCCAGATCGATGAAAGCGATGCAGGCGGTGACGAAGAACCGCCGCTCGCTCTCGGAGCGGACCATTGCGCTCAGCCGGCGAAGTATCTCCTGGGCGGGCTTGCCTTCATCCACCAGGATCACGAGGGCGGCCTTCAGCATGGCCATCCGCAGCCCGGTGGGCAGGCCGTGTCCCGAGACGTCGGCGATCACCACCACCAGTCGCTGATCGTCGAGGGGCAGGATGTCGAAGTAGTCACCACCGATCGCCGCGCTGGGCTCGAACAGGGTGGCGAATTCTGCGGCGTCGGAGGTTGGAATGTCGGCAGGGATGAGGCTCTGCTGCAGGTCTCTGGCGATCTGCAACTCCTTGTCGAGGATCTCCTTCTGGGCCACGGCTGCCACGGAGGCCTCGAGGTTGGCTGTCATTTCGTTGAAGGATCGCTGTAGCTCGCCGATCTGATCGCGCCGCTTCACCGGGATGCGGGTCGAGAAGTCTCCATCCCTGACCGAGTTGGTCGCCCTGCTCAACCGGTTGACGGCCCGGCTGAGCGCGAAGATCAAGAAGAAGGCCATGAGGAAGGCCAGGCCATAGATGGTGGCGAGAAGCCCCGTGACTGAGATGAGGCTGGCCCAGACGGCGGTGTTCACCTCTGCGGATCCCGAGAACAGACGTCCGAAGACAGTTGCAGGCTTGCCATGGAGAGTGGCGACGACATGGTCGGTCAGCACCGTTCCATCATCCAGGCTCCTGAGCGGCCCGGCCAACTCACCCCAGAGGAGAACGGGACGTCGCCACCACGGTGGTTTCTGACTATCGGCGAGAGTCGGCTCCGCCTGGGTTTGGGCCGGCCTGTGGGCTCCAAAGGGAACGAGAGCGAACTCACGGTCACCCAAACTGAGCTGGATGGTCCCCTTCTTGTCTTCGTCGCCGCGCATAAGGGTCACATCGAGTCCACTACGGCGTCCGAGTTCGTCGTCGATCGATCCGGAGAACGCTGCCAGGACACTCCTTCCATCTGCAGATGCGCTGCCGACTAGAGTGGGAGTGTCGTCCGCAAGAGCCGCGAATAGAGGCGCCGGCCGGCGCCGGCCGGCGCCCTGTTCCCGGATCTCAGCGCTGGCCAGCCAATCGGGCCAGCGAGTCGGCAGGAGCTTCGAGCCGGCCACCCGGCGGCCTTGGCGATAAAAGGCGACATCGATCTGCTCAGCTTCATCCCACTCCGACTCGTTGCCGCTGGCGAACCCGATCATCGCGGTCTCGGCCGTATGCTGCACCTCGAGCTGGAGCGAGTTGGCGGCATCCCGAAACAGATGTCCCAGAAAGTAGCCACTCAAGAGGAAACCGTTGAGGAGTAGCAGAAGGGCCACCAGCGGAATCGGGAAGATCCCGATCAGAAAATAGGAGAATGCCAATCTTCGGCCGACCCGCCACAGAAATGCGCGCAGACCTTTCCAAAGCAGCCAGAGCATGCCAAGCAGTGCGAAGCCGAGCAGCAGGCCCAGGGCCAGGATAGACAGGAGGGAGGACTGGGTGCTCGAGGCCACCAGGGTCAACAGGACGATAACCAGGGCCAACAGGGCCAGGAGAGAGGAGCGAAGAAGAACGGAGGCTCTGGTCATGGAAGATCGAGACGGAGTGCAAGAGGCCAGCCCTCGAGTACCTCGCACTACGAATATCGCTGGAGAAGGATTCGCTGGAAAAGCGAGGTCAGGACACCGACCAAGCCGGCAACATGCCTGACCAATCCAGATTCCGCCTAGCGCCGAATCCATCTTAGCTTGAAATCGAGCTCGAGTCCGATGGAAGCCTTTCTGGTAGACTCTGCCTTGGCCGGAGGAAGATATCGAAGCGTCGTTCCAGCCCCACCTCCGGAGTCGAATGGATCCTGTAGATATTCACGACAGAGCCTAGCCAGGTCTAGGTTCTCCTTAGATACCAACCCTTGGGTGAAGGACTCATGACTACTCGAATCTCTGATGAGAAAGCAGTGCCAGAGCGCCAGGTGAAGCGCGAGAAGATGGGCGAGGTGGTAGTCCGCTTCGCTGGCGATTCCGGTGATGGAATGCAGTTGACCGGCAACCAGTTCACCAGCACCTCGGCCCTGCTGGGCAATGATCTGGCCACCTTTCCGGATTTTCCAGCCGAGATCAGGGCGCCACCCGGTTCGATTGCGGGAGTCTCTGCGTTTCAGGTTCGCATCGCCGACTACGACATCCATACCCCGGGCGATGCCCCCGATGCGCTCGTGGCCATGAATCCGGCGGCGCTGAAGAAGTCGCTGCCGGACGTGCGGCCGAATGGCATCATCA
>JAUVRX010000072.1 GCA_030597375.1 Acidobacteriota bacterium
AGGGAGCGGACAGCGACGCCAAACTCTATCGCAGATAGCCGCGGCAGCGATGGGATCAGGAGGACGGTGAAACGGCTGGCGTTATCCGCGCTTGCGTTCGACCGGGCTGGACATGGCGGCGAAGATGCGCCGGTGCGAGACCGTCGCCAGGGAGGCGACGAGGAGACAGATCAACAGGGCACTCACATCAAGCTCTCCAGCCAGGGTCCCAGAGGCAGGAGATTGTTGTACCACAGGTACCCGACGCCTCCGGCCACAGCCATCAGCAGGGCCAGCCAGAGCATCACCCGACTGCGCCGGGAGCCCTCGATCGATTGAGACCGGGAAGCGAGGACACCCGATTCCACCGTCGGGCCAAGGGGATCGTCGAGCTGGAGCTCCTGCTCATCGAGGACCAACAGGTCTCCGGAGTGTCCTTCCTCCGTCGCCACGGCACGCAGGCTGTCGCTCTCGAAATCGTCGGCGGCCGACCCAGTCGAGTCGTGGTTCTCCAACAGATGACTCTCGACGATGCGGCCGATGGCAGCTCGGCTGATATCGTCCAGCTTGACGTAGGAAACTCCCATGCCGGCAGGCCTGTCCTCGGACTCCTCCTCTTCACGAACCCAGATCACTTCTCCCAGTCCGTGCACGAGCTTGCGCTCGTCTCCCAACCAGATCTCGAAGATGAAGATCGACCCGGTGGGCTTCGGCGAGGTCGTCTTGATGAACATCCCCGAAGTGGATACGTTGGCGGAGTATTCGATGGAGAAACCACCGAAATCGTGGAACTTCAGAACCACCTTGCGCTCCATCGGCGCTCGAGCCGATACGCGGGGCTCGGAATCGACGGCATGGAGTGGAGCCGAGTGCTGCAGGTGGCCTTCTCTCATCACACTTTCCTCCGCCTCTGCCAAGCAGGGCTGAATACCCCATCGGGCTAGCAGGTTTCTACCGCATTCAGCATAAGGCAGAGGACGACCTCGAAGCAGTGGAATCCTCCACAATTCCGGCCAGTGAGGTTCGAGAACGGGGCGGCGCTGAGGGATTCGGCAGGGGCCCCCAGGGGGCTTTCCTCCCTTCCGCTGCGAGAACCCCCTGGCGTCCTCCTGTCGAACCCCTCAACACCTGGGCATCGCCTTACAGAGCTGGACTCGAGATTGGGGGATCCAGGGGGCTTTCCTTCCAACCGCTGCCAGAACCCGCTGGCGTCCTCCTGCCGAACCCCTCAACACCCGGGCATCGACTTACAGAGCTGGACTCGAAAATGGGGGATCCAGGAGGCTTTCCTTCTAGCCGCCGATATACGACATCTCGACTCGGCGCTGTTTCGCGGTGGCCCGGGTCCGGAGCTCGGAGTAGCGGTCCTGCCGTCGCTTCCAGATGGAGCTCACGAGCTCGATCAGCGCATCGTCGTCCGAGCCCTTCCGAAGAAGCTCGCGGATGTCGACCCCTTCGAGGGCAAACAGGCAGGTGAACAGACGCCCATCGGCTGAGAGCCGTGCCCGGGAGCAGTCGCCACAGAAGGGCTGCGTGACCGAGGTGATGACCCCGATCTCGCCTTCACCGTCCCGATAACGCCAGCGCTTCGCCACCTCTCCGGGATGGCTGGGCTCGATCGGCTCCAACGGGTTGGCCGCCTGGATCCGCTCGATGATGCCGGCCCCCGAGACGACGTCGTCCATTCTCCAGCCGTTGGTATTGCCGACATCCATGTACTCGATGAAGCGGAGAATGACACCACTGCCCCTGAAGTGGTCGGCGAATTCGACCAACTGGCTGTCGTTGACACCCTTCTTGACCACGGCGTTGACCTTGACAGGGACGAGACCTGCCTCGACAGCGATTCCAATGCCTTTCAACACTTCCTCGACCGGGAATCGGACGTCGTTGAGCTGATGGAAGAGATCGTCATCGATGGAATCCAGGCTGACGGTGACCCGGTTCAGACCTGCCGCCGCCAGGGCCCCGGCCTGCTGGGCCAACAGCGCCCCATTGGTCGTCAGTGCCACTTCGCTCTCTGGCAGGGTCGCCAGCATCTCCACGAGAACGTGGCGATCGGTCCGTAGCAACGGCTCTCCCCCTGTGAGGCGAAACTTGCGGACTCCAAGCCGATGGAAGACCCGAGCCAGACGATGGATCTCCTCGAATGAGAGGATCTCGGAACGTGGTAGGAAGACAAAATCCGAGCCGAAGACTTCCTTCGGCATGCAGTATCGACAGCGGAAGTTGCAGCGGTCGGTGACCGAGATTCTCAAGCTCGACAGCGGCCGGGAAAACCGATCTCGGAGCTCTCCAGTCTCACTGTCCGATCGTTGCGCCATGGTTGCCGTCCTGGTCCGCAATCTTCATGGGCCTGGCGGCATCGAGTGGACTGTACCGCCTACACCCTTCTACCTGGCCATGTGTCTGCCACCGCCAGTGCGTGTGACACCGGTGACTGCGACGCGAACTCTATACCAACGCCGCCCGCGGGGTCATGAATCATGCGGGCTAAACCTCTCGCAGACAAGGGCTTTACGTTGAGAATACATTGACCGGAGGAACGATACAATGCTAAAAAAAAGCCCATCCACGACGGGAGACCGCGAATGGCGTTGATCCTTCTGGCGGAAGATGAAACCTCGACTATCGATCACGTCCGGTCCGTGCTGGCCTCTCAGGGCTGGCTGGTCAAGACGGTAAAGAGCCACGCCCAGGCTCTGAGGGCGGCCTCCGAGTTCGCTCCGCAGCTCGTTTTACTGAATGACGAGCTCGAGGGGGTCGACGACCTGGTTCGGACGTTCTCTCGGCGAAGTGGTGGCCCGGGAGTCGTGCTCCTGACCACCAAGAAGAAGAGCCCGAGGAATGGCGAGGACATCGAGGCGGTCCTGACCAAACCGGTACAGACCGAGGAGTTGATCGCGACGATCCAAGACAAGCTCTCTTTGGTGGCCGCGAAGAAAGCCTCCTCTGACGTGGAAACCGACGTTCGAATCCTCTCTTCCGAGGAGATCTTCGGCGATCTTCTCGACGAGATCCTGGACAAGCCGGAGCCGGAACCGGCGGTGGAGCCCGATCGGGCCTTGACCGAGGAAGCGACAGCCGTCAGCGAAGCGGCCGCTACCGAGGCGAGTGAGCCGGCCGACGCGGAGCTAGAGGAGGCTGCGGATGAGATCGAGGCCGCGGCTACCAGTGAAGAGGACGATCTCGTGGACCTGTCCGACCTCGAGGAGCTGGCCAAGGAGGCGGTGCCGGCGCTGGTCGATGCCGTTGAAGCACAAGCCAGGAAATCGGGCAAGCTCGAGGAACAGCTGGATGTAGCCAAGCTGTTGCGCGATACGGCCCCGGCAGCCCCACCGCCTGAGCCGCCACCTGCTGCTCCCGTAGCCGACGACCTGGACGAGGATCTCGAAGCCAGACTGAGCGATACCCTGGCTGGCGTTCTCGCCGCCTCCCTGGGAGCCGCGGCAGACCCCGAGACGACTTCTGCAGAAGCCGACGGATTCGCCGACGATGTAGCGGACCTCCTGTCACAGGCGCTAGGCGACCTCGACGTCGGAGGCGCGAAGGTGCCGGACATGGCTGCCGCCACCACTGCTGCCGCCGCCCAGCCGACGGCCGAGCCCAAGGAAGAGTCCAAGGAAGAGCCCCCAGAAGAAACGATCTCGGATCTAGAGGCAGAAGTGGAGGAGATTCCGGAAGAAGCCGAGACCTCCGAAGAGGCCATCGAGCCGGTCAGCGAAGAAGAGCCCGAGCCAGCTGCAGCCCCGAAACCGATGATCGAGTTCGGAGAGTACACCCTCGAGGAGCGTATCGGCATCGGCGGCATGGCCGAGGTCTGGAAGGCGCGCCGCAAGGGTGTCGAAGGCTTCGAAAAGCGGGTGGCGATCAAGAAGATCCTTCCCCAACCAGCGGAGAATCAGGACTTCGTCGACATGTTCATCGACGAGGCCAAGCTGGCCGCCCAGCTGAATCACCAGAACATCACCCACATCTACGACCTGGGCAAGGTCGAAGACGACTACTACATCGCCATGGAGTACGTGGAGGGTGAGAATCTCCGACGCGTGCTCGCTCTCGGGCGCAGGAGAGAACGGCCCCTGCCGGCCGGGCTGGCTCTCTACATCGCCTCTCGCATTGCCGACGCTCTCGAATACGCCCACCGCAGCAAGGACTTCAACAACACCGAGCTCGGCCTCGTGCACCGTGATGTATCGCCCCACAATGTCCTGATCAGCCACGAAGGCGATATCAAGCTCTGTGACTTCGGCATCGCCAAAGCGTCTTCCAAGATCAGCACGACACAGATGGGCGCGCTGAAGGGAAAGCTCCAGTACATGTCTCCCGAACAGGCCTGGGGACGATTCGTCGATCATCGCTCCGACATCTTCTCCACCGGTACGCTGCTGTTCGAGATGCTCACCGGCGAGCGGCTCTTTACCGGCGAGAGCGAGCTGGCGGTACTGGAAGCGGTTCGGGAGTGTGAGACGGCAGAGACGGTAATCCAGGATCAAGCCATTCCATCCCGAATCAAGGGCCTGTTGCTCAAAGCGCTGGCCAAGGATCCCGACGAGCGGTTCGACACTTCCGGCGAGCTGCTGACAGGTCTCGAAGAGCTGCTTGCAGAATTCGAACCGACCCCCGGTCAGAAGGACATGAGCCGCTACGTTCGCGAGCTACTCGACCTGCCGGACGAGTCAGCGCGAGCGAGTGAGCCCGAAAGCTCCGAACCGGCGGCGATCGTCGAGGAGATCACTGGGGAAATCTCCGGAGAGATCGCAGCCGTGGCTTCCGAGCCTGCAGCGATCCTCCTGGAGGAGACCCCCGACGCCGACGAGGACGAAGAAGCCTCCGGCGAAGAGGGAAAACGTCGGCCCGCTTTTCTCAAATGGCTTTCCAGGTTGCTGCCCGTGGTGGCCGTGCTTGCCATCGGTGGATACCTGATCGCCGGCCGCGTCGGCCAGTCACCGGATCCCACACCGTCAACGGCGACTGCGAGACCGAAGGTCGTAGAGACCCAGACTTTCCGTCCGGAGGCAGTCGAGGCCAGCCTGCCCTCCGACCCGGGCGTCGCGGAAGGCATCGCCACGACTGGGACCGAGACCGCAGAGGCAACCCCCTCGGCGCCGGCCGAGGAGCAGCAGACGCCGGCTCCGCCACCCCAGGCCCAGCAGCAGATCGAGGAGCCGGTAGCGGCGGTCGGAGAGGCGGAGGCGGTCTCCGATGGCGGCACCGCCGCTGAGCAGGCCCCCGTCGAGGTCGCCGATTCGGAGCCGCTGCCGGACACCCAGGCCGCGGGTACGGACCCTGAGCTGGAGCGGCGAGTCGAAGAGGACCTTCAGAGGGTCCAGGAGTTGATTTCGACGCCCGATTTCGCCGTCGGAGGCTTGCAGGGGGAGAGTCCTGCGTCGGAGCCCATCAGCGAATTGGCCGAGCCGGCAGCCGATGACCAGGACGTCTCCACCGATGAGACTGAAGCAGTGATTCAGGAAGCTGAATTCACCGCTGCCACCGAGGACGTGATCGCCGAGACCTTCGAGCAGAGCGACTTCCTCATCGCCGAGGAGACAGCTTCCCTGGATTCGACGGTCGGCGGCTTCGAGGACAGTCCGCCGCTGGCCGGCGAAGGGGGTGAGCCTCCAGAGACCTCGGCCCCAGAAACGACATCGGAGGCCGTAGATTCCAGCCCAGATCTGCCGATTGCGCCGCCTGCCGAGGAATCGACAGCGACGCAGCCGGGAGACCTGGTCGAGCAGGGACCGGGGGTCATCCAACCCCAGGTCCTATCCTTCCAGCCCCCGGCCTACTCGCAGGTGGCCAGGCGCGTAGGAGTCACCGGCACGGTCCGAGTGGCGGTGCTGGTGGACGAGAACGGACAGGTCCAGGAGGCCAGGCTGGTCGAGGGCCTGAGGCAGAAGGTCGGCCTCGACGAGCAAACTCTGGCGGCTGCCCGCAGAGCCACTTTCAGGCCAGCCACCAAGGACGGAGTTGCGGTGAAGATGTGGCACGAGCTGGCAGTGCAGTTCCAGCCGTGATCCAAGACCATGAGAGACAGAATCCCATCGAATTTTCCGTGGACTGAGTTCGTTCGAGCGCCTGCCGGGTGCTCGAGGCCACTGCAGCCCGGAGCAGACCGGAGGCGAAGATGACCCTAAGCGACGAAAATCGCAAGTTCTACGAGCAGTCCCTCGAGATCACCAAGCAGGAAGTCGATGAGCTGGACAAGCAGATTGCCGCCGAGTTGGCCAAGGTCAAGGATCGCCTCACTGAGCTTCAGAGGGCCAAAAAGGCTACACTGCAAATGTACGCGGCCGCCTGCTCTCGCCTGGGAGTTCCCAACGACCTGGCGGATGCCGAGGCCGAGACCCCCAATCTCGGTTGACGGGGTCCGGTTGTCGGCCGACAACAGCAGGGCGCTGGAAGGCGCCGGTTGACAGAATCGCTGCCACGAGCCCTCGAGCTCCGAAGGCCCTTCGAGGGCGTAGGCAAGACCTTCGACTCGTGTCGAGGCCCGAGTGGTCCGTTATGAGCTCGTCGATCGGATTCAGAAGGGGGAGATCATGGCCACCAAGATCCAGCGCGTCGATTACTTTCACGCCACCGTCAGGGACCGTCCCGGCGAGGCCTACCGCCTGCTGTCGCAGTTGGCCGGCTCGGGCGTCAGCCTCCTCGCCTTCAGCGCCATCCCAGCAGGGCCCGAGCACACCCAGTTGATGCTGTTCCCAAAGAGCACCGACATTCTCATGCGGATGGCCGGCGGCGCCGGACTGGTGCTCACCGGCCCGCAACATGCCTTTCTGATGCAGGGCGACGACGAGCTCGGGGCTCTGGCCGAAACCCACCGCAAGCTCTTCGACGCCAACGTCAACGTCTACGCCTCGACGGGCGTGGCCGACGGTCAGGGTGGCTACGGCTACGTGATCTATGTCCGGGGCGAAGACTTCGAGGAAGCCGCAAGAGCGCTGGGCGTTTGAGGCTCGGAGGACCCCCCACTCAAAACCGAAGCCCGACACCGGGCGGGCGGGTAGACAATCGAAGACCGTCCTGTCGCCAGATGAGGACGTCGCCCCGGCAGGACAGGACCCTCCAAGGCTCCCCCTCGGACACGCGCAGCGGTCGCGAGGGCTGGCACAAGAATTGCTACGTGTAGGTATTGATGCATTGAAACCTACCGAGCAATCCTCGAAGGAATCCTACCTCTATCCGCAAAACCAACTACCCGCCAGGTGACGACCTCCCGCTCAGGGGTCGCCACCTTCTTCCCCCCTGTCTGTCGTTCAGGGTCTGTTGTCCAAGGCTACGGGTTCACCGGATGAAGGTGAGGTAACCACGACCAGGGTCAACTCCCCCAACATCCTGGACCATCCCCCGAATCGTCGATCCGACTGTGTGTCCTGCACTGCCAGGCTTCGCCATGTCTCGACAGCCTCGAGCCCGCCCGTTACTGTTGTCTGAATCCTTCGTGTATCGGCCCGCAGACCTACCCGGAGTGCCTTGAGGGCGCTCTCCTTGGCGGCCCAGAACAGGGTCGCCAGCCGGTCTGTCTCGACCGAAGGCAGCCCTTCCAGAGCCACCTGCTCTTCGGACGTGAAGTAGTCTTCCAGAAAGGCTGGGCTGCGGGCTTCCACCGCTTCGAGATCACAGCCCACGAGCATCCCTTCGGGTGCCAGGGCACAGAGTCCCCACCCCCTGCGGTGACTGATGGAGAGGGTCAACGGAAGAGGCCGACCTCGCAGCAGCGCCTCGGGCGCCCCGTCGGCGGCCTGTCGCACCGTGAGATCCGCCAGATCGGTGTCGACGCCAGCCCAATAGGGACTGCCGAGGAATGCCGATTTGGCAGTCCAGCGCCCGAGCAGCCAATCGTTTCGCCGTTTTTCGACCTGGAGTCTCGCCAGATGTCGCTGCTCTTCCGAGCTCAGCCAATCGAGCTCGGAGGGCAGATCCTGACGCCGTCTCACCAACCACCACGGGCCGGGTAGAGCTCTAGCCCGCATTCTTCATGACGCTGCGCAGCCTGGCCAGGGCCTCCGCCTCGACCTCGACTGGAGATTCGACGGTTCGATAGCCCACCAGATCGACCAGGAGATTGCCCGCTTCGTCGACGACCCTGGCATCGAAGCTGCCGTCGGAGCCCGGCTGCACGACCGCCATGACTCGACCCCTGGCGGCCTCTGCAGACCGATGGGTGGTGACCGAGGTCACCCTCCACGGCAGGCCGAGCCTGCCGCTCTGCGCGATCTCCCAGAGTCCAGCGGTCTGAAAACAGAGCTCGATGAGGCGCGGGGCCATCAGCACGGGTCTGTCCTCCGGGATGTGGTTCGGGGGAAGAGCTTCGGACAGCCTGCCGATCACGACCGACCCCTGACGCCAGGCCCGGTCGATCACCCGGTACGCCGGACCGTGGAAATAGACGCCATAGATGTCTTCGCCCTCCAGCCCTGCCTCCGGGACGGCAGGGACCTCGATCGCCGAGGCTGGTGGCAGCTGCACTCCCAGCCGGACCCGCCCGACGAAGTGTACGGTCTCCTGTTCTTCGGTCTGCATGGCCAACTGCCTACGGCCCACCAGCCGACAGGAGGCGACCACCTCTTCTGCCTCCAGACCCAGGAAGGCCTGCACCTCCAGGGAGCGCGGCTCATCTCGATAGAACTTGAAGGGCGATAGGAACTCCACCTCCTCGACGGCGAGAATCTGCCGATCCGGAACCAGCAGACGGGAGACCTCGGCGAAAGCCTCGATCCCCATGACACCTGGCAGGACCGGGGTACCGTCGATCCGGTGGTCGTCGAGAAACGGCTGCTGAACCGGTGTCAGCTCGCCTTCGACCACCAGGCCGCGGGGAGTCTGGCGAGCCTCGAATCCGGCGATCATCGGCCCGCGCTGGCGAGACTGGAGCGTCTCGGCATCCAGTCCGCCCTCCCGGTCCCAGTCCTCGAGCAGCACGCCGAGGGACCCGGCGATCACCACTTCTCCCCGGGTCGCCGCCTGCAGCTCTCGTCTGACGATCGGCACGCCCACCTCGGGTGCCAGCATGTCGATTCCGGCCAGCTCCATCATCTTGGGGATGGATCCCCGGCTGGCCATCCCGATTCCTGCCCAGGCCGTCCAATCGATAGCAACGCCACGTGTCTGGGGTCGGCTCGTCCGCAGGTTCGAGGTCAGCTTGCAGAGCAGATCGTTGGCAGCGCTGTAGTCGGTCTGACCGGCATTCCCGAAGCGCCCGGCGATGGAGCTGAATACCACCGTGGCACCCAGAGGCATATCGGCGGCTGCCTTCAGGAGATGGAACCAACCCTGGCTCTTGACGTCGAAAACAAGGTCGAACTCTTCGCTGCTCTTGTCGCTCAGCCCGTGACTGATCTCGAGACCGGCAGCGTGGATCAGCACGTCGATCCGCCCGTGACGCTCTCGCACTTCACCCATCACCTTCTCCACCGCCTCGCCGTCGAGGAGATCGACCGACCGATAGTGCACTTGCCCGCCGACCGTCTGCACCGACTCCAAGGCTGCCAGCGCAGCGCGAGCCCGCTCGAGAACAGCCAGCTGCCGCTCCACCATGGCCGGGGTGGCCCGCTCTCCCTGCGCCTTCAGGCGCTCGAAGAGCTCCAGCCTGAGAGCCTCGGGATCGGCGCGGAAGCGCTTCAGATCCTCGTCCTCGGGGTCGGGCTCGGGTGCCAGATCGAGCAGGTAGAAGATACCCTTCGAGCTCGCCGCCAGATCGGCCACGATCGCCGAGACGATGCTGCCCGCCGCTCCGGTGACGACGAAGACGGTGTCCGAGTCGAGCTCGACCTGCTCGAAGGGCTCCTCGAGCGGCGCCTCCTTCAGGCCGACACCCCAGCGCTCGGCACCGAAGTAGCCAACCTCGACCGTGCCGGGATCCCGCAAGGTCTCCTCGATGAGCCGTTCGGCCAGGGCAGCGGTGGCCCGAGAGGGCTCGAAGTCGACGACTTTGATGAGGGCCGAAGGCCTCTCCCGCTTCAGGGCCTTGGTGAAACCGGCAACGGCGCCTCCGAGCGGGGCCCAGGCTCCAGCATCGTCGTAACCGTGCCGGCCTCCCAGACGGGTCGCCGAGACCAGGAAGGAGCCGGCGGAATCCAGCGAGTCGTAAAGCTGTTTTGCAGTCCGGAACAGAAGCTTGACGCTCCGGGTCACAGCCTGCTGCCATTCCTCTGCCGAAAGCTCCGAGATCTCGCCTACGGAGTCCAGGGCCGGGAGCCAGTAGACACCCTGGATCTCGCCGTCGCGCCTCCAGGCCTCGAGACGAGACGCGAGCACCTCCGCGTCGGTCTCGGCAGCCATCAGGAGCACCTCGGCACCAAGCCGCTCCAGCCGTCCGGCCAGAGCCTTGCCGATCCCTCCCCGGTCGGCCATGACGACGATCCGAGAGCCCTCCTGCAGTCTTACGGCGGTCTTCTTGCAGAGGTCGAGAGCGGACAACAGCATCGGGGCCGGTACCCTTCGAGACACCGACTCTGCAACCTCGGAGCTGCCGCCAACAGCTCCGGCAGCCGAGGGGGGGCCTTCCGTAGACGCCTGGGCTTCCACTGTGTCGGGTACCGAGGCTACAGTGGCGGCGCCATCCGAGGCCTCGACGCTGCCGCCAGGCGCCAGATCGGGCCTGCGGTCGTAGACGTACTGGATGGCGCGGGCCAGGGTCGGGTAGTCCCGCAACTGCAGGGTGTCGTCCCGCGGAATGCTCCACTCCTCGCGGATCGCCGCGAACATCTCCGCCTGCTTCACCGTGTCGATCCCCAGATCGGCCTCCATGTCCAG
>JAUVRX010000042.1 GCA_030597375.1 Acidobacteriota bacterium
CCGGCCGCCTCAACCCTAATGGTTCCCGCTAGCGGGGACCGTCAAGTGTCGCGTAGAGCTCTCGAAACTGCTGGCTCAGCTTGTGACCCGGGGCCCGATAGACCAACGGGCAATGGGCCTGGTGGGACTCCCGCATCTTCACCGAAGCCGTGATGTAGGGCTCCAGGATCGGCAGGTCTCCCTCAAACAGCTCATCCACCATTTGCTGCGGCAAGCGGGCCCGCATCTGGAACAGATTCACGACGATGCCGCGCACCTCGAGATCTGAGTTGTGATCCTCGCGGATCTCCTCCACCGCCTCCAGGAGTTGCATGAGAGCCCGGCGGGAGAACTCGTCACAGTCGAACGGGATCAGGCAGCTATCGGCACTGATGAGTGCAGAGGTGGTGAAAAAATTGAGGGCCGGCGGCGTGTCCAAGAAGATGACATCGAAAGCGTCGAGTCGATCCAGCAGTTTCCGCAGTTTGTAGATCTTGTAGCGTGACTCCAGTTTCGGTTGGAGCTCGGCCAGCCCGAGATCGGAGGCCATGATCGACAGGTTCTCGAAGGGGGTCGAATGGACCCAGGTCTCGGCCTCGGAAGTGAGCAGTCGCAGACCCAGGGTCTCCTGGAAGAAGTCGGTCAGGTTCGGTTTGGCATCCCTGGCTCGAGGTCCCAGCAGATAGTGGGTGGCGTTGGCCTGGGGATCCAGGTCCACCACCAGCGTCCGCTTCCCCTCGGCTGCACTGACGGCGGCCAGGTTGCAGACGATGGAGGACTTGCCGACCCCCCCCTTGCTGTTGAAGACGACGTGACGCATGACGGTTTCCTCTCTACTGTCGACGCCAGACTCCTATCTGCTGGCAGCATTGTGGTTTCCCACAATCACGATGCCACAGCCCCATCGCAGCGTCAACATGCGGCATTGGGATGCCGCAGCGCAGAAAACCACGACGGATCTCTTCATCGGCTAGACTTCCCCGATCGGCCGCGCTCTGGTGGATGCCACTGGCTTGGATCGACCGCCGGCCGCACAGCTCGAGCCCAAGAAATCGATCAAGGAGATCCGAAATGACACTTTCACAAAGATTCGCGCTGCTCCTCGCCGCCATCATCGTGGTGGGTGGAGTCGCCTGTGGCAATCAGCAGCAGACCGCCGAGCAGCAGACCGCCGCAGTACCCACTACCGATGAGCTGCCGGCTGGCCACCCATCGGTCCAACAGGCCGATCCCACTTCCATGATGCCCACCCCGGTCGTCACCGCGGGCAACGTCCTCACCTGGACCGAGCCCGAAGGCTGGCTCGACGAGCCACCAGCCAATGCCATGCGTCAGTCCCAGTACCGCGTTCCCGGCGCGGCCGGCGACGGCGAGTGCGTGGTCTATTACTTCGGCGCCGGGCAGGGCGGTGGCCCCATGGCCAATGCGGAGCGCTGGGCCGGCCAGTTCACCCAGCCCGACGGTAGCTCCTCCATCGAGGCCATGGAGACCGAAGAGATCGTCACCCATGAGCTCGACACCCTGTTGATCAAGGTCACTGGCACCTACAGCAGCGGCGGAATGATGACCGGCGCACCAGCCCAGACCCTACCGGGCTACAAGCTCCTGGGTGCGGTTGTGCAGGGACCGGATTCCAACTGGTTCTTCAAGTTCACCGGGCCCGAGGCCACGGTCGACGAGAACGCCGAGACCTTCCGCGCGCTGATCGACTCGGTCCAGCCACCGGCCTGAAAATCTGTCGGCTCCAGCAACGGAAAATCGAGACTGTCGTTACCCCTCTCCCTCTGAAGGGAGATGGGTGACCCCTGTCTCATCCCCGCGGCGGACTATGATGGCGTGACGACATGCCGCGATTCCGTCTTCTGGTCCCCATCGCCCTCTTGCTGATCTCGGGCAACCTGTCGGTTGTCGCGGCCCAGGCGACGGCGATCCCCGAGTTGGTGGTCGAGTCCCCTCACGATTTCCCGGCCCATGAGGCCCGCATCCGAGATCTGGACCCACGTCGACTCGAGCAGGCCATGCACGTGCTCGGACTTCGTCGGCCTGGCCCGCCCATTCGTCTGACCCTGGCCGGGGAGGACTCTGCTGTAGCCCAGAACACGCCTGGCTGGATCGCCGGCTTCGCCTACCCAGGCCTGGGGGTGGCCGTCCTCTTCCCGGAACGCAGCCCGTCCTATCCCGACTCCAACTTCGAGGATCTGGTGCTGCACGAGGTCAGCCACATCCTCACGGCTCGGGCGGCGGGGGGGGGCAAGGTTCCCCGCTGGCTGGACGAGGGACTGGCCCTGTTCATTGGTCGCCCCTGGAAGCTGGAAGATCGCTCGCGCCTCACCTGGGCCATGCTCCGAGAAAAGGAGATGCCGCTGGCGGAGTTGGAGGATCGGTTCAGCAGTGACCGGGCCTCTGCCATCCGGGCCTACGCCATCTCCGGTGCCTTCGTCCACGACCTCATGCGCAAGCGGGGTGTGGACTCGGCGGCAGCGATCCTGTCGGGCATCGCCCTCGGAATTCCTTTTCCCGAGGCCTTCCACAGAGCCATCGGCGTCAGCCTGGAGCAGGCCGAGAGCTACTTCTGGGAATACCATTCCATCTGGTATCGCTGGGTGCCCATCCTCTCCAGCTCCATGGTGCTCTGGGTGGCGATCAGTCTGCTGGCGGTGGTGGCCTTCAAACGCCGTCGTGCTCTAGACGCTGCTCGGGTGCAGCAATGGGAAGAACAGGACCGGCGCCTCGAAGAAGAAGCTGGTTTACCGACCCCAGGCGAGCTGCCACCCGGACCCATCAACTGAGGTACGAGAAATGAAACGAACCTCCAGCTTTCTAGCGATCGCCCTGTGTGTGGCTGTCCTTGGCCTAGCCCTCTCTGCTGGGCCGGCCGCAGCCGACTCGTCGCGCTCTGCCGCTCTGATCGAACAGACGATTGCCTTTCACGACCCGCAAGGTCTTTGGCAGGAGGGTGTCTTCCGACTGGTGTTGGAGGAGACCCGACCCGACGGACCTTCGCGCAAGACGATGCTTCTCGTCGACAACACCAGCGGTCGTTTCGAGATCGCCACCCAGCGCGACGGCGCTCAGATCGACGGCGTGCTCGCGGATGGCGGCTGCGAGATGCGACTCGACGGCTCGACGCAATTCAGCGACGAAGACAAGGAAAAGTACCGCCTCACCTGCGAGCGGCTGGAATGGCTGCGGAACTACTACGTCTATCTCTGGGGCCTGCCGATGAAGCTCCTCGATGAGGGAACGGTTCTCGACACCGATGTGCTGGATACCACCTACCAGAAACGGCCCGTACAGGCAGTGCGCGTCACCTATGATCTTTCCGTGGGGTCGGACATCTGGTACTTCTATCTGGATACCGAGACCCATGCCCTGGCTGGCTATCGGTTCTTTCACGACGAAGCCAAGGGTGACGGCGAGTACATCACCCTCGAGGGCCAGATCGAGGCAGGTGGGCTGCGTCTACCGAAGAGCCGCTCCTGGTTTACGAACGCCGAGGATCGCTACCTGGGCACGGACACCCTGGTTTCGCTGGAGATCCTGTCACCCTGAGCGGTACGCTCTGCCGACCCCGATCGAGAGAGCAAGATTCGGATTGCCCCACATCGGTCCTCCAGTTAGTTTCATGGTCATGCAAGACACAGCCCATCGCCTTTCGTCCGCCTCCCGAGACTACGAACGGATCGAGCTCGCCCTCCGCTATCTGGAAGAGAACTTCCAGCTCCAGCCCGATCTCGAGGAGGTCGCTGCAGCCATCGGGCTCAGCCCCTACCATTTCCACCGACTCTTCAGTCGTTGGGTCGGGACGACGCCAAAGCGCTTTCTCCAGTTCCTGACGGTGAAATACGCCAAGGATCGCCTCCGAGAATCGAGCAGCGTCATGGAAGCGGCCTGGGATGCCGGCCTTTCCGGCGGCAGTCGTCTGCACGACCTCATGGTAACGGTCGAAGCCGTGACACCGGGCGAGTTCAGACGGGGCGGGGCGGACCTTGTCGTGCGTTGGGGTGTCCATCCGAGCCCCTTCGGCGATTGTGTCCTGGGAATCACCGATCGGGGGCTCTGTGCCCTCGAGTTTCTGACAGAGCGCTCGTCAGAGGAGGTCCAGGAAGAGCTGACCCGACGCTGGCCCGGGGCCGAGATCCAGAAGGCTCGGGATGAGACCTCACCCTATATGGAAAAGCTCTTTCCCCGGCCGGGCGCGAATCCCCGAGGCCCCTTCACCCTGCTCATCAAGGGCACCAACTTCCAGCTCCAGGTCTGGCAGGCCCTGCTGCAGATTCCCCCCGGCCACCTGACCTCCTACGGAGCCATCGCCAAGCATCTCGGCAGGCCCGGGGCTTCTCGCGCAGTCGGTCAGGCAGTGGGGTGGAACCCCATCTCGTACCTGATCCCCTGCCATCGCGTCATCCAGTCGGCCGCCGGTCTCGGGGGGTACCGCTGGGGCCTGCCTCGCAAGCGGGCCATGCTGGTCTGGGAAGCCACGGGTACATCTGTGGTCGAAGTCTGATCCCTGAAGACCTACCCTGGGGCAGGCTAGCCGACTCGGATTCTGGCCCGATGGTACCGCCAGGTGTAACAAATCAGGAGTTGCTCTCGTAAGGCATGGGTGAAAGGAAACCACCCATGCGACTACTTGTCCTCGCGGCACTTCTGTGTCTGATGCCTCCAGTTGGCGTCTATGCCGGCGATTCCACCCAGCCCACGTTCCACGACGCCATCACCGTTACAGGAGAGGAACCTTTGCTGATCCCGGTCGAATTCGGTCAGGCCGTCCTGATCGATTTCCATATCGGAGAGCTGGAGATCGCCGCAGCCGACACTTCGCAGGTGCGCACCGAGTTGGTCGTTCGGTGCAAGGATCTCTCGACCGAACGGTGTGATTCCTATCGAAAGCGATTGCAGCTGGTAGCGGAATCGGCAGACGCCCAGGTCTCGGTTCGCCTCACCGGTCTATCGGCCCGGAAAATGCGCAAACTGGACATCGAAGGTCGCGTCGTCGTACCTCGCTGGGCCTCGCTCGAGGTGCGCATGGGGATCGGTGATCTCGACATCGAAGCCTCCGGAGACAACGATCTCCTGGTCAGCATGCGCATCGGTGAGTTGACCATTCACGTTCCCAAGGAACAGGTCTCGTCCGTGGAGTTGGGCGCTAGAATCGGTGACGCCTGGGTCCGGGGCGAGGGTGTGAGAATCGATGGCGAGCGGCGCAAGCTGCTGGGGGCCCGCGCTCTGTGGGAGTCGGGCGCCGGAGAGGCTCGCATCGCTGCCCACCTCGGCATTGGAGAGGTCGGCGTCGTTCTGGAGTAGTCGACCCGGGACTCGAGCCTCCGTCTACTCGGCAGCGGCTGCCTTCTGCTCCTCGACCCACTCCTTCATGTGGGTCTCCAGCACGTTCAGCGGCAGAGCACCGCTACCCAGAAGCTTGTCGTGGAAGGCGCGGATGTCGAAGCTCGCGCCCAGCTCGGTCTGGGCCATGGCTTTGAGCTCCTTGATCTTGAGCTCGCCGATCTTGTAGGCCAGTGCCTGGCCGGGCCAGACGATGTAACGATCGACCTCCACGACGATGTCGTGCTCGGCTTTGCCGGCATTCTCCATGAAGAAGTCGATCGCCTGCTGTCTCGACCAGCCGAGCGAGTGCATGCCGGTGTCCACCACCAGGCGGATAGCCCGCCACATCTCGTACGTGAGCTGTCCGAACTTCGAGTAGGGGTCCTGATAGAAGCCCATCTCCTCACCCAGGCTCTCGGAGTAGAGGCCCCAGCCCTCGACGTAGGCGGTGTAGCCACCATAGCGCCGGAACCAGGGCAGCTCGTCCAACTCCTGGGCGATGGCGATCTGGAAGTGGTGTCCCGGCACCGCCTCGTGCAGGGTCAGCGCTTCCATTTCCCACTTCGGGCGACTGGGAAGGTCATAGGTGTTGGCGAAAAAGGTTCCCGCGCGGCCCCCTTCAACCGAGCCCGGTTGGTAGTACGCGGTGGTCTGCGATTTCTCGGCATAGGCCGGCACCGGACTGACGCCATACGGCAACCGCGGCAGGTAACCGAACAGCTTGGGCAGCTCGGCATCCACCCGCTTGGCGATGTCGCGATAGCCCATCAACAGGTCTCGACCCTCGGTGTAGAAGAACTGTGGATCGGTCCGCAAGAAGTCGAAGAACTCTGCCAGCGTGCCGTCGAAGCCGGCGTCCGCTTTCACCTTCTCCATCTCGGCACGGATCCGCTTCACCTCGGAGAGGCCGATCTCGTGGATCTCCTGCGGGGTCAGATCGGTCGTCGTCATGGACTTGACGTTGTGGGCGTACCAGGCCTCCCCGTCAGGCAGGGCGCTCATCGCGATCGCCTCCCGACAACCCGGCAGGTAGATCTCGACGAGGTAGTCGTGTAACTTCTCGAATGCAGGCACGATCTCCTCGCTGTAGACACGGGTAGCTTCGTCTTTCAGGCGCTCCTGGTCCGCGGGCAAGACGGCCTCCGGAAACTCGGTGAAAGCCTTGAGCATCGGACTCGTCATGGCGTCTTCCACGATCTGATTTCTCACCTGCTCGGGAACGTCCCGCAGGGTTACCTGGGGTGGCGTTACCCCGACGGCCAGACCCTTTTCCAGACGAACCAACGTCTGGTCCACGACCGTCGGCACGCCCCGCAACCGCGACAGGATGTCCTCGTACTGCTGCAGGTTGCGCGTCGGCATCATGCTCAGTAGTTGGGCCACGTTCTGTTGGACGCCGTTCATCTGGGTGATGGGCAGGTACTCGCCCAGGAAACGCTGCGCCGCGACCTCCTCTTCCTCGTCCTCGAGCAGCAGATCGTAATTCAGGCGATCTACGCCCTCCAGTTGAGAACGATCGAGGCCGCGCAGGATCTCCAGGCCGCGAGCCCGGTCCGCGTCTCGACGGGCCATGGCTTCCAGAGAGTTATCCGACCATCGGCCGTGGTCGCCGGGGATACCCAGATAGGTGGCGAACTCCGGGAACTCCAGCATTGCGTACTCGAAATAGAGATCGATGAAGGCCGAGAGCCTTTCGGCCTCCGAGAGACCCTCGACATTGCTGTCGATCGCGCTCATGCGATCCGTGATCTCCTGGCGGGCCACTCCTAGATCCGTGGCCCAACCAGCAGTGGCGATCAACATCAGACCGAGTGTCGGTACGACCCATCTGCGCATGGAACTTCCTCCTGAGAGATTCGGATGAACTCGAGGACTCCAAATGGTGGCCTTGCGGCCTCCCTCGGAGTTTACGCATTCCTTCAAGCGATGTTTCCATGGTAGGACCTTTCGATAGGCCAACGTGGCCACCAAAACGATCGCGATGGCGCAAGGCCCTCGCCTACAATCCACATTACCCAAAGCAGTCACTGCCTCACTGCCTCACTGCCTCACTGCCTCACTGCCTCACTGCGAAGATGATACTGTCTCCCCCTCGATCCACTCTTGCAAGGAGTCTCCGATGGGCAGAATCACTCTCTGGTTGTTGATGTTCGCGACCGTTTCTTCTCTTTGCGCCGCACAACAGACCCACGAGGAGTACGTCTCGAAGATGGAGAAGGAGCACGCTACCGATGAGCCGGTAGCCAGTCCCGCCTCACAGGTGGACCCTGAGATCGAAGTCGTTGCCCAGGAAAGTGTCTACGCTGAGGTCGATGGCAAGAGACTTGTCGGTTACGTGGCGCATCCCAAAGGCGAGACTCCCAAGGCGGGCATCGTGGTCATTCACGAATGGTGGGGCCTCAACGACAACGTCGAGGCCATGGCCCGGCGTCTGGCTGGGGCAGGTTATCTGGCGTTGGCCGTGGACCTCTACGAGGGCGAGGTGGCCGAAGATCGGACGGAGGCGAGTCGACTCGCCCGCGGCAGCGGCCAACGCACGGAGCAGATCCTCGACAACCTGGGTCAGGCCATCGAGCACCTGAGGCGCGCAGGCGTCGAGCGGGTCGGCGTCATCGGTTGGTGCTTCGGTGGCGGCTGGTCCCTGCGCACCGCCATCGCCTTCCCCGACGAGATCGATGCCACAGTCATCTACTATGGCCGGCTGACGACCGATCCCCAGGAGTTGCAGACACTCTCGAGCCCAATTCTGGGGATCTTCGGAGCGCTCGATGAGGGAATTCCGGTGGCGACGGTACGGGAGTTTCAAGCTGGCCTCGATGCCCTCGACAAGGAGGCCTCCATCCATGTCTACGAAGGTGCAAACCACGCCTTCGCGAATCCTTCGGGGACTCGCTACAACGAGGCGGCGGCCGAGGATGCCTGGGCCAAGACCCTGGCCTTCTTCACTCAGTACCTCAGATAGCAGTAGGCAGGTAAGGGGTTCGGACTACGGTCCGACGCCGAAATCCTCAGCGGGTAGTCCCATCTGCGAGCAGAGGGCTTCGATATCCGAGGGTGTCAGCCGCTCATTGCGGCCCATACCCGTCAGCAGCAGAACGCTGGTATCCAGCCGGCCACCGAATTCGTGCTCCAACTGGGCGAGGAACTCCCCGAAGGTCGGCCGCTGCCACGGTCGGACGGCGGTAGCCGTCGAACGCCCGAGTCTGGCCGCTCGTTTGCGGGATCTGGACCTACGGTGCCGCTGGGTCTCTCTCATGATGGCTTGCACCTCCTCGTGACACCCTCCTGAATATCTATACGTAGTCTCCGGGTAAATCGTTCTGTTACAGGGTCCGTCCCTCATTTCTTTCCTGACTCGAAATCAGAGCAAGATACACGCCAACTTCCAACAGTCTTACACCCGCAGGGGCGCAAGTCAAGCGTAAGTCAGGCCGAAACCACACCTCGAAGAGACCGATTTCATTCAACTTCGGTACAGATCCTCCACCCAGACACGAAACCACGGAGGGCGAAAGAGGAGGACGTAGGCGGCAAAAAGGCCTGTCAGGGGGATGACGAAGATCACCAGATCGATCATCACCAGCACCAGGGCCAGTATCCAGCGATCCATCGAGCGCATCGGGACTCCTCCTTCTGGGGGTCAGAATGGGATACGACTGGCGGCGTCGGCCGCCAGCGGGTCGTCTACCAGGCCGCGCCTGTCGCGCAAGAGAGCCGCGTGCGCGATCATGGCGGCGTTGTCCCCGGAGTAACGCAGTGAGACCAAGCGCAGATCGACTTCGTTCTCCCGAGCCCATGTCTCGAGACGGGGCCTCAGGAGTCGGTTTGCTGCCACCCCTCCAGAAACCGCGAGATATCGGACCGGGCGTTGCTTTCGGAGTCGGTCCAGGCGATCGACCAACTGTCCAACGGCCGCTGTTCGAAATCCCGCCAGTAGATCCAGGATAGGGCTCGGAACATCGGCGGCAGCGGCGGGTTCCCCCAGGTGGGTATTCACACCGGCAGACTCCAATTTCTGGATCTCGACCAGCGTCTGGCTCTTGAGCCCTGAGTACGAGAAATCCAGGCTACCGTCACTGCAGCGAGCGATGGAGAGGCGAAAGTCCCCGCCGTTGCCGCTATCTGCCAACTCGTCCACCAGAGGTCCCTGCGGGTAGGGGAGTCCCAGGCGCTTGCCCACCTTGTCGAACACCTCGCCCATGGCATCATCCCGGGTTTCAGCCAGCGTCTTCGTTTCGCCGCCATCCACCTGGATGAGTGAGGTGTGACCACCCGAGACCACCAGGCCGATAAACGCCTCGGGGGGTCTCTCCGCCTTCTCGCCTGAAGACCCCAGGAATGGGGAATAGAGGTGACCTTCCAGATGGTGGACGGCGTGAAATCGACTGCCCAGGGCATAGGCAATCGCCTTGCCCAGAGAGAGCCCCACGAGAAGGGAGCCGATCAGACCCGGCCCCTTGGTGACCGCGACGAGGTCTACGTCGCCCAACTCGAGGCCTGCCTGCTCCAGCGCCGTCTCGCTGACGGCCGGCCAGTTCCGAAGGTGCTCTCTGGAGGCGATCTCAGGGACTACGCCTCCGAAGGGCCGGTGCGCTTCGAGTTGGCTCGAGACCACCGACGACAGGACACATCCGTCCCCATCCAACACCGCACACGCCGTGTCGTCGCACGAGGTTTCGATCCCCAGGGCGATGGGTCTCAAGAGGCTCATCTCAACCGAGAATAGCCTAACACCCGTGGCTCCGAGTGCCACCAGCAGGGGGGGTAAGCTGATAGAATTTCTCGCTCGCCGACTGGCCCACCCGACACCATGTCCATTCCTTTTGTCCTCAACGGAGCAGGTCGCATAGGCCGCGCGCTACTACGCACCCTGATCGACAGACCAGGGCTCGAACTGCTGGCTATCAACGACCTGGCTTCGGCTCCACAGCTTGCCAACCTCCTGGCCCGGGATACCGTCCACGGCCCCTTTGCAGGCAAGGTGGGGGCTACAGAGGACTCGCTCCTGCTCGAGGGTCGGCGCATCCCTGTCTTCAACGAGCCCGAGCCGGCCCAGATTCCCTGGCTCGATCTCGAGCCCCATGTTGTCGTCGATGCCACCGGAACCTGCCTCGACCGAGAGTCCGCGTCGACACATCTGCGTGGATCGGTGAACAGGGTGGTGGTCTCCGCCAATGCCGAAGGCATGGACCTGACGCTGTGTATGGGGATCAACCAGGAAGCCTACGATCCCCAGCGGCACCATCTACTCAGTGCCGCCTCCTGTACGACCAATTGTCTGGCTCCCATGATCAGCGTTCTCGATGCCAGCTTCGGCCTCGACCGAGGCCTCTTCAACACGGTCCACAGCTACAACAACGACCAGCGTTTGCTGAGCTACCCGCATCCCGACCCCCGGCGGGCGAGAGCCGCGGCTCTCAACATGATCCCGACCACGACGAGTGCCAGCCAGGCCATCCACCGGATCCTGCCAGGCTTTGAAGGCAGGCTCGCTGGTTTTGCCGTTCGGGTGCCGACTCCCAACGTCTCCCTCATCGATCTGGTCGCGGATCTCCAGACGCGGCCTGAACCGACCGAGGTCAACCACGCCTTCTCGCAGGCCGCAGCGGGCGGGCTCGAAGGAATCCTGGCAGTCACCGGGGAAGAGTTGGTCTCCAGCGATTTTCTCGGAGATCCCCACTCGGCCATCGTCGACCTGCCCTTGACCTCCAACGTCGAGGGCGGCCTGACCCGAGTCGTGGCGTGGTATGACAATGAATCTGGACACGCGGGCCGGCTGGCCGACATCCTCGAGTTTCTGGGACAGAGGGGCTAGGAGAAGCGATGATGGACATCCTGACACTCGACGACCTGGATCTCGCCAACCTGAAAGGGGTTCCGGTCCTCGTACGAGTGGACTTCAACGTTCCACTCGCCGGGGACAGGGTGATGGACGACACCCGGCTCCGGGCGGCTCTACCGACGATCCTCGAGCTCAAAGCCGCCGGTGGCCGACTCATGCTCATGTCCCACCGTGGCCGGCCCAAGGGGCAGGTCAAACCCGAACTCTCCCTTCGTCCGGTGGCCGCAGCTCTGGGAGAGTTGCTCGGAAAGGAGGTCGCGTTCGCCGAAGATTGCGTCGGACAACTGGCACGCGACCAACTGCAGGCTCTCGAACCGGGCGGGGTCTGTCTGCTGGAGAACCTACGCTTCCACCCGGGCGAGACGACGAACGATCCCGAGTTTGCGAGCCGCCTGGCCGAGTTGGGTGAGGCCTACGTCAACGACGCTTTCGGCACCGCCCACCGTGCCCACGCTTCGGTGGTCGGCGTCCCCGAGCGCCTCGAGCGCAAAGCGGCCGGCCGTCTCATGATCAACGAGGTCGAGGCACTCGGTAGTCTGCTTGGCGAGCCGGAGCGACCCTTCGCCGTCGTCATCGGTGGTGCCAAGATCGGCGACAAGATAGCCACGGTCAGCAACCTGCTGGACCGTCTCGACATGCTCATCCTCGGCGGCGGCATGGCCAATACTTTTCTCGCCTCCCTCGGCTACCACCTGGCGGACTCCCTGGTCGAAACGGAGAAGTTGGACGTCGCCAGGGACATCCTGCATCGCGCCCAGGCGGCCGACATCCGCGTTCTCCTGCCCATGGACCTGGTGGTGACAGACGACCTGGACAACCCGCAAACGATCGAGACCGTGGCTGCCGGTGAGGTTCCTCGAGGCCACAAAGCTGTGGACATCGGTGAGATATCACGACAGGCCTTTGCCGAAGCACTCGAGGCCTCCAGGACCGTGCTCTGGAACGGCCCGATGGGTGTCTTCGAAAAGCCCCCCTTCGACGGCGGAACCGTTGCCGTCGCCAACGCTGTCGCAGGATGCGACGGCTTCACCGTTGTCGGAGGCGGCGAAACGGTGGCGGCGGTTCGGCGGGCCGGCGTCACCGATGAGATCAGCCACATCTCCACGGGTGGAGGAGCCTCTCTCGAATTCCTGGCTGGCAAGCCGCTACCCGGCCTCGTAGCCCTGGAGAAGAAACCATGAGCCCAAACCGACGCCGGCCCCTGGTGGGCGGCAACTGGAAGATGCACTTTCTTCGTGACGATGCGACGCGCTTTTGTGACGCCTTGCTCGCTGGCGGTGCGCTGCCAGCCGACGTCGTTCTCTTTCCCTCCTTTCCGCTGCTCCACAGTGTCGCCGAGGCCCTGACGGGCAGCGAGGTGGGCTGTGGTGGCCAGGATATCCACCCGGCAGACAAGGGCGCCCATACCGGAGATGTCTCGGGGGCCCAGTTGGTGGACGCGGGCTGCAGTTGGGTTCTCTGCGGTCACAGCGAGCGGCGCCACGATCATGGCGAGGCCGACGACCTGGTGCGCCAGAAGGCTGTCACCGCCCTCCGATATGGACTGACGCCCCTGATCTGCGTCGGCGAGACCCAGGCCGAGCGACAGGCCGGCCGCACCTTCGAGGTCCTGGAGCGCCAACTGCGCGCCGCACTGACGGACGGACCCGCGACCTTCACGCTGGCCTATGAGCCGGTCTGGGCTATCGGCACCGGCGAGACCGCAACTCCGGAGATCGCCCAGGACGCCCACGCATTTCTGCGCGGCCAGCTCGGCGACATGTTGGGTGAAACCGCTGCTGAAGCCAAACGGATCCTCTACGGCGGTTCGGTAAACCCGCAAAATGCCGCCGAGCTCATCTCGAAACCGGACCTGGATGGCTTCCTCGTGGGAGGCGCCAGCCTTGACCCGGAGAAATTCCTCGCTATCATTCGCAGCTGCGGCTCGGATACTTGAGCCCGGGAGGAAACTGTAGTGATCTATATTGTCTATGGGATTCACGTTGTTATCTGTCTGTTCCTGATTCTGGTCGTCCTTCTGCAACAGGGAAAGGGAGCGGACCTTTCGGTGTTCGGAGGCGGCAGCACGCAGGCCGCTTTCGGGGCACGGGGCGCCGCCACCATCCTGCACAAGATGACCGTGGCGGGCTTCGTCGGCTTCATTCTCACCACCATAACCATCGGCTTCATGCAGACCAGCGGAAGCCAGGACTCCGTCATGAGCGTGGTGGAGGAAGAGGTCACGGAACCCGTTTCTGCACCGGTGACGGATAGCGATGTAGACATCGAGGAAGCGGTCGACCCGGCAGCTTCGGAACTCGCCATCGAAGAGCTCGCGACCGCTATCGCGGAAGAAGAGGCCGCTCCGCAGGAATCCCCGCCACCACCCGATGAGGAGTAGCACGGCCGCGCTGTGCCGCTTTGCGAGAGAACCCTGTGGTGGTCTCAGACCTTGCTAGAATCCCTGACTGCGCCGAAGTGGCGGAATTGGTAGACGCGCACGCTTGAGGGGCGTGTGGGGCAACCCGTGCCGGTTCGAGTCCGGCCTTCGGCACCATCCCTTCCTCTATGACCGACAGCAAGACTAGCGGCGCGAACCCGTCACCCGTAGATTCGCCCGCCGAGGAGACTCGGCCACTTCCCTCCCAGGAGGAGATCGCCCTGTGGGTCAAGGGCGAAGACCTACCCACTCTCGGCGCTCTTTTCTCCGAGCTTCCGGTGGCGCGCTTCGACGCGCTGATGATGCAGATCCGCAAGGAAGAGCTCCTGCCTCAGCACTGGCAGGTCATCGGCGACCGTACATTGCCGGACCCCGCGGTCTTCGAGTCCTACCCGGCAATCGCTCGGTTGCGGGCTGCTTCTGCCCACTCTGAGACGGCTCGCGGACAAATGGAGGCGCTGCGTATCGGTTGGCAGGAGCTGGCAGGCAAGCAGCCGGCCCTGTGGACGACCAGCGATCTGTTTGTCGCCCTGCGCCGCATCATCGAACGCGGCCTACCGGTGGACTACACCGATCTGCTGTCCGCGACCCGCGATGTCTGGAGAAACCTCACCCTACCCCACGGCAAGGACCAGTTGGAGACTCTCTGGGCCTGCCTGGACCTGATCCGCCAGAAGACCAGGAAGTAGGTGGGCCAGGACTATTCCGGCTCCGACCGCTGCGCCGAGAGGATGATCACGGTCTCGTCTGGGACATCGCGAAAGGGTCCTTTCGAGCCGGTAGGAACCTTGGTGATGACGTCGACCACGTCCATGCCATCGATCACCTTGCCGAAAACCGTGTAGCCCCATCCCCGGGGCGTCTTCTCGGTATGGTCGAGAGCGGCATTGTCCGCCGTGTTGATGAAGAACTGCGAGGTGGCGCTGTGGGGGTCCGTCGTGCGAGCCATCGCAATCGTGCCACGCGAGTTCTCGAGCCCGTTGTCCGCTTCGTTGGGAACGCCGTTCTTCGTGGGCTTCTTCGTCATGTCAGCCGTGAATCCGCCACCCTGGATCATGAAGCCGTCGATGACGCGATGGAATACGGTGCCGCTGTAGTAACCCTCATCCACATAGGCGAGAAAGTTCTCCACCGACTGTGGCGCTTTGTCGGGGTAGAGCTCCAGGGTGATGTTGCCGTGATTCGTCTCCAGCACCACGCGGGGCGCCTCTCCGGCGCTCTGGCCGCGGGCGATCTGGGTCAGACCGACAACACCCAACAAACAGAACATCATGGCTCGCATTCCTGCTCCTTTCGGTTGGTTTCTATTGGCTCGTCAGATCCCCTCGCCGCGCTCGGATCGACAACTGTCGCAGGGACAGATGCTGCGCAGGAGCGAGAATCGGTAGATGCCGGTGGCGTGGCCGTCCGTCCAGTGAAACGAGATCGCGTAGTTGCCGACCGGGCGGATCGTCAGTGGTTCTACCGGGCTCTCGGGGGCCTGGAACTCGACCTTGTGAGCTCCGTGGCCCTGGCAACCTGCACAGGGACAGTAGCCCCGTAGATAGTCGTACTCGTAATCAGCCTCGTGACCATCGCTCCAGATGATCCTCAGAGTGTGTGTCTCGGGCTGTCGCCGGATCTCTGTGGGATAGACGCTTTCCATGGCGGTGGGGATTGGGACGGTGTGCACCGGGTCGCGACAGGCGCGGCGTATGCTAGCACCAGCTCTTGCCCTGCGGTAGGGCTGGTTCGACATCGCCCCCACTCACCCCGGCCGGCACGGGTCCGGCCACTTCAAGACCCCAAGACCACTCTCACGCCCCCAGGCCCTCGAGCCTCTACGCCCTGATTCCCCAGGACTCAAGCCCCAGGACCCCACGACCTCAATACCCAAGCCCCTACGCCCTTACGCCCTCATGCCCCACTACCTCACGGTTGATCTATCGTTCCCGCTGGAGTCCACGGGCCACAACGCAGCAGGCGCCGGGCGCTGCGCCAGCCGCCTTTCAAGGCGCCATACTTCTCGATCGAGGCGACCGCATAGCGACTGCACGTGGGCTCGAAGCGGCATCGCACACCAGCCTTCGAGAGCCCTGGGGAGACGCTCTTCTGGTAGAGGCCGATCCCTTGAAGCATCAACCAGGCGGACCCCTGCTTCTCCGGTGCCCTGGACAGATCCCAACCCAGAGCGAGAAGCAGGGCTATCAGGACAACGGTCCTGGTCCGTCGTTTTCCGGCGCCGGCCGGAAAGTCGTTTTCGGTTGACCTGGCCGAAGACGAGCTAAGCAAGGAACCCTCGGCCGGAAAGCTTCAGATACCCCTCGAGACGAGATAGGCCCAGTTCGCCACCAGCACGCCTACGCGCCCGAGCCTCTCGACGGCGCGCAGATCCCAGCGCGGCCCCCCCAGGGGTCTTCCCACGCTCGCCAACAGCCCCGCGACCAAACCACCGGCCACGAATGCCATCAGCAGGACCGTCACCAGGGGATTGACACGCAGAGCCGCTGCGAAGTCCAGGTTGGTCAGCGCCAGCGTCGTTCGGGTAATTCCACAGGTCGGGCATGGGATC
>JAUVRX010000180.1 GCA_030597375.1 Acidobacteriota bacterium
CCCGGCAGCTCAAGGACATCTGCGAGAAGAAGAACATCTTCGTCTTGGAGTAGGGTCCTTGGACCTGGGGTCCCGAGGGCTAGGGGCGTGGACTTGGCGGCAAAGCCTCGGTGATGACGTCGAGGACGTCGGCAGCCATGAGAAGCCCTAGATGACCGATGCCTCTCAGGTTGATCTCTCGAGAGCCCGAGAGGCGACAGGTGCTCACGGGGTAGACCACCAGATCGTGCTCGGTCGCGACGGTAGTGACCTCGGCCCCGGGAGCTGACTCCTGAAAATCGGCAAGCCCTCTGATGAAGTCCGACTCGCGGCTCATCATCTGATAGACGGGTCCGAAGCGGAGCCAGCTCAGCAGGCCGGTGCCGTGATGAGGAGAGCCGAGAGTGACGATGCGGTGGACCCCGGCCGCTAGCTCTGGATCGTCTGCCAGTACCTTTCGGGTGATCAGGCCTCCCATCGAGTGGGCAACGATATCGTAGCCTTCTCCTCTGAACTGCAGTTGCAGGTCCCACATTGCGTCGGCCAGAGGCTTTGCGTAGACCTCGGCGCTCTGGTAGGGCGCACCCAGGAAGACCGAGCGAGTGGGTCTGCCGTGAGACTCCAGGAGTCGGCGGATGCCCCACATACAGCTGCCCGTCATATGGAATCCGTGGACGCAAAGCACAGGCGGCCCCGTGATATTGCCGCTGGGACGTCGCAGCCTGTCCTGGAACATGTGGAGAAACCCCCACCCGATGATTACGAACGCGGCCCCGACGGTGCGGAAGTAGAAGCGCCACCAACCATCTGGGCTGAGTGGAGGCGGCTCTTCATCGACCCGGCGATAGAAGTGGATCCATCGAACATGGGTGAAACCGGTCCAGAACAGGATCCAGCCCGCGATCAGCAGGGCAGCGAGGGGAGGAATGAGTAGGAGGAGGAGGGGAGTCATCGGCCGAATCTGATTCTAGCCGCATGGATCCTGCGGGCCGAAGCGCCGGCGCCGAACGTCGAACCTGTACTATCGGTGCGACGCATATCCGAAAGGAGTGGAATCTTGGAGCAAGAAGGAACGAGAGTGTCTCGGATCTCGCGGGATCTGCAGGATACCTGGCCACAGCTGGCGATTACCGACATTCTCTACAAGATCGTCGCCTTCGTGGTTCTCACGCCCCTGACGGCGACGTTGGTGCGGATGGTGGTGTCCATGTCGGGTCGGACGGTGCTGGCCGATGAGGATCTTCTCTTCTTCTTCGTCCGGCCGGTGGGATGGCTGAGTCTCATCCTGATCGGTGGCATCAGCGTGGCGATCCTTGGGCTCGAGCAGGCAGCTCTGATGACGATTGTCCTCGGCAAGCGGCGAGGCTTGCAGGTCGACTTCTGGCGTGCCCTGGTGTTTGTGGCTGGGAGAGCGTGGTCCGTGCTTCAGGTGACGGCTCTGCTCGTAGCACGCGTGCTCTTGATCGCGGCTCCTTTCCTGCTGGCGGCAGGCCTGACCTACTGGCTGCTGCTCACCAGGCACGACATCAACTTCTACCTGGCGGAGAAGCCTCCCGAGTTCTTGTGGGCTCTGGGAATTGCCACGGTGCTGATCGTCGGGCTCGTGATCATGGTCGCTCGACGCTTGATCGGCTGGGCCCTGTCTCTACCCCTGGTGATCTTCGATGGAGCCAAGCCGCTGGTAGCGCTGCGGCAGAGTTGGAGCATGGTCAGCGGCAAGCGGCGGATGATCGCGATGTGGTTGATCGGCTGGGCCGTGGCGAGCTTCATCCTCTCGTCACTGCTGACGTCAGCCGTCCTCCTGGTGGGGCGTCAACTGATTCCCCGCCTGACTGGAGCTCTGCCGCTCTTCGTGTTGGCACTCGGCCTCGTTCTGATCGCCTGGGCCCTGGTCAATCTCGTCGCCACTCTGGCTTCGGCAGCAGTCTTTTCCATCCTGATCGTCGATCTCTACGAGACGATGGGGGGAGGCTCATCACTGCTCGACAGATGGGCAGACGAGACCCAAGCTGGGGCTCGAATGCGGGCCTTGAGATTCTCCCGCGGTTTCGTGGTCTCGATGGCTCTGGTGGCGCTGATCGCCTCGGCCGGTATCGGCTTCCTGCTCCTGGAGAAGGCGAGCTTCGAGGATCGAGTCGAAGTCACAGCCCACCGGGGAGCTGCCATGCATGCCCCTGAGAACACCCTCGCCGCGGTCGAGAAAGCGCTCGAGGCCGGAACCGACTGGGTGGAGATCGATGTCCAGGAGACCGCGGATGGAGAGGTGGTGGTCCTCCACGACAGTGATCTCAAGAAGGTGGCGGGAGTCGATCTGAAAATCTGGGATGCGACCTGGGAAGACCTGCAGCAGATCGACGTCGGTAGTTTCTTCTCGCCCGAGTTCAGCGACCAGAGAGTTCCCAAGCTCGAGCAGGTACTGGAGCACTGCCGGGGCAAGGCCGGGGTGGTCATCGAGCTCAAGTACTACGGTCACCAGGTTCGTCTCGAGGAGAGGGTGGCGGAGATCGTCGAGACGACGGGGATGGCCTCGAACATCAAGGTCATGTCCCTGGACTTCGAAGGGCTGCAGAGGATGCAGGCACTGCGGCCCGAATGGACAACTGGGTTACTGACTTCCGTCGTGGTGGGCGATCTGACGCGGATGGATGTAGACTTTCTGGCCGTCAATACCGGGCTGGTCAAACGTCGATTCGTGCGGGGCTCCCATCGCGCGGGAAAGCAAGTCTTCGCTTGGACGGTGAATGACGTGCTGGGTATGTCGGCGATGATGGATCTTGGTGTCGACAGCATCATCACGGACGATCCGCAGCTGGCGCGAGATGTGCTCGCACACCGCGCCGAGCTGAATCCGGTCGAGCGTCTGCTGGCCGGATTGGCGGTCTACTTTGGCGGAGTCAAGGAGTCGCCAGAGGACAACGCCTGATCCGAGCCGGTCGGTATCCTGGAGAGGCGAGGATCTTCACCGGCTCAGGGCCGATCGCGAATAGCGGATAGAGTAGAGGTTGGACAGGTACACGAAGCTCTGTCGGAGCAGACTCACGAGGAGGCTCATCCAGAATGTCGGAATTGAACAGAAAGACCCGGATTCCATCTACGACTGGCAAGGGCCACTACCGACTCATGGCCGTAGTGCTGACCTTTCTTGCGCTGTGTCTTGGGGTCGTAGGGATGGCGACAGCCCAAAGCACGGAGCAAAAGGCCCGCCAGATAGTGGAGAGGTCCAGACTCACGGTAGAGACCTTTCAGGCCGACTACAATTTCACTCACTACTACGACGGCTACCTGAAGACCGCCAGGGGGTTCCTGATCGTCCCCCAGATGGTCAAGGGTGGCTTCATCGTCGGTGGCTCCGGTGGTACGGGACTGCTGGTGGCGCGCAACGAAGAGACCGGAGAGTGGAGCAACCCGGCCTTCTACACCCTCGGGGGAGTGAGCTTCGGCCTGCAGGTTGGAGGCCAGGCGTCGCAGACCCTCATCATTGTCACCAATGAGCGAGGCTTGAATCGTCTACTCAACACCGGTGTCAAGCTGGGTGCTGATCTGAGCATGGCGGCGGGGCCGATCGGTGAGGGCATCGGACCGGGCAACATCACCGCCGACCTCATCGTCTTCACCAAGAACAAGGGGCTCTACGGCGGCATTTCCGTCGAAGGGTCGGTGGTCGATGTCCGGGAGTCTTGGAACAAGGCCTACTACGGGGAGGATCTCAGGCCCTCGGACATCCTGATCCAAGGCAAAGGAAAGAACCCCCACTCCGACCCTCTCATCGAGGCGGTCATCAAGCTGGTGGGTGGAGAAACCCAATAGTTCGTCAACCGTACTTCACACAGAGCATCATGACTCCTGACTGAAGTCCACCATGGCGATCTTGGTGGGAGTCGCCGGGATCTCCCCGTCCTGGGTCCTGTGGCTTGGGTCCTGGGCCGGCTCCAGAACCTCCACTCGACATCCGCCGTATACTCTGGCGATGCGTCTCTGGATCCTCATCGCAGTCCTTGTGATCGTCGTCGGCACGGTCGCGTCGATCCTCATCGCCCGTCGGGCCAGCAGCCAGGGGGAGGAGCTCACCGACAGCCAGAAGAAAGAGCGTCTCCAGAGCCTCTATTCGAAGTACCAGAAGTCCTTCCCGGATATCGAGAGTGTCGCGGTCGAGAAGCTGTTGGAGCTTCAGGAAGGGTCGAGGCAGGTCGTGGTCGTGGACGTGCGCGAGCCCAAGGAGATGGAAGTCTCGATGATCCCTGGAGCCATCGACGCGCAGACCTTCGAACGGGAGGCAGAGTCCTACCGTGGAGCGATCGTAGTCCCGTACTGCACGGCGGGGTATCGATCCGGTTTCTACACCCAGGAGCTCCAAAAGGCCGGATGGGAGGTCCTGAATCTGGAGGGGAGCATCCTTGCCTGGACCCTGGCCGGGCTACCGCTTGAGGACGCCGACGGTCCAACCAACAGAGTCCACGTCTATGGTCGTACCTGGGATCTGGCGGCCCAGGACTTCTCTGCAATCTGGTAGATCCCGGCCCGGCTCCGGGCCGCATGAGACTCTCAGTTCAGATACCCGAGGGCCCGCAGTGCGTTGAGGGTCTCTTCGGAGAAGGCCTCGGAATCGGGCTCGATCTGGCCTGACTCGGGCGTGCTCTCCATCCATGCCGAGAGCGCCTTCCACAGTCGGTCGAGCTCCTCTTCATGGTGGCCGACGAGATTCTCGACTTCCAGTGGATCGGACTCCAGATCGAAGAGCTCGAGAGTGGCGGGCAGCTTCCGGTCGTTCCTGTCAACGGCCGGGTGGAAGACGAGCTTCCAGCGCCCGTCCTGTACGGACTTGTAGTGACGCCAGAGCATCTGCCCACCGCCGGCCTCGGAAAAGGCGTAGCGGAATGGCTCCAGATCTTGTGTGTCGACAGCCCCTTCCTGGCCGAGGAACGGCAGCAGACTGGATCCCTCCAGGCCCTCAGGCCCTTCCCCGATCTGCAACAGATCGCGAAGCGTTGGGTAGAGGTCCAGTAATTCGACCGGATGCTCGACGTCACGGCCGGCTCGCGCGACCCCGGTGTAGGCGATGAAGAGAGGCACATGGGCCGTGGTGTTGTACGGTTCCCGCCCATGCTCGAAGAGCTCGTCGTGCTCGCCGAGGCCTTCACCATGATCGGAGGTGAAGATCACCAGGGCATCTTCCAGGAGCCCGAGGTTCTCGAGCTGGTCGAGAGTCGCACCGCTATGGGAATCGGCGACGAGGATGTTGGCGTCGTAGCTGGCGACGTAGGAACCCACCCGGCGCTCCTCGCCGATGGCTCTCGCAGGAGGCAGCCCATGCTCGATCAGCTCGTCCTGAGTATCGAAGGCGTCGCCGAGAAAAGGATCGATGGAGCCTTCGGGCAGCAGATAGGGTGCGTGCGGATCGGAATAGTGCAGCCAGACGAAGAGCCTTTCGGAGTCGGCTCGACGCTCGAGAGCAGGGATGGCCAACTGATTGACCAGGGCGGCGGCGACCCACTTGCGATGTTCCACCGGGTCGTCCCTGACAGGACCCCCCAGCTTCCAGGTTTCCAGGAATTCGTCGAAGCCCCGGTTCCAGCCCAACTCCGCAGACAGGACGGCATTGGAGACCACGCCGAGCGTGCTGTAGCCGGCGGACTGAAAGAGCTCGGGCAGAGTCAGATACTCGTCGGGGATCTGCTGAGCGGCCTTGTGGGTCAGCCCCGTGGTCTTGGGATAACGACCGGTGAAGATAGAGGCCAGAGAGGGTCCGGTCTTGGGCCACTGAGCGATCGCACTGGTGAATGTGACGCCCTGCGCCGCCAGCTTGTCGAGCTC
>JAUVRX010000139.1 GCA_030597375.1 Acidobacteriota bacterium
CGCCTTCCTCGTCGGTGAGTCGCTTCTGCTAGCAGACGATCCGGGTGCAAAGCTGCGAGAATTGACGGCCAGGAGCCCGTGGTAGCAGTATGGGTAGGACTCGAATCAAGATCTGCGGCGTGACCCGTGAACAGGATGCGGCAAGAGCTGCCGAGCTGGGCGCCGACTTCGTGGGTCTCAACTTCTGGCCCGGAAGCAGGCGGTGTCTGGAGGTGGCGCTGGCGAGCCGAATCGCGGCACGGGTGCGGGGGCAGGTGCAGTTGGTGGGCGTCTTCGTCAATCAGTCAGGCGGTGAGGTGCGGGAGATCTCCAGGCAGGTTGGACTCGACCTCGTTCAGTTTCACGGCGACGAGACCCCGGATCATGTTGGCGCCTTCGGAGACAGAGCCATCAGGGCATTTCGGGTTGGTGTGGACTTCGATCCCAGTGTCATCCATGATTTTCCCGAGGTCTGGGGCTACCTCTTCGACTGCGATCATCCGACCCTTCCTGGTGGTACCGGAGTCTCCTGGCCCTACGAAAGAGTGGCGGGCCTGGGTGACGACAAGCCCGTGATCGTCGCCGGTGGACTACGGCCATCCAATGTCCTCCAGGCCGCCACCAGAAGCGGCGCTGATATCGTCGATGTCTGTTCAGGAATAGAATCGCAGCCCGGCATCAAGGATCCGGAGCTCATGAAGCGGTTCATTCGCGAGGTACACCATGCGGAAGAAGAGTGATCAACGAGCAGGCTACTTTGGGCCCTACGGTGGGCGATTCGTTCCGGAGACGCTCATGGCGCCGCTGGGCGAGCTGGCGCGTACCTACGATCAAGTGAGCAGGCAGCGCAAGTTCCAGCGCCGACTGAAGGACCTGCTGAGGGACTATGCGGGCCGACCAACACCCCTGTATTTTGCCGACAGACTGAGCAGCACCCTGGGTGGGGTGCGGATCTTCCTCAAGCGGGAGGACCTGCTTCACACCGGTGCCCACAAGATCAACAACGCCATCGGTCAAGCGCTGCTGGCCGAGCACATGGGCAAGGGTCGCATCATCGCCGAAACGGGAGCCGGCCAGCACGGCGTGGCCACGGCTACGGCGGCAGCTCTTCTCGGTCAGTCCTGTACCGTCTACATGGGCGAAGAGGACATGCGGCGTCAGCGCCTGAATGTGGACCGGATGCGGCTGCTGGGTGCCGAGGTCGTACAGGTGGACGCCGGCAGTCGGACCCTGAAGGATGCCATCAACGAAGCACTGCGCGACTGGGTCACGAACGTGCGCACGACCCATTACGTTCTCGGCTCGGTTCTGGGTCCCGATCCCTATCCGCGGATGGTCAGGGACTTTCAGCGGGTCATCGGCCAGGAGACGCGGCGGCAGCTGCGCAAGCAGACGGGTCAGGATTGGCCCCACCTGGCGGTGGCCTGTGTCGGCGGTGGCAGCAACTCCATCGGTCTGTTCAGCGCTTTTCTGGAGGAGCCCAGAACACGCCTGATCGGGGTCGAAGCCGGAGGCATCGGTGAGGAGTTGGGAGAGCACGCCGCCCGCTTTCGAGGGGGTCGTACAGGTGTGCTGCACGGCACGAGAACGATGGTCCTGCAAGATCGGCATGGTCAGATCGCTACCACGCACTCGGTCTCCGCTGGTCTCGACTACCCTGCCATCGGGCCCGAGCACGCCCTCCTTCACGAGCAGGGTAGGGTGGAGTACACCGCCGTTACCGACGCCGAAGCTGTCGAGGCCTTTCATCTACTGGCAGCTACCGAAGGCATCCTGCCGGCCCTGGAGTCGGCGCATGCGATCGCCGAAGCGGTCAAGCACGCCTGTCACCTCTCCTCCAAGAAGGTGGTCGTGATCAATCTTTCGGGGCGGGGCGACAAGGATGTCGAGTCGGTGCTCGAGTACGACGCCAACAAGAGCGGATCGAAGCGAGACGAGGCCAAAGCGAGCCGGCACCCAGCTGAGACCTGGAAGAACGTCGTCTGGGGAGGCGATCGATGAGCGCCATAGGAGCCGTTTTTTCTCACTGTCGTGAAGCCAAGCGGGCCGCGTTCATTCCCTATCTCACCGGTGGGGACCCCGACCTGGAGACCTCGGCGGAGCTCCTCGAGGCCCTGGCGGCAGGTGGTGCCGACATCATCGAGGTGGGGGTACCGTTCAGTGATCCCATCGCCGATGGCCCGATCAATCAGCGGGCCGCTGTGCGGGCCCTGGAAGCGGGGGCGACGTTGCCCGGTATCCTGGAGATGATCGCCCGGATCCGAGCTCGAGTGGACACCCCGATGGTGCTGTTCTCGTACTTCAATCCGCTGTTGGCACATGGCCTGCAGACCGTAGCCGAACAGGCCGCGATCTCCGGTGTCGACGGCATTCTGTGTGTCGATCTGCCTCCCGACGAGGATGACGGAGGGTTTCGGGATTTCTGCCGCTCGGCGGGTGTCGACTCGATCTATCTGCTGGCGCCCACGAGCACACCCGAGCGGGTCAAGCTCGTGGCGGCAGCCTCGTCCGGCTTCGTCTACTACGTCTCGCGGACGGGCGTTACAGGCGTCCAGAAGGACCTCTCCCGCGAGCTCCAGCGCGAGGTCAAGAAGATCCGACGGCGAATCGATCTGCCGTTGGCAGTCGGCTTCGGGATCTCTTCACCAGAGCAGGTGGCTGCAGTCGGCAAGGTCGCCGACGGGGTGGTCGTCGGCAGCGCCCTGGTTCGTGTGGTCGAGGAGAACCGCGGCAGGAGCGACCTCCCGGAGCTACTCGCTGCCGAAGTCGAACGGTTGGCTGCGCCTCTGCTCAGGTCCCGGCGCCGCTGAGAGGTCCTGCATGCCCGATGAACCGATCGTTGAAGTCCTGCCGGCTCGCGTTCACGGCCGGTATCTGGTGCGCCATGCAGACGGGGATGCGCGCGGTCTGTTGGTGGTGTTTCACGGCTACGGCATGAACGCTTCCGACATGTTGGACGAGGTCGAGGCCATCCCGGGCATGGACGCCTGGACGGTCGTGTCGGTCCAAGGCCTCCACCGGTTCTACGACTCCAGATCTCGAGAGGTCGTGGCCAGCTGGATGACCCGGCAGGACCGAGAGCTTGCCATCGCCGACAACATCGGTTTCGTGGGCGAAGTCGTCGGCCGAGTGCTCGCCTGCAGCCAGGTGGCAGGACCCCTGGTCTACCTCGGCTTCTCGCAGGGAACCGCCATGGCCTATCGAGCCGCGGCAGGTGCCGGACATCCGTGCCAGGGAATCCTGGCGTTGGGTGGCGATGTGCCACCCGAGCTGGCCGAGCGGGGCCTGGCGCCCTGTCGGCGAGTGATGATCGGGCGGGGCCTGTCCGATGAGTGGTATGGCGAGGACAAGCTCGAGGTGGACCAGCGCCTCCTGACCACTCTCGGTTGTGATGTCGAGGTGGTTCGATTCTCAGGCGGCCACGAGTGGACCGAGGAGTTCAGGCTACGTTGCCAGGACTTTCTCGCCGGCCTGGCTGAGTCGGGCTAGTCAGTGGGCGTCGCCGTGCTCGGCTGACACTGGGGTGCCATTCTCTTCAAAGCCGAGTCGGGTCTCGCCGGGCAGGACTTCCAGGAAACCTATGCGGGCCGGCACGCTGGCGCTCCAATCCATGTCGAGACGAAAGCTCACTTTGTCACCCGGCTCGACCTGCGTCAGATCCACGGATTCGGCGATGTGGAAGGGCATGGTCATGGCGTCCATGGGAACAGTGTTCCCACGGATGTCGACGAAATCGGCGATGGCCTCATGGTGGATCCAGATCTGTCGTTCTTCCGCCTCGGGCGGGGAAATCTGGCGGACCATTCCTCGCATCTCATAGGACCTGGGCGGGACAGTGACCTTCCTGTCTTGCGCTCCGCCACAACCACCGACAAAGGCTGCGGCAAGAAGCAGGCATGTGGCTCCAGCTACGGATCTACTCATGGTCGAGACCCCTGGTTTTCAGGGTCGACGGGTCAATCGCCCTCTTCGGAGGGTGGGGGAGCGGTGAGAATTCGGTAGAGGCACCACCCGGCCAGTGCGGTCACGCAGGCCATGCTGGTGAACATGAAGAGAAGAGCGAATGGTGTCATGGAGTGCTCCCGAAAGTCGGTTCTCGCCCTGGACAGTTACGTGTCGCTGGTCTTTCTTGCCCAGGCCCGCTTGAGCAGCACGAGCCCGATGGCTAGCAGAGCCAACATGAGGAGTCTGGCGAGCCAGAGATAGGGCACGTCGCCACTGTCGACGCCCCTCATCAGCACCTTCGGAAAGGCCTCGGTCACACTCCACCAGCTCAGGAGGGTAATGAGGAACAGAGGTGTCACCCACTTCATGATCGGCTTGTAGATGCGCGGGATGCGGATGTCGGCCCCCTTGTGCAGCTCCTCCCAACCGCGGTCGATACCGAAGACGAAGGAGAACAGGATGATCTCGATGGTGGCGAAGAGCACCAGCCCGAAGGTGCCGGCCCAGTAGTCCCACTCGCCCAGGACGCCCTTCTGATAGAAGACGACATGAAACATGCCGAGGACCAACCCGAGACCAGCCACGACTCTGGCTGCGTTGCGCCGCGTCATTCCCATCTCCTCTTGCAGGAACGCCAGCGTCGGGCTTGCCAACGCCACGCAGGAAGTAACGCCGGCGATGAAAAGGAGGAAGAACCACAGGAAAGCCGCCAACTGGCCCAGTATCTGAGGGCCCGGTAGACCCTGGAAAACAACCCCCATGGCGACGATTCCAAGGTCGTAGGAGCCCCGATTGGCGATCGCGGTGGCGCCAGCTACGCCGAAGAACACGACCGCCGCCGGAATGGCGATGGTGCCGCCCAGAACGACCTCGGCGAACTCGTTGGTAGCGGCCGTGGAGAGCCCGGTCAGGGTGATGTCGTCCCTCTTGCGAAGGTAGGAGGCGTACGTCTGGATGCACCCCATGCCAATCGACAGCGTGAAGAACATCTGGCCTGCGGCCGCAAGCCACACTTTGGCGTTGCCGAGGCTTCTCCAATCGGGGTTCCAGATGAAGTTCAGCCCTTCGGCTGGAGCTGCCTCCACCGCGGGTAGGGTCAGAACTCGTACCACCAGCAGGAACGCAAAAAGAAAGAGGATGGGCATGCCGACGAGCGCCAGCTTCTCGATCCCGGCGCTGATACCTCGCGACAGGACCCAGGCCAGAAAGCCGATGGTGATGATGAAGAAGAGCAGTGCGATCCAGCCTCCATGCGAGGAGGACTCGAAGATGTTCTGATAGGAGTACAGGTAGCTCCTCATCTCGTCGACGCCATCGAGGCCGAAGAAGTCGCCGGTGAGGCTGAAGAAGCTGAAGCCCAACATCCATGACGCCACATAGGTGTAGTAGATGAAGACAACCAGGGGCATGACCACGCCCAGGATGCCCAGATACTTGGCCCACTTCATCTTGCGATCGGTCAGCACGTCGAACATGCCGGGCACCGTTCCATGACCGTGGGCTCCGCCGTAGCGGCCGATTCCCCATTCGATCCACATCATGGGGATGCCCAGTAGCAGGAAGGAGATGAAGTAGGGGATCATGAAGGTCCCGCCCCCATTCTGGGCTGCCTGCACCGGGAAGCGTAGGAAGTTGCCCAACCCCACGGCGTTGCCAGCCATGGCCAGGACCAGGCCGATTCGTGTGCCCCATTGTTCTCGGGCGTGTCCCTCTACACTCACTCTCTGGCCTCCCTGATCAAACCGCTGAGGTGGAGCTTCACTTGCTTGGCTGGCCGGCAGGCTATCCCGGGACTACCGAGGTGTCAAGCAGCCGAAGCGGTGCGGAATTTGTCCTTCGAAGCGAGGAATTCGAGCAGGTCCTGCAGCGCGATGACTCCCACCAGACGGCCTTCTTCGACCACCATGAGGTGAGAGCTCTCGGCCCGGCTCATGCGCGCCATCGCCCCCATTGCATCGCTGTCGGGGGCAATGGTGCTCTGCGGCGAGCATGGGACCGCGATGGCGCCGACCGTATGCAGCTCCCATTCTTCAGGGGACAGCTCCTGAATCTGGCTGGCCGACACGCAGCCCATCAGATGCGGCCCATCGACGACCGGCAGGAACTGTAGCCGGTAGCGGTTGAAGTACCGATCCACCAGCTCGGCCACCGACATGGAGCGCGGTACGGTCATTGGATCGGTCCGCATGAATCGGCGGACTGGCTCTCCTTCCAGCGAGTTGCGAACCAGGAGGTGTCTGTAGGACATTCGAGCGGCATTGCGCAGAAACATGCCGATCAGGATGAACCACATGCCGCCGACGAGATTCTGGCGCAGCACGATTTCGAGGCCTCCGAGAATGACGAGGGCGACTCCGAAGCCGCTGCCGATCCTGGACGTCACCGAGGTGGCCCACGGCAGGCTCTTCTTCCACTGCCAGAGCGCCGATCGCAGGACCCGGCCGCCATCGAGGGGAAAAGCCGGGACCATGTTGAAGATGGCTAGCATCCGGTTGATGAAGGCGAGATAGGTCAAGATACCCACCATGACTGCGGCGCCCGGAAAGCTCCAGGGGATGCCGATCAGAAAGAAGCAGCCCGAAGCTATGAGCAGGCTCGCAATGGGCCCAGCGATGGCGACCATGAACTCTGCCTTGGCACTGGGTGGCTCGGACTCCATCTCGGCGACGCCGCCGAAGATGAAGAGAGTGATGCCGCTGATCGACAGGCCGAAGGTCCGAGCCACCAGCGCGTGTGCCAACTCGTGAAGGACCACGGAGGCGAACAGCCCGACGGCGCCAAATGCCCCCATGACCCAGTGGGCCGTTGATGAAAGTCCTACGGCCACGGAGGGGAAGTAGTTCTCAGCCAGTGACCAGGTGACGAGAATGGCGACGATAAACCAGCTCAGGTCGATTCGAAGCGGGATTCCGAATAGCCTGAACAGCTCGATACGCTTTCCGAACATTTACGGTGGCACTCCCACTTGCGTGACAGATCTCCTGCCTCGCTGACTGCGATGATCCTGGATTCCCTACTGCGCGGTGGCCAACGGCTCGGCGTTGGGCATCACGATCCAGAAAATGATGTAGGCCAGTAGACCGGGAAAAGCCGCTGACAGAATCGACACCACGACATAGAGAGCTCGCACGAGGGTCACGTCCCAGCCGAGCCACTCGGCGAAGCCTCCGCAAACACCCGCGATCATGCGGTGATCTCTAGATCTGCGAAGGGGATTCTTGGGATCTGGCACGGCTTCCTCCCTCTTTCTCTTGCGCTGTCGTTGAAACTTCCCTCCCCAAGTCTACGACGTTCGTGGTCGAAGGTTCCCTTCGGGGACACGATAGCCCAGATAAAAAGGTGGCGAAGGATCAAGGAGGGTAGATCCTTCGCCGTTCTGGGGGAAGAACGGAGGATGCTGAACCACGACCAATGTAGCCGCGTGCCGACCTCCGGGCAGTGGACTGGGTAACAGAACTGTGACGCATTGCACTCTGCCGACCACCA
>JAUVRX010000053.1 GCA_030597375.1 Acidobacteriota bacterium
AACTGGTTCGAGAAGCGGTCGAGGAGTGGCTGGATCGCGAGATCAACACCCCCAGCCTTATGGTCGCGCAGGGGTAGGGGCGTCTCGAAAGCTCTGTTCCAACCCTCCCACATCCAATCTGTCCAGTCGTCGATTCGCGGATCGTGAGTCCGCCTCACTATCGTGCGGGACTTCTAGACCGTTGCCTTCCGAAGCTTGCGTTTCAATCGGTGAATCTGGCGGCGAACCTTCTTCAGCTCCTGGTGGTCTCCGGCGTCCAGGGCGGCTTGGCGCTGTTGCTTGAGCTCTCGAATCTCGGCCTTGACCTTTGCCTTGTCGAGCCCCACGACTTCATGGTGCACGTGAGCCTCGATTCCCAGGGTCTCGCAGAGGACCTTCAGTAGATCCTCTTTGTGCATGGAGGAATAGCCGCGGATGGCTTCATCCTCCGTCTCCTTGGCAACGTCGCGTAGTTCAGCCACCGTCATCGAATGTAGTTCTTCATATGTATGGGTCATAGCTCTCCCCGTTCGATCGAATTCGACGGGTATTCTAACCTGCCGCGGACGGGCTGGGGGAGGTGTCGGTAGGCGTCCGCAGTTAGCCGGCCTCGTGATAACCTCGGGTCAGGTGAAGACGGTCGATTGGGCAGCCTCGGTCCTGACGTTGAAGCCAGCCGCCCGGTCCCATTGAATTCGATCGATCCACAAGAGAGCGGAGGGCAGCCATGCGGCCCGTATACGCTGTTTCCGGAGGGTTGAGCAAGTTCGCCAAGGCCCGCCCGGACAAGACTTTCCAGGCTGTCGTCAAGGAAGCCTACGACTACGCGATCGAGGATCTGGGACTGGAGTTCCGCCAGTTCACCGAGTTGGTCGATGGCTCGGTCGCCAGCTACTTCTCGGATCACTTCGCCCGACAGCTGATGGCAGGAATCATGGCTCAGGACTATCTCGGCCTGTGCCCCAAGCCGGGCCATCGGGTCGAGGGAGGAGGTGCGACCGGCGGTATCTGCTTTCAGGAGGGCTGGAAGAACATCGCCAGTGGGCTGATGGACGTCTGCGTGACGTACGGCTTCGAGACCATGAGTCATGTCAACACCTGGAAGGGTAACGAGTTCATCGCCCTGGCGTCGGATGTCAGCCTGGACTATCCGGTGGGCGGCTTCTACTCAGGCTACTACGCCATGATGGTGACTCGGCACATGAAGGAGTTCGGCACCACGGTGGAGCAGCTGGCCACCGTCTCCGTGAAGAACCACATCAACGCCTACCACAACCCGTACGCGCAGAAGCGCAACCGCTACACCATCGAAGACGTGCGCCAGGCCCCGATGGTGGCGTGGCCGCTGACCCGTCTCGACATCTGTGTCATGAGCGATGGTGCCGCCGCGGTGATCCTCTGTTCCGAAGAGGGGCTCACCAAGCTCGAAGCAGCGAGTGGCCGGCGAATCCCCCGAGTCAAAGTCACGGGTGTCGGCAGAGGCACCGACGCAATGCGGATGGCCGATCGACCCCATCAGACGCTCGAGGAGTTCCTCGAGCACAACGCTCTGCCGCATGAGATCGACAACGAAGAGACGCGAAGCTATTACGCGGACCTCTGGAAGAGGGGCTTTCGCTATCCCGGCCTCCATTCCTTTCGTGCCGGTCGCATGGCTTCGAAGATGGCCTACGAGCAGGCCGGTGTCGTCGATCCGGGCGCCGAGATCGATTTCATCGAGCTCCACGACGCCTATACCTCGTCGGAGATCCAGACCTACGAAGACATGGGGCTCTGCCGCTACGGAGAGGGTGGTCCGTTCGCCACCGCTGGTACGACTTTCGTGCCCGGGATCGACTACGGACTGGACCTTGTCGACACGCCGGTCTGTCCGGTCAATCCATCAGGTGGGCTCATCGCCTGTGGGCACCCGGTAGGAGCGACAGGGCTGATGCAGGCCGTGTTTGCCATGTGGCAACTCCAGGGCAGGATCGAAGAGCACTTCGGAGACTCCACTCTGCAGTTGGAAGGAGCCCGGCGAGGGGCCATCCACAGCCACGCTGGGACTGGAACCTACGTCACCGTGAGCATTTTGGAGGCCGAGGACTAGACCATGACCGATTCCAAGAAACTTCCAGACAAGATCGAAGAGAGCGACGAAGGACAGATCCTGTTCAGTGTGCCATTCCCAGTGGAGCTGAACGAAGAGGCGCTGCAAGGGCTGAAAGGGCTGCGCCCGATCATCATCAAGCAACCCTATTCCATCGACTACATCCACTCCTACGGTCAGGACTCTCCGTTCTTCGCAGGCCTGGCGAGTCGAGTGCTTCTTGGATGTAGAGTTCCCGATACCGGGTACACCTACGCCAACCCGCGTGCGCACGACATGTATACCGGCGAGCCAACCGATTGGGTTCAGCTGCCCGAAGAGGGGCGAATCCACGCCTTCACCGTCTGTCATTTCGGATCGGAGGAGTTTCTTCCTCAGACGCCCTTCGCGCTGGTGCTCGTGGAGTTCGAGGGCACCGATACGCTCTTCCTCTCGAGGCTCCTGGGAGTGGACCCCCATGCGGCCTCCCTCGAGTGGATCGGAATGCCGATCAAGGCGCGTTTCCTCCGCAACAGCAAGTTCAAGCCCACGGATGTCTACTTCGTGCCTGCTGCGTAAGGCAGGGGGCTGAGCTCCACGAGCTGTAGGCTCGTGCCCGGTTGTTCGAAGCCTCGGAAAGCGGAGTAGAATGGGCCAGATACTCTCGGCTAGCAGGTGAGGTTTCGGCAGGGAATTCTGAATGGCACCCAAGCGGAAGCAGAAGAGAAACCCGCACCGAATCAACGTTCGCTTCAACAAGAAGGGGGACGAAGAGTTCGCCGTGGGCTACACGAAGAACATCTCCCCAGGCGGACTGTTCATAGGTACGAATCGGCCGTTGCCACCGGGTACCGAGATCGTCGTCGAGATCAAGGAGGGGAAGGAGATGCGCCAGCGGCCTGCTGTGGTCGTCCACGCGGCCCGCGTGTCGCCCTTGTTATCCAGAGTGCGGACTTCCGGGATGGGAGTTCGTTACCTAAACCTGGATGAGCCTGCGGAAGTGGCCAAGGTCCCTCAGAATAGGGAGGAGCCGAGGATTCGAGAGTCGGAGGTCGCTGAGGATCCATCGATGCCGGAGCTCCAGGTGGACCTCTCCGATGTCGAACGGTTTCGTGAGGCCTTCCGGAGGGATATTCAATACGGGTTGATCTTCGCTCAGAGCCCGGCGGCCCTGGAAGCCGACCAGGAGGTTGCAGTAAGGGTTCTGACACCGGGAGCACCGGGAGGCACCTCGCTGAGAGCCCGTGTCGACAGGGAGACCATTTGCCGAATCGAGGCCTACGGCGAGCTTGGTGGAGCGGGCTTCATGCTCGTCTTCGTCGAGGCCGACCGGGCTTTGAGCCTCCTCAGAACCTTCCTCTGATCCAGGTGGCGCGGCAAGAACGGCGTAGTCTCGAAAACGCCGGATCTTCGGCGTTGTGGAAAATTCCGACGACTTCGGCACCACTTTTTGCCACAATAGACCGGAAAAGGAGGTGTTTGGAGGGTGTTGACCGCTTGAAGGGACCGTTGCCGATGGCACGAATCCTGCTACATACTGTTCAATTCGGGCCTCGTATCCAGGTACCCCGTCACTGGATACGCGGTTGAATGGAGAGGCTACAGGCCTCGAGGTATCGACCATGAACGCCAAAGACCTTCTGATGAAGGACGACCAGGGGAGGGTGATTCGAGTCGTCAGCCGGGAGCGCGAAGGCGACGTTCCCGTGGCTGGAGCCTATCGAATCGTCGTCAGCTCACCCGATCTCCTCATCCTTCAAAGGCAGATCGACGAGGAGTCGGCCTGCAGCAAGCCTGGGCACGTGTTGATGGCCGGTGAGATCGTCGGACACACCACAGTCCTCGACATCATCAACGTCGTCTCGGCTTCGCGCTGGGCTGGAAATCTGCACATCTATGGCCGTGATTCCCATCGGGTCCTGTCGTTCGACAAGGGGGCCCTGCAGCACGCCTCGAGCGATCATCCAGATGACCGGCTGAACAAAGTGCTGGTCCGCATGGGAATTCTCACGGCGTCACAGGTGGAATCGGTGATGCGGGACCTCGAGCCCCCCATGCGTCTCGGCACGCTGCTGGTCGAGCAGGGATTCATCAGTCGTCAGCAGCTCTTCGACCTGCTCAACAAACAGACCGAGGAGATCTTCTTCTCCGCAATCCTGGAAACCGAGGGTAGCTATCTCTTCATGGTTGGTGACGGCAGTCAGATTCAGCCCAGTACCATCGCCCATATCCCCGTGCAGGAGCTCCTGCTGAGGGGTGCCGAGCGACTGGACAGCCTCAAGCAGTTCGAGACTCTGGTGCCGGACATCGAGCTCTGTCCCGAGCTGCAGGCAGGCGTGGAAGTCACGCAACTCGACCCGAAGACTCGTCTGGTCCTGGCGCTGAGCAATGGGCAGCGATCCCTACGCGAGATCGCCAGCGAGACCTGGTTGGGCAAGTTCGAGACCATGAAGATCACCAAGGAGCTGGTGCGGAAGGGCCATGTGCGTCTCAAGCCGAGGACTCCCTCGATTCAGGAAGAGGCTAGACGACTGGTTGGCACCTTCGATGAGCTCCTGCGCTACATCTTCAGCGTCGTGGAGCAGCACGGCAGCGTGGTCCAGACTCGCGAGGAGATCAACCGCTGGCTGGAGCGCAGTGGCAGATTCGATCTGCTGCCATACGGCATCAACGAGGACGGCTCCATTACTCTGGAGCCGCGAGACCTCATGAGCCAGGTGGGCAGCGATCAGCAACTGGTGACGACGATTCGCGACACTCTCTACGAACTGACTTCGTTCGCTCTCTTCGCGGCTTCCCTTTCGATGCCGGTGGAGGAGGAACGGAAACTCTCTCAGGACGTCTATCGACGCCTGCACTCGCTGGATTTCTGAGTCGATGGGGAGTCAGGCTTGCGCCTTGGAATCCCCGTGATCTCCGGACAGGGACTTCTGGCGCAGAATGAGGCTGGACATCGACTCTTCCAGGAGGCGTCCCGCCCGTCGCAAGAGGTCGAGGTCCGAGTCGGTGAGTTCCTCTTCACCTTTGTCTGCATAAAGAGCCGTGACCATTCGCTTGCCGATGCGGATCGGTACGAGCACGCAGTCCTGCTCGAGACTTCCACTCCAAGAGTTGATGAGGTCCCGGTGGAGAGGCATCCCGGGCAGGACGCCTCGGAAATAGCTGCCGCCCTCTCGCATGTGCAGAAACAGCGAGGGCTGACTGAAGCTCAGCTCGAGGCTTTGGAGCCTCAGGGGTCGTAGGGTACGGCCCCGTCCCATCCAGGCTCGCAGCGCATCTTTGTGGCATCTCAAGAGGACCAATCTCTCGAAGATGGGCTCGAGAACATCCAGCAGGCCCTCCGCCGCGACATGGATGGAATCCGCTTCCGAAAGCGCTTCCCGTGCGGCGGCGAGGTGGTCCACCGGTCGGCCTCGAGCCGGAGGCAGCACGACTTCTGTCGGCCACGGATTCCTGCGCTCACGACTTCGGACGCGCTCGAAGGCGACTCCAGCCTGGTAGCGGGATGGGCTCCCTGGCCCTCCCTCACGACCGACCTCTGGCGAACGGCTCCAGCGCACGACTCCTTCGACCACCAGTGAGTTACCCTCCTGCCAGAGCTCGAAGAGATAGGTGCCACCCACGGCAAGTGGATGTTGGCTACGGACGAACATGCCGCGGCGACTCAGGTTGACGACGTCCAGGTCGCCCTCGAAAGGCGACGCGGAGATGTGGGGGGCCGGGATTCGAGGGTGCCGGCGGCGTTCCTGAGAGCCGTACCGGCTTGTCGCCGAAATGGAGCTGACAGTCATGGTCCGTTCGTATAGCCGTTTGAGGAGCCGTTTGGGCTTCCCGGCCCGTAGTCTACACTGCCTGCACTCTCCTGACCCTTGACGGTCGCATTGTAGACTCGGCAAGTCGAGGCGGCATAGCGTAGAATGGCGGCTCCCGACGCGGCGACAGTTTCGATGCTCGACACTCTACAGCAACAGAAATCATTGCCTCACAGCGAAGAGTCCGAACGGGCGGTTCTGGCCGGAGCTCTGCTCGATCCGGCCCTCCTTCCGACGGTATCCGGCCGCCTCTTGCCGGATGACTTCTACTCCGAGCGACACCGAATTCTCTACCGCACGATGCTGGACTTGCAGGCGACCGATGTCGAGATCGACCTCAGGACGCTTCAGGCCAGCCTCGAGCAGCAGGATCGGCTGAGCAACATCGGGGGAGTCGCCTACCTGGCCAGCCTCGACCTGGACCTGCCGGATCTCAGCCGCATGGACTCGTACGTGGAGATCGTCAAGGAACGGTCGATCCGCCGGCGCCTTATCGAGGCCTGTGGCGAGATCACCCGGAATTGCCTGGATGGTGGCTATGAGGCGCAGGAAGCTCTCGGCCGGGCCGAGCAGGCGATTCTCGGGCTTGGAGAGGAGGCCATCCAGAAGGGATTCATCCGCATCTCCCAGATCTTCCATGAGACACTCGCCGATCTGGAAGAACGACCAGCGAGGGGGTTCATCGGGGTCCCCACCGGGTTTACCGACCTGGACAACATGACCCGAGGCCGGAATCCCGGCAATCTCATCATCATCGCCGGCAGACCGGGAATGGGCAAGACCAGTCTGGCTCTCAACATCGCCGAGCACGCGGCCATCCGGGAAAAGCGTCCGGTAGGTCTGTTCTCGCTGGAGATGAGCCAGGAGGAGCTCGCACTTCGCATTCTCTCTTCGGAGGTGGATGTGCCGTTCGGGCCGCTGCGTTCGGGGCATCTGTCCCAGAAGCAGTGGAGCAAGGTGATCCAGGCCGTGAAGACGGTCTCGAGCGCGCCACTCTTCATCGATGACTCGGCCAATCCGTCGCTGCTGGAAATTGCCTCGAAGGCCCGTCGATTGAAGGCCGAGCATGGCTTGGAACTGGTCATCCTCGACTACCTCCAGCTCATGGAAGCCGGTGGGCGATACGAGAGCAGAAACTTGGAGATCGCCGCCATTACTCGAGGTCTGAAACAGCTGGCCAAGGAGATCAACGTGCCTGTGATCGCTCTGTCTCAGCTCTCGAGGCAGCCGGAGCGTCGCAGCGGGGACCATAGGCCCCAGCTGGCAGATCTCAGAGAGTCGGGGTCCATCGAGCAGGATGCCGACCTGGTGGTGTTCATCTATCGGGATGAGATGTACGACCGGGACTCTCCGGACAAGGGAATCGCCGAGCTGATCCTCGCCAAGCATCGCAACGGCCAGACCGGGACGGTCAAGATGGTCTTTCTGAGCGAGACCACCAAGTTCTGCAACCTGGCGCAGCAGGATAGTAGTCCGCCGCCCTTCTAGCCCGCATGATTCATGACCTCGCGAATGGATTGCGGGCGCCGGTGCAACGGTTCTGTCAGAGGATGGGATCTCGTCCCGTCAGCCTCCGGAAGGCTTCCAGATACCGATCGAGAGTGCCCTGGACGACCTCCTCCGGCAGCTCGGGTGGTTGTGATTCGCGGACCCACTCGGAATCGTCGAGCCAATTTCTCACGTACTGCTTGTCGAACGAGACGGGTTCGACTCCCGGTGTCCAGGACGCTGCCTCCCAGAAGCGTGAGGAGTCGGGGGTGAGCACCTCGTCGATCAGGATGAGTCGACCTTCGGAGTGCCCGAATTCGAACTTGGTGTCGGCCAGAATAAGCCCACAGGAGGCGGAGTGGTCGGCTCCCAGACCGTACACGGAGAGAGTGATGTCGCGCAGCTGTCCAGAGAGCTCGGGGCCGACCCCTTCGGCCATGACTTCGAAGGAGACATTCTCATCGTGGCCTGACTCGGCCTTCGTGGCGGGTGTGAAGATCGGCTCCGGGAGTCGGTCGGCGCGCTGCAAGCCCTCCGGCAGGGCGATCCCACAGACCGAACGGCTCTCGGTGTACTCTCGGAATCCGCTGCCTGCCAGGTAGCCTCGCGCGACGCACTCGAACGGCACTACCTCGGCCTTGCGCACGAGGACGGCCCTGCCGTTCAGGGTGTCGGAATGGGCGGCCAGGTGATTGGGGAAGTCCTTCACATCGACCGCGACCAGATGGTTGGGGACCACTTCCTGGAATCGTTCGAACCAGAAATTGCTCAACTGGGTGAGGATCTTTCCCTTGCCGGGTATTCCGGGCCGCAGGATGTGGTCGTAGGCGGAGATTCGGTCACAGGCGACAATCAGCAGTTGGTCGCCGAGGTCGTAGACATCGCGGACCTTGCCACGTCGTGGAGGCGGCAGATCGGGGATCTCTGTCTTCCAGACCGTTTCTGGCATCACGGTTTACTCCCTTCCGATCTTGATTTCATGGGGTGATGTCGAGCGAGCGGTCGCGGGGGGGGTTCAGCTGCCGCCCTGAAACCGCCTTCCAGGCTATCCAGGAGGCTGCCGGTAGCCTCTTCCTGCCGGGGCAGATCGCTCCAGGACTGACCGTCCACGACTTCGTAGATCAGGGCCTTCTCCAGGCCTTTCAAGTTGGCGTTTCCGAGCTCCCGAATTCCCACCAGAAGCTCCTCGTTATCCAGTTGTATCTCGAGCACCAGGTAGTCACGTCTGTCCTCACGCAGGCGGTACAGCGGTCGGACCATCCCCGAGTTGGACAGCTCCGCGATGAATTGCTGGGTGGCGGCGATGCCCTCATTGACGAGGGCGCCATGCCTGTCGATATAGCAGTAGAACTGCCGAGCCTCCTCCTGCTTGTCGACGAGATCTACGTTCTGTCGTTCCAGGGGAGCGAAGAATCGCTCCACTTCCTGCTGCTGGTAGCCTAGCCCCAGCAGCAGGGTCTTGATGTCGTCGATCTCACGCGTGGCCTTTCCGGTCGCCAACCTCGAGAGCTCGACGATGCCATGGCCGAAGAACTCGTACCGGTGTGCCTTGCCCTGCTCGCCCTCCTCGATCGGCAGCAGGCGATACTCACCATGGTTGAGGCCGATGCGCATTCCCCGATCGAAGGGGAAACCTTCGTCGAGCGCCCGCTTGTAGTAACGCTGAATCTGAATGGCCGTAAAGAGGAGGATGTGAGGGTGCCGACCCGAGTACAGGGCGCCGTCGCCGAGGTATTTCTCCAACTGGAGACGGTGCGATCGGGCCATCTGGTTGATTCGCCGTTGAAAGCGAAAGATGCTTCGATACGACTGGTCCTGGTCCTCGGATCCCGCCCGACCGAGTACCGAAACGATGGCCGAGAAATCGGTGATGTCATAGATCAGCCCGAATCGGCGCACCAGAGGGTCGATGACCCACGAGGTGGAAAAGTCGAAGGGGCGGGTACTGTCGGAAAGGTAGAGGGTGCGATCGAGGCGTCCTCCTGCAGCGGGCTTGGGGGCTTCGCAAGACAGTCGGTCGCCTGCTGCCGTCACCGGAATCACCAGTCGACGCAAAGCGGTCAGGATCTCGAACTCCTTGAGCTTGAGAAGCAGGCTTTCCCAGATCTCGACCTGTTGCGGGCTCAGCAGAGCGCGCTCATTGTAGGCCGGGTGCTGGGAGAGATACCGGACCCAACCGGACTCGGTGAGCAACGCATGCGCTGAGAGTTGCGGGCCCTGACCGAGGAGATCGCGAGCTGCCGAGCCGAGGCCCTCGTCCTGGCGCAGCTTGTCCTCGGACCAACTCTCGAGCCGGGACAAGCGACCGCGGAAGTCCTTGCCATCGATACGCAGATGGCCCCGAAAATAGCTGTCGAGCTCGGAGAGGTCACGGCTGATGTGGTCCTCGGTCAGTGTCAAGACGTTGTCACGCATACGGGCCAGCAGAGCAGGGAATAGCTCGCGCTCGTCCTCTTCGGCCTCTTCCGCGACGCGGTGCACGATGTCGAAGGTGAGGGTCAGCACCCGATCGAGGTAGCGCTCGAAGGTGCGGTACTTGATGAGATCGCCGTGCACCTTTCCGAGTGTCAGATCGTGACGCATGATCCTACGAGGAGAGTCCCTGAAGCAGCGAGCAACCGCTGCGGAGTGATAGAGCCAGAAGATGCTGGGCAACTTGCGCCCAAAACTCGAACGCACGGCGTTCTCGCTGGCACGCTCGAAAAGAGCCCGGTAATGGCTCCAGGCCTCTTCGACAGCCTTCTGGTTGGCGGGGCGCCGCGTCAGGGCTGCGATCTGCCGGTGCTCTTCGACTTCGACATAGGAGGTGAGAGCCGCTTCGAGGGCCCGTGTCAGCGGACTGAGCAGGATCGGAAAGCCGTGCAGTGGGGTGGCTTCCTCCTGCTCGAGGAAGATCTTCTGAGGGATTGGAAGAACTCTCTCCGGTTCGGGGATGACCCGCTGGAGCTCGAACGGGGTGGCCAGGAAGAAGCTGAAGGGACCTGGAAAGAGGCGGTGAAAGGAGGTCTTGTCGAGCATATCCGTGGAGCCGAGCGGCTCCCAATGGTAGCAGGAGTCCGACAGGATCCGATGCCGGATGGAGCTGGGAAAGTGGCGCAGGTCAGGCGGGCCTCCAGTTGCTACAATGAGCGCAGCCGGAAAACCGGATACCACCCAAGGAGGCAAGACGTGAGACTGCCATCGGTCAAACTGGACCTGGATCAACGACGGGGTCCCGACCTCGTCATCGTGGGAGCTTTCGAGCGCACCGCTCTGACTACCGAGGGTCTTCCGAAGCGCTTGGCGAATGCGGCCTTGCGGTGTTTCGAGAGGCCCGGCTTCAAGGCGCTCGACGGGCAAGTTCAGCGTTGCGAGGCCGGCGGCTCCCAGCGAGAGTTGGTCGAAGTCCACGGGCTCGGCAAGAAAGCTGCGTTCGACGAATGGAAGCTCAAGAACTGGCCCGCCCGTGTCGCCGAGGAAGCCGCCGAGGATGGGCAGCGGAGAGTGGTCGTCCTGACGCCGGATCACCCGGCCGCGAAGGGACAGGGGGCGCTGTCGATGCTGACGGAGGTGTTTCTCACCGGTTACCGATTCGATCGCTACCGCAAGCCGTCGCCGGCCAGGAGACTGCGTGAGATTCGCCTTCTGCCGCCTCCGGGTGAGCAGGCGATGTATGAAGAGGCGCTGCCGCTGGCCAGAAAGCTGGCGACCGCAGTGGCTTGGACGAGAGACCTGGGAAACACTCCACCGAACGAGGCCAGTCCTGTCTGGATGGAGGAGCAGGCCAGGAATCTGGCCGAAAGGTTCGGGATGGACATCCAGGTGTTGGGCCCCGACGAGCTCGCGGCCAGGGGGATGGGTGGAATTCTGGCTGTGGGTGGCGGCTCAGCCAATCCGCCGCGACTCGTTCGCCTGGAGTGGGGTGAGGGAGAGGAGACGGTCGCCCTGGTAGGCAAGGGCGTGACCTTCGACACCGGTGGAATCTCCATCAAGCCGTCCCGCGGCATGGAAGAGATGAAGTACGACAAGTGCGGGGCCTGCACCGTTCTGGGGATCGCCCAGGCCGCTGCCGGACTGAAAATTCCCCTGCGCTTCCGGGTCTATGTTCCGCTGGTCGAGAACATGCCGGATGGAAGGTCCTACCGACCGGGTGACATCGTTCGCTGCTACAACGGCAAGACTGTCGAAGTGTTGGATACCGACGCCGAAGGGCGCCTCATCCTGGCAGACGCGCTGGCCTGGGCGGCGGAGGAGAGGCCCGACACGTTGATCGAGTACTCGACGCTGACGGGCTCATCTGTGGTCGCCCTGGGGCATCACGGCGCCGCCCTTTACGCGCCAGCCGACGAACTGGCAGACGAACTGCTGGCGGCCTCGATGAGATCGGGTGATCGCTTGTGGAGGATGCCTCTCTGGCCGGAGTTCAGCGAAGAGATGAAGGGTGTTCACGCCGATTTGAGGAACCTGGGGAGCCGCTGGGGCGGAGCCAACAACGCCGCAGCCTTCCTGGCCAACTTCGTCGGTAGAGTGCAGAGGTGGGCCCATCTCGACATCGCCGGCACCGCTTATGAGGCGTCACGTGAGTCGAGCACATCCGGAGCCACCGGTTTCGGTGTCCCCTTGGCGATCGACTGGCTGCTACGCCGTACAGATCGGTACTAGCCACACCGGAATGAGGGATCTTCTCTCCATCTCGGATCTGTCGGTCGCCTTCCAGGTGCAGGGGCGGTGGATTCCCGTACTGCGAGAGGTTTCTCTCCAGGTCGGCGAAGGCGACTTCGTGGGTCTGGTGGGGGAGTCCGGATCGGGCAAGAGCGTCACAGCGCTGTCGGTTCTGCGGCTGCTTCCGCCTACGGGCAGGGTCATCTCCGGTCGCGTCACCTTCAGGGGCCAGGACCTGTTGGGCCTTCCCGACACTGCGATGCGCAAAATGCGTGGAGGGCGAATCGGGATCATCTTCCAGGAGCCCAAGACCGCGCTGAATCCGGTCTTCAGCATAGGCTTTCAGGTTGCCGAGGCAGTGAGGGCTCACCGCCGGGTGGGTCGCTCCCGCGCCAGAGCCGAGGCCGAGCGGTTGCTCGACCTGGTCGCGATCTCCCCAGCCCGGGAGCGGCTCGACGACTACCCCCATCAGCTGTCGGGTGGTCAGCTCCAACGGGTCGTCATCGCCATGGCTCTGGCGGCCGAGCCCGATCTCCTGATTGCCGACGAACCAACCTCGGCGTTGGACGTGACGGTCCAGGCCCAGATCCTCGACCTACTCAGAGAACTGCAGAGTCGTCTCGGTCTCGCCGTGCTTCTCATCACCCACGATCTGGCCATCGTGGCGGAAACCTGCAAGCACCTGGCTGTCATGTACGCCGGCCAGATCGTCGAGGAAGGACCGACGGCGGACCTGTTCGATTCAGCGGCACACCCGTATACCCGCGGTCTTCTGACCTCGGTGCCGATATTGGGCAGGCCGACAGTGCGAGGAAAGCTGCTATCGATCCCGGGCCTGGCTCCCGATCCAGGCGATCTACCCAGAGGTTGCTCGTTTCACCCACGGTGTAGCGAGGTGATGGAGCGTTGCAGACTCGATGAACCGCAGCTGGGGTCGAACGGCCCAGGCAGGGGATCGCGGTGCTTCTTGACGGCTGCCTTGGCCGCAGAAGGCCCTGGGAGTCGGAGGGAGATCTCTTGAAAGGCACCCTGGTCGAGGTGAGAGGCCTCCGCAAGGTCTTTCCCGTACGCGGGGGTCTTCTGCAAACAGAGGCTGGTGAGCTGCGCGCTGTCGACGGAGTCGACCTGGAGATCTTCGCGGGTGAGACCCTGGCGTTGGTCGGAGAGTCGGGGAGTGGCAAGACGACTCTAGGTCGCTGCATCTTGAGGTTGTTGGAGGCGACCGCCGGAGAGGTTCGCTTCGACGGCGAAGATCTGTTCTCCCTGTCCGCCTCTCGCCTGCGGCGCCGGCGTCGCTCCTTTCAGATGATCTTCCAGGATCCCTACGGTTCCCTGAATCCACGCATGAGAGTCGGCAAGATTCTCGCCGAGCCGTTGACCGTGCACCAGGTTGTAGCGCCCGGAGACCGTGCAGCAAGAGTCGGAGAGCTCCTGGAGTGGGTCGGACGGCCCAAGGAAGCCGCTGAACGGTTCCCTCACGAATTCTCGGGCGGGCAGCGACAGCGCATCGGTATCGCACGGGCTTTAGCCCCCGAACCCAGCTTCATCGTTGCCGACGAACCGGTAGCGGCACTGGATGTCTCGGTGAGGGCACAGATCCTGAACCTCCTGGTCCATCTCCAGGATCGTTTCGGTCTGACTCTGCTCTTCATCGCTCACGATCTGGCTGTGGTCGAGCAGATC
>JAUVRX010000060.1 GCA_030597375.1 Acidobacteriota bacterium
GATTCGTCGCCAGATTCACCGATTGAAACGCAAGATTCGGAAGGCCACGGTCTAGAAGTCCCGAACAAGAGTGCGGCGCACTCAAGACCTACGAATCGACGACTGGTCGGACTGGATGGGGGTGGGTTGGAACAGAGCTCTCGAGACGCCCCTACCCCTGTGCGACCATAAGGCTGGGGGTGTTGATCTCGCGATCCAGCCACTCCTCGACCGCTTCTCGAACCAGTTCGGATAGCTCGGTATCGACCGCTCCCATGGAGCGGCGCTGGAAGCTCGCGACCTTCAGAGCAGCCACCATATCGGGTGACATGTTCACCGTTACTTTGACCTTGCGTCTTTCCATGCTCGGCTGCTCCATCATGGTCGAACTCCTTTTCAGACTCTCCTAATTGTGCCCACCTGAGCCGGGATGTCAAATAGCCATATCCCTATCGTCGCTCGAGCCCATCGGTTCCGAGCCTGAGAACCCTTCCAAACCACCGAGGGCCAACCCCATTGTCAGCAGGTTGACGCCAACAAGGGATCCCACAGCCAACCTACCGGATAGGGGCAACTGGTACCAGATCGACCCTGCGAGCAACAGTGAGGCCAAGCCGCTCGAGAGAAGCCGGACCCAGCCAGATGCCGGCCACAGGTCCCTCGAGAATGCTAGCGTCAGGACGCCGCCCAAGAGGAAGTAGGTCGCCAGAAGAGCTGTCAGGGGAACAGGCGCCATCTGCGGCCAGATCAGCAGACATCCACCGGAGACGAATCCGACCAGGGCGAGGAGCAAGGGCGTCATGCCCTTGCCCCAGGTCTGGGCCTCGAACGCCAGGAAAACAAAGCCAACCCCCGCAGCGATCATGATCGCTGCGATTGGGATCGTCACCGAGATGACGTCGACCCATGGTGTGACGATCGCCAGAAGCCCGCCGGCACCGAAACAGAGCCCGAGCTTGGTTAGTTTTCGAGCCACCATTGCGGTGCCGCTCTCGATCTTCTCAGCTCAGGGGACCAGCGGTATCTCGGACGCCAGCTCGAAGTCGATCACGGTATCCAGCTTGTTCTCCAGCTGAAAGAATCGCGCCACCTTCGTGGCCGGCAGGATCTTCTGAAACCTCTTCAGATACTTGCGGGTGACGTCGAGCTCCCCCTGTCGGATGGACATGAACTCCTTGAGCATCGTCTCAGCAAGATCGTCGGTCATCGTCTCGAGGTTGTCGACGTATCCGGTGATCAGCTCGACCGAGCGGTCATCGACCTTCCTCATGGCGCCACGATAATCATGATAGAGGGGCCAGAATTTCTGGCTCTCCTCCTCGGTGAGCTGCAATGCCGCTGTGACGATGGCCTGGCGCTGGGTCTGGATGATCGATCGGGTCAGCTCGACCTCGTCGTTGATCTCCTGCGCCGACGAGATCATCGCGCCTGGAATCAACGCCAAACAAACAATCCATACGGCTTTCTTCACGTTCAAATCCTCCGTGGACCGTCCGCCAGCCAGTCGATGCGATCGATCCACTGGCGGCGGGCAATCTTGCCACATCGCCCTTCCCGGCGCCATCCTTCCAACTTCGACGGTGGCGGAGCGTCAGCCAACAGCGAGGAATTCGGCAGGCAGCCCCAGGGGGCTGTCCTCCCTTCCGCTGCCCGAACCCCCTGGGGCTCTCTGCCAAACCCCTCACTGGCGCCCTTCATCTCCTGCGACGAGGTCCGAAGGCCTGTCAAGTCTTCTCGTCGGCTTGAGAGGCGAAGCGTAGCCAGGGGCACGGCTGTGGAAAAACGAATAGCGCCCCAAGCCCGTAAGTCCTAGGATCGGCGCGAGGTGAACAAGACTCCGGCTCCACCCGACGAGGGTTTCCACCCTCTGATCGAAGGCACTGCGGCGGCCCTCTTCGTCTTCGACGCCGCCAAGGTGCTCTACATCAATCCTGCCTGTCGGCAGCTCACCGGCAGGACCGCCAGGGACATTCTCGGGCAACCGTTCATCGAGCTCATTCATCCCAGGTCACGAGGTGCGGTCCAGAACAAGATGCAAAGGGGAGCTGCGGCCCACCATCAGGTGGAGTTGCAGGGCCCAGGAGGCGAGCCGGTCTGGGCAGACCTTCGAATTCAACCTGTCTTTTTCCGCGGCGCCATGGTGATGCTGGCGACCGCCTTCGACATCACGGCCTTCAAGAGAGCCGACAGCGAACGGCGGGATCGAGAGGTCCAGTTGAAGCTCGTTCAGCGCGCCGGCAGGACGGTGAGCTGGGATTGGAGGGTGGAGGACGACGTCCTGACGATCTCAGGACTGCCGAAAGAGCTTCTCGGCTCCTCAGCCCCGATACTCGTGACCAGCAGCCGAACACTCTTCGAGTCCATTCATCCGGAAGATCTCGTCCTTTTCAAGCAGGAGATCCGCAGCTCTCTCAGGCATGATGATCCTCTCTTCGTCGAAATTCGCCTGCGAGATCCCGAGGGAGACATCCACTGGCTGGTTCTACGCGGACAGGTCATCTCGGGCCGGCGGACCGACGGTCAGCATGTCGTCGGAGTGGCGACCGACATCTCGGAGAGGCGTCGAGCGGAAGAAGCCCTCTGCCAGGAGCAGGAAGAGACTCTGGCGGTTCTCACCTCCATCGCCGACGGCGTCATCCGCACCGATGTCGAGGGCAGGGTCGAGGAGATCTCGACTACGGCACGGGAGCTCCTCGGTTTGAGCCAGGACGCCGCCCAGGGCGAGCCCATCGGAGACGTGCTCCATCTGCTCGATGAGGAGAGTCGGGAACCGATCTCAGACCTCATCGCGGCCTCCGAGACCCACGGTCGGGCAGCCGGTCGACCCCGGGACCTCCTGATGGTCCGTCCCGACGGACGAGAGATACCCGTCAAGTTGCGTGGAGCCGTCCTGCACAGCTCCGACGGGCACCCGACCGGACGGCTCTTCGTCTTGAAGGATCTCCTCGCCCTCGAGACGGCCGACCGCAGCGTCGTCCATCTGGCTACCCACGACCACATGACCGATCTGGTCAACCGCACCGAGTTCGAGCGCCAACTCGTTCAGGCCCTGACGGCTGCCAAGGAAAAGAACCAACAGCACACACTCGTCTATCTGGACCTGGACGACTTCAAGCCGTTCAACGACACGTTCGGTCATCCGGCCGGCGACAAAATGCTCAAGCAGTTCGCCTCGTTCTTGAAGACCCGCTTTCGGGAGACCGACACTCTCGGCAGGATCGGTGGAGACAAGTTCGGAGTTCTTCTCGACGACTGCCCAGTGGCGCAGGCACGGGAGATTACGGAGAAGCTGTTCAAGGACCTGTCGAACTTCCGACTCACATGGAACGAGACATCGGTGCCAGCCAGTGTCAGCGTCGGCCTGGTCGGCCTCGATGCCGACAGCCCCGAGGTCCCCGAGATCATCAGTGCGGCTGAAGAGGCCTGCTACATCTCCAAGCGAGCAGGGGGAAATCGCTACTCCGAGTTCCAGGCCGCCGAGGTGGCCGCCAGCGATCGCCAGTCGCAACTGGAGATTCTCCAGAACGTCCACTCGGCCCTCAGAGAGGACGGATTCGAGCTCTATGCCCAGCTCATCCAACCGATCCTGGCCGTCGACTCCGCTCCCTGGATGTACGAGATTCTCATCCGGATGAAAGACAAGGATGGCGGGCTGATTCTGCCTGGCGAATTCATCCCTCTGGCCGAGCGGCATCGTCTGGCGTCCGCCATCGATCAGTGGGTGGTTCGAAAGACCTTGACCGCCATGAGCGACCGGATCGAAGAGGTCGGGCCCGAAGACACCCTGATCGCGGTCAACCTCTCCGGTCAGTCGGTCAGTGACGAGCGATTTCTCGAATTCGTCCTGCAGGAGCTCACCTACCGGGCTACCCCGACCGAACGCCTCTGTTTCGAAATCACAGAGACGGCGACCGTGTCGAACTTCGACAGGGCGCAACGGTTCATCTCCGTTCTCAAGGGCAGGGGGTGCCGATTCGTTCTCGACGACTTCGGCAGCGGGCTGAGCTCGTTCGCCTACCTGCGGAACTTCCCGGTCGACTTCATCAAGATCGACGGTCAGTTCGTCCGGGGCATCGCCAAGGATCCGATTCAGAGGGCACTCGTCGAGTCCATCAACCATGTCGGCCATGTCATGCAGATGAAGACCATCGCCGAGTGGGTCGAGGACGACGAGATCCTGGCGCTGACCCGGCTCATGAACGTCGACTACGTCCAGGGCTTCGGGATCGCCCGACCCCAGCCGCTGGCAAAGGTCTTCGAAAGTCAAAGAGCGCCCTCCGACGAGATCTGAGCTCCGTCTCAGACGCTGAATCTGGTATAGCATCCCCGGGTCGAGACCTCCCGTCTCGCGCTCGAGGAGGAATGGAATCATGGCTCACCGACGGTCCGGACACCTTTTCCGTCTGCGCCCCGGGACACGGCTCGCCCTGGGGCTCCCACTACTGACTCTTGCAGCACTGTTCTGCTTCCAGGCATGCGATTCGGAGAACAGCGAAGCGCCGGTTCCCCAGGAATCCCCGGGCGGGCACGCTTCGATAGCCTGGTACGAGGGGGACGTTGCCGATGCCTTCGCGCTGGCCGAGAATCAGGGCAAACCCCTGTTCCTCTACTGGGGAGCGGAGTGGTGTCCGCCCTGCCATTACCTGAAGGACAAGCTCTTCACCCGACCGGAATTCATCGCCAGAATGGAGGACTTCGTGCCGGTCTACCTGGACGGCGATACCGAGCGGGCTCAGATATGGGGTGAGGAGTTGGGAATCAAGGGCTACCCGACGGTCATCGTCTTCAGCGCGGTGGGCGATGAGATCATGCGAATGCCGAGCACCCTGCCGGTAGACCAGTACGAAGCAGTCCTGGACGCAGCAATGGGGTCCACCCGACCCGTAAAGGCCGTTCTGGCGGCTGTGATGGCTGGAGGAGTCTCATCCGCGGCACCTGCCGACCTGGCGACCCTGGCGTTCTCCTCCTGGGAGCAGGCCCGCCCGGTCGGCCTCGAAGCCCCCGAGCGCTTGGCGATCTTCCGGCGGTTGTACGACGAATCCCCCACCGAGATGGAGGTCGAGAGGTCTCGTTTTCTCACCCACTATCTGGTCTCCGCGATCGAGGTCGAACGGCAGAGCTCAGGCTCCTCCGAGGCCGCTCCGATCCCCGCCGACGAGATCGAAGATCTGAGGCAGGAGGCCATCAGGATTTTAGGTTCTCAGGAGCTCCGGTCCGCCAATCTCACCTGGGTTCGCTACTTCAGCGCCGACACGGTCGAACTGTTGACGCCAAACGCTGGGCAGGAGCGAGCGGAGCTCATGAAGGCCTGGCAGTCAGCGGCCGCTGAAATCGAGAGCGACCCGACCCTGTCTGTCGATGATCGACTCTCAGCCCTGCTGCCGCAGATCGATCTGGCCAGGCTCGCCGACGAATCGGAATCCGCCGAGGCGGACGGCGAGCCCTGGGAAGCTACTGAAGAGCTCAAGCAGCAGGTTCGCGAGAGGGTCACATGGGCCTCGAACGAGGTGACCGATGAAGGTCAGCTCCAGGCGACGATGAGCACCATGGCCTATCTGCTGTCTTCGGTCGGCCTCGAAGGCGAGGCGGAAGCTCTGCTGGCCGCTCGCATGAACGATACGGTGGCCCCCTACTACTTCATGTCCTGGATGGGCAGCATCAAGGAAGATGATGGCAAGATCGACGAGGCCCTGGCCTGGTACCGCCAGGCCTACGAGAGCTCCAGAGGCCGCTACAGTCGATTCCGTTGGGGTTCGATGTACCTGCGTCATCTCCTGGAGCTGGCGCCCGATGAGACCCAGACCATCCAGGAGCACTCGATGGAAATTCTGGGAGAGCTGTTGGCTCTCGAGGACGCCTTCGCTGGAGGCAACTACTCACGCCTGGAAGGACTCGAGATGGGCTACCAGGATTGGAACGAATCGGGCGAGCATTCGGCGACGCTGGCAGAGTTGCGCGACTTCGTGCACGACGCCTGTGCTCGCTTCCCCGCAGAGGGCGAAGATTCACAGCGTTTTCGCTGCTCGTCATTCCTGGTGCATGAAAACGAACCGGCTAGCAAGCCCGTCTAGTGTAAAGCTGCTTCCAGAACCCACTCAGTTGTCGAAACTGCTGGGACGGATCGACTCGCTACCCTCGAGCAACAATTTGGAGATTCCGTCGGGTTCGATGGGCGGGCTGAAGTAGTAGCCCTGGATCTCGTGGCATCCTTCGGCTACCAGAAGATCGAGCTGTGAGCTCCGCTCGACGCCCTCGGCCAGAACCCTCAATCCGAGGCGGTTTCCCAGAACCGAGATCGCACTTACGATCGCGGCATCACTGTCGTCCCGCTCCAGGTTCCTCACGAACGACCGGTCGATCTTGATCCTCTCCAGCGGCAGCTGGCGCAGATACTCGAGCGAGGAATAGCCCTTCCCGAAGTCATCGAGTGCGAAGCGCACCCCGAGATGACGCAACTTCTTGAGGCTACTCTTCACGAACGGGGTTGCCTCGATGAGGATACCCTCTGTGAGCTCCAGCTCCAGCAGATCCGCCGGAAGACCCGTATCCTGCAGGGCCTGGACGACGGTATCGGCGAAAAAGGGGTTCTTGAACTGGACGGCCGACAGATTCACTGCCACCGGCAGATCCAGGGCCATCTCCTCCTGCCACCGTTTGGCCTGCAAGCAGGCCGTCCTGAGAACCCAATCGCCTATCGGGATGATGACTCCGCTGGCCTCGGCCACCGGAATGAAATGGTCTGGCGGCACCAGTCCCTTCGTCGGGTGCTGCCATCTCAGAAGTGCCTCGAAGCCGATGATCCGGCGACTCGGTAACTCGATCTGCGGCTGATAGACGAGAAAGAGCTCATCGCGCTCCAGGGCACCATGGAGCTCCTGCCCGAGGATCATCCGTTCCTTGACTTGTCTGTCCATGTCGGCGGCATGGAACTTGAAGATGCTCCGACCCTCCAACTTGGCCTGTTCGAGAGCCCGCTCCGCCTGGCTCAAGAGCTGCTTCGAGGCCAGCTCACCGGCCGCAGCCAGAGCGATTCCGATGCTTACTCTCACATGGATCCTATGGCCTTCGACGTGGAAGGGTGGTTCGATCGCCGCCAGAATTCGCCGTGCCAAGCCGGCCGCGTTGCCGACGTCGGTCAGGTCCATCTGCAGAATGCCGAATTCGTCTCCACCGAGGCGGCCGACAGTCGCGCCTGTCCTCAACGTCTCCCTGATTCTCTCGGCGACCGAGACGAGAAGGGCGTCGCCCACCCCCAGGCCGTAGGTGTCGTTGACATCCTTGAGATGCTCGATATCTATGGCCAGGAGAGCCGTCATGTGCTCTTCACGGGAGGCCCTCTCCAACTCGAGCTCGACGCGCTCCATGAAGGTGGAACGGTTCGGTAGCCGGGTCAGGGAATCGCGCTTCCGGCGGCTGATATCGCTATAGATCCCGTAGATCCCGAGGTTCTCATCGCCCAGCTTGATGGGGTGAGCGAGGATTCGCACATCCAGGGTCGTGCCGTCTCTGCGCAGGCGGATGCCCTCGGTGTCTACGACCTCGCCCATGAGAACCTTGCGTGAAATGGACTGGGCAGCTTCGTGCTCCTCGGGACGGACCAGAAGCTTGCTGATGGGCTTGCCCCTGGCTGCGTCGCGGGGGTATCCAAAGAGCCTTTCGAATCCCTCGTTGCACTCCTGGACGCAGTCATCGTTGTCGAGTATGACGATTGCCAGGGGGGATTTCTCGAAGAGCTCCCGGAAGTAGACCGCTTGCACCTCGAGAGCCTTCTCCGCCTGTTTCCTGTCGGTGATGTCGGCCACGAAGATCGCGCAATGCCCTGGTCGCGGCGAGATGACGGCGAATTCCAGGTGCCTCCCCAGGCTCTCCACGAGCTGCTCGAACCGATAGGGCTCTCGATCTCCAACTTCGAGCCAGGCCATGGCCTCCCTCAGGTGGCGAAGATCGATGCCCGGCATGCACTCGGTGATGCGGCGACCCACGACCTCGGTTGCCGGCAGGCCGGTCATGGCCTCGAAGGCCCGGTTGACCTCCAGGAAGATCAAATCGCGCAGGTTCCCATTGGCGTCGAAGATGACCTCCTGCAGGGCGAAGCCGCTCAGAGAATGCTCGAAGATCTCCCGGTAGCTCTCCACCTCGAAGCTCGGCACCAGGGTGTTGCCGGCCTCGTACCTGCCTTGCCCCAGTTCCAATTCCTGAACTCGTTCCCGCAGTCTTTGGAGCTCTTCCTCGTAGGGCACGGAATGCGCTCGATCGCTCGTCATGGGCATCTTTCCTCGGGGGGCAGGTTCTCTCAGCATGGGCGCTCCAAATTCCCTGTCTATATAAGAGAGTTACCGCTGAGCCCCGATTTCTGACGACATGTCGAGAATCCGCTTATGCGCAAGTATCGATGGCTCCCCCGCCGTCCGAGCATCAAAGCCCACTGCGCGCGCCAGCCGGCGCTTCTCGAGCTCGATCAGGAGCCCAGGTCGGGGCTCGTCTCAGGTGTCTTGGAGGACTCGTCGGGGACACCCCCGGAGCTCTTCTTGCCGCTGTCGATACCCAGCAGTATGGCGAACCTGCGGGTCCGATGGTGGCTCTCGAGGGCCATGACCAGCGTCATTGTGAGGGGTACGGAAAGCAGCATTCCTATGGGGCCGAGAATCCAACCCCAGAAGACCAGGGAGAGGAACACCACCAGGGTCGAGAGGCCCAGCCCCTTGCCCACGATGCGCGGCTCGATGAGGTTGCCGATCAGGAGATTGATCACCAGGTAGCCGGCGGCCACCAGGAGCGCCCTGCCGAGTCCAAACTGAACCAGAGCCAGCAGGACGGCTGGGACAGCGGCAATGATCGAGCCGATGTTGGGCACGTAGTTGAAAAGGAAGGCAACGACTCCCCACAGCAACGGAAAGTCCAGACCCAGGATCATCACCCATATCGTCACAGCGATCCCGGTCACGAGACCAATCGCGGTCTTGAGCCCGATATAGCGGTTCAGGCTCTTGTTGAATCGAGCGAAAGCCTGCAGCGTCTCCTCGGAGCTGGAGAGGGCGGCCGCCAATTTATCCGGGATGCTCGCCACTTCCGCCAACATGAAGACGACCGTGAACAGGATCAAGAAGGTGTAATTGAAGATTCCCCTGACGCTGTTGAGCACGGCGCCCACCATGTCCATGGCGGCCCCAGGATCGATCGCCGCCAGGAGATCTCGCGTCGAGCCGAACCGCTCCGAGAGGTCCAGTCGATCCAAGAGCGACATGATCTGCTGGTCCAATATCTCCTGGTAGTAGGGAATCCGGCTGGTGAAGTCGGCCACCGAGGTGCCGATGAGGCTGACCATCAAGACCACAACCAGAACCATGCCGATGACCACGATGCCGACTCCGACGCCGTTCGGCACGCCCTTGCGGCGCAACCAAGCCAGAGGCGGTACTCCGATAACGGTAAGAAACACGCTGAGTAGAAAAGGAACAACGAGGGTCTGGGCAGCTTTCAGGCCGTAGATCAGGACGACCGCGGCAGCGAGCGAAACCAGAACACCCCTGGCTTCGGTCCTCGGCTCGTGATCACTCATCGCTCTGCCAATCTCCAGTCCAGTATACGGGTGTGGTCATCCTAACCCGGATACTTCCTCACAGATACACCGATCCGCGTTGCGCCGAGCCACCCGTAGGGGCAGGGTTCGACTACCCCCGGGGGTATTGGCACAATCGCAGCCAATGCGTAACTTGAATCCGACACGGCTTCTTCCCAAGACCCCAGAAACTGCTTCCGTGTCGGAGCCTGGACCATGGGAAGGCAACGCGCACTCACCGGCGGTGGAATTCTCGCCATCTTGTTGGCGGGCGCTGCTCTCGCCCAGCAACCGGTCGAGCTTCTGCGCCTGAAAGCCATCGACGCTCGCGGAGCACCGGTAGCGGGCCTCGTCTTCCAGATCGAAGATGGGCACCCAGCTGCACCTCCGACCGACGCCGATGGCCTGACCTCGATTCGACTTCACGAGGAGGCCAGATCTGCCGGCTGGGCAAGAATCTCCCTGACCTCTTCTTCCGCCGCGAGCCTCGACACGGTGATCGTGGAACCCTGGAACGGCTTCGTCCCGGTTGGTCCCCGACCCGACGTGGCCGGAATTGATGTCACCGTCCTCGTCGAGCTGATTCCGGTTGCAACCGAGCCGCTCGATTCCAGGCTCGCTACTTCGGTAGCAGCAGACATCCTCGTCCAGGAGGCGCTCGACAGGGGCTCCACTAGAGTTGAGAAAGGCGAGCGACTGGACCTCGTTACCCATCGAGCGGCGACTCTCGGCGTCACCCCGGAGGTCCTGGAAAAGTCCCTGGACTCGCTGGCTGCGGAGACCGGGAACAGCTTTCAGACTGGCGTGGGGTATCTCTGGAACGGAGACTCTTCAGCAGCTTCGGATCGCCTGCTCGAGGTCTGGAAGCACGCAGATGCTGCGGCACGATTCGATCCGACTGCGGCGGTCGACTCTGCACAGTTCCTCGGTATCGCCTATCTGCTGGAGGGAGAAGACGGGCGAGCTGCCTATGTGCTGGCCAGGGCCAGCGACCTGCGACCCAGAGACCTGGACCTCCTGACCTTGCTGGGCAAGGCGCTCCACCGAGCTGGAAACTTCACCGAGGCCGAATCCGCGTTGAGACGTGTTCTCGACCAACGCCAAACCGAACGGGGTGTCGATCACCCCAGCCTCACTCCGACACTCAACAATCTGGCCATTCTCTATTTCGAAAAGGGCCGCTACACGGAAGCTCGCACTCTCAACGAGCGTGCGCTTGCGATCGACGAGGCGAGCAGCGAGCCCGATCATCGCATGACCGTCGCCCTGCTCACCAATCTGGCTGCCATCGATACCGCTCTTGGTGACCATGCGGCCGCCGAGCCCCTCCTTCTGCGAGCCCTGGATATCGAAGAGCAGGCTCACGGAGAAGCCGGTGAGGAGTTGGCCAGCACACTCAACAATCTGGCACTCGTGTACCTCGAGACGGGCCGCCTGATCGAGTCGAAGAACCTCTACGAGCGCGTTCTGACGATCGACCGCGGCTCCAGCGGACCCGAAAGCACCGTTGTCGCGTCGGACGTCAACAACCTTGCGATGGTCAGCGATGAGCTCGGTTCGATGCTGGAGGCCGAGAAGCTCTACCGGCGGGCCCTCGACTTACGCCAGAGAATTCTCGAGCCCAACCATCCCGACCTGGCCCAGAGCTACGGTAACCTGGCCTGGTTCTACCATCGCCAGCAGAGCTTCGATGAGGCGGAGAGCCTCTACCTCGCCGCTCTGGAAGTGCTCGATGCTGGCCTTGGAGCAGATCCGGTGTACCTGGCATGGACGCTGAAGTGTCTCGGTATGCTCTACCAGAAGCAGGGTCGGTACGCCGAAGCTGAGCCCCTCTACCGTCGATCGCTGGAGATTTTCGAGACCATCGAAACCAGTGGGCAACCCGAACTGATTTCTCTTCTTTGGACCTATGCTGCGCTGCTGGAGGAGACTGATCGAGCCGAGGAGGCCGCCAAGCTCGAGAAACGAGCTCGAGATGTTCGCGATTCCGGCCAGCGCTGATCCCCACCCAGCTCCAGCCCGCTCGCATCCTGCGTCTCAGGGTGACGAGTCGCTGGTCGCCAGCGAACAGGTCACGATCCGGTGGTTGTCCAGATCGGCCACCCAGACGGCTCCGTCGTGCACCAGAACCGCCGCCGGGCGATTCAGCTGCCCCGGTCCGGAGCCCGCCTCGCCGGTGCCGCAGACCGTCGTGACCCGACCGTCGGGAGTCACCGCCAGAACCCGATGCCTTCCCATCTCGGCCAGGTACAGGATCCCATCGGGGCCGACGGCGATACCATGCGGCGTGTCGATCTCGCTTCGGAGCTCCAAAGTGGAGACGACACCCTCCGGATCGAGTGACCTGACGGAATGGGAACCGGCGTCCGCGATCCACAGGGTGCCGTCGTCAGCGAGCGCTATATCCATCGGGTAGTGAAACGAAGCCTCTTCACCCCTGCCGTCCTGTCGGCCCACTGTCCCACTGCCAGCTGCGGTTCGGACAGCTCCGGAGACCACTCGCCGAATCCGCGCATTGCCGATATCGGCAACCAGGAGTCCTCCATCGGGTGTCCAGGCAACGGAGTGCGGGGACTGGAAGAGCGCTTCGGCCGCTGCTCCATCCTTCATCCCTCCGCGGCTTGGTACCCCGGCCATGGTCGAGACGACGTAGCTCTGCACTCCCTCCTCGTCGGGTTCGATGACTGGAGTCAGCAATCGAATCGTGTGGTTCTCCGCTTCTGCCACCGCGATCAGCCCGTCTTTGGAGATCGCCACTCCGTGTGGTGATGCGAAGCGGGCCACCTCACCGGCACCGTCCTCGAATCCCTTACGATCCGGGCCTCCGGCAATCGTCCTGATCCCTTCATCGAGGGTGACGACACGGATGGCATGATTGAAGATGTCGGCGACCAGCACGGCGCCCTCTCCGTAGGGAGCGAGGCGAATCGGTTTGTTCAACTTGCCCGGCATCCCATCTTCGAAGCCGGCTTCGCCGGTTCCTGCGACGACCCTCATCGTCCCGA
>JAUVRX010000273.1 GCA_030597375.1 Acidobacteriota bacterium
GCCATGCCCTTCTTCTCCAACGCCTTCGTGATCGCCGCCGTCAACGTCGTCTTCCCATGGTCCACGTGACCAATCGTCCCCACATTCACATGCGGCTTCGTACGCTCGAACTTCTCCTTGGCCATGGTCTCTCCTCAGTCCTTCCTAAACTCGTCTTTACAGTACAGAAGAATAACGATTCACCCGGCGGCCCTGGCCACCACCTCTTCACTGACGTTCTTCGGGGCCAGCTCGTAGCTTGAAAACTGCATCGAGTAGGTTGCCCGACCTTGTGTCACCGAGCGCAGGTCGGTGGCATATCCGAACATCTCAGCCAGCGGCACCTTACAGCTGACGACCTGGGCATTGCCCCGGGCCTCCATGTGCTGCACGCGTCCCCGGCGTGATGTGACGTCTCCAATCACGTCACCCATGTACTCCTCCGGGGTGACGACCTCGACCGCCATGACCGGCTCCAGGAGGGCCGGCTTCGCCCTGTTGCAGGCATCCCGGAAAGCCATCGAACCGGCGATCTTGAAGGCCAACTCCGAGGAGTCCACATCGTGAAAGCTGCCATCGTAGAGATCGATCTCGACTCCGGTAATGGGGTAGCCGGCCAGTGGACCGGTCTCCATGGCCTCGCGAATCCCCTGCTCGACAGGCTTGATGAACTCTCGGGGGATCGCACCGCCTCTGATCTTGTTGTTGAAGGTGAAGTCCCCTTCGGATCCCGGTCGCACGCGAATCTTGCAGTGCCCGAATTGACCACGACCGCCGCTCTGGCGAACAAAACGACCTTCGCCGCCCGCCTCGACCGTCAGCGATTCCTTGTAGGCCACCTGTGGAGTGCCGATATTGGCGCCGACATTGAATTCCCGAACCAGGCGATCGGTGATGATCTCCAGGTGGAGCTCGCCCATTCCCGAGATCAGGGTCTGTCCCGTGTCCGGCTCGGTGTGCACCTTGAAGGTCGGATCCTCCTGCTGCAGCTTGCCCAGGGTCAGGGCCAGCTTGTCCTGATCGGCCTTGGTCTTGGGCTCGATGGAAACCGCTATTACCGGCTCCGGAAAGCTCATCGCCTCGAGCAGCACCGGGTCCTTCACATCGGAGATGGTGTCGCCGGTGGTAACTTGTTTGAGCCCCACTGCCGCAGCGATATCCCCCGCCCAGACTTCCGAGATCTCTTCACGCTTGTTGGCGTGCATCTTCAAAAGTCGACCGATGCGCTCCTTCTTGCCGGAAGCTACGTTGAGCACCGAGTCTCCGGTTTCGACGTGTCCGGAGTAAACCCGAAAATAGGCCAACTGGCCCACGAAGGGGTCCGTCATGATCTTGAAGACCAGAGCGGAGAACGACTCGTCGTCGGAGCTTTTTCTGGTCACCAGCTCGCCGGTGTCGGGATCCGTACCTTCGATGGCAGGGATATCCAGTGGTGACGGCAGGTACTCGATCACGGCGTCCAGCAGAGGCTGCACGCCCTTGTTCTTGAAAGCGCTGCCGCACAGAACCGGCTGGAGACGATTGGAGATGGTGGCCCGACGAATCGCAGCTCGCAGCTCGTCGTTGGTGATCTCCTCGCCGGAGAGGTACTTCTCCAACAGCTCGTCGTCCGTCTCGGCTGCCGTCTCGACCATCTCCTCCCGCGCCTTGTGGGCCTGCTCGGCGTAGCCGTCAGGAACTTCCACCCGCTCGAAGTCGGCACCCAGGGATTCGTCCTGGTAGGAGATGCCCTGCATCTCCACCAGGTCGATGACGCCCTCGAAGCCACCCTCCCTCCCCCAGGGCAGCTGCAGGACTATCGGCGCGGCACCCAGCCGGGAGCGCATCATGGAAACGCAACGCTCGAAGTCGGCACCGACTCGATCCATCTTGTTGACAAAGGCCATCCTGGGAACCCGATAGCGGTCCGCCTGCCGCCAGACCGTCTCGGACTGAGGCTCGACCCCGGCCACGGCATCGAAGACGGCGATCGCACCATCCAGCACACGCAGGGAGCGCTCCACCTCGGCGGTGAAGTCCACATGACCCGGGGTGTCGATGATGTTGATGCGGTAGTCATTCCAGAAACAGGTCGTGGCAGCCGAAGTGATGGTGATACCCCTCTCCTGCTCCTGCACCATCCAGTCCATGGTCGCAGTGCCGTCGTGAACCTCACCGATCTTGTAGTTGACGCCGGTGTAATAGAGGATGCGCTCGGTAGTCGTCGTCTTACCGGCATCGATGTGGGCCATGATGCCGATGTTGCGAGTCCTCTCGAGTGGAATCTTGCGAGACATGACGATCTACCTACCCTCGGTCCTTGAGCCTTGGTCCTTTCGGTACAAAAGCGACAGCAACCCCTCGCCGTCGGTAAAACGACTTTCGTAACCCTATCCGGCCTCTGTAGATTCCCGCCTCGGCGGGAAACTCTTACGCTACCAGCGGTAGTGAGCGAAGGCCTTGTTGGCTTCGGCCATTCGGTGGGTGTCCTCCCTCTTCTTGATAGCAGCCCCTCGGCTCTCCGCCGCGTCCAGCAACTCACCAGCGAGCTTCTGCTTCATGGTTTTCTCGCCGCGTCGCATGGCGCTCTGGAGAATCCAGCGAAACGACAAGGCCAGGCGACGATTCGGTCGAACCTCTATCGGCACCTGATAGGTGGAGCCACCAACACGACGCGACTTCACCTCCACCGCGGGCTTGACCCCCTCCACCGCCTTCTTGAATACCTTCATGGGATCCTCTTCCGTGCGCTCTGCAACGATTTCGAGGGCATCATAGAGGATCCTCTCGGCGATCGACTTCTTGCCGTCCTTCATGATCACGTTGATGAACTTGCTCACCAACTGAGAGTTGTAGACGGGATCGGGAAGGACCTCCCGCTTCTCGGGTGCGATTCGCCTGGGCATTTCGAATAAACCTCTTGCCTAGTTCTCACTTATGACTTTGGGCGCTTGGCTCCATACTTCGAACGACTCTGACGACGGTCCTCGACGCCAACAGCATCGAGCGTTCCGCGCACGACGTGATACCTGACTCCTGGCAAATCCTTCACGCGCCCTCCCCGAATCAAGACGATGGAGTGCTCCTGCAGGTTGTGCCCGACACCCGGAATGTAGGTGGTCACCTCGATGCCGTTGGTCAAGCGGACGCGAGCTACTTTTCGCAGCGCCGAATTCGGTTTCTTGGGCGTCTGGGTGTAAACGCGCACACAGACTCCGCGCTTCTGAGGCGAGGCCTGAAGCGCCGGACTTTTCGTCTTCGCCTTGTGGCGCTTTCGCCCCTTGCGAACCAATTGATGAATCGTCGGCATCGTCCATCTCTCCCGGTACTTTCTTCGAACTGCTACAAGCCTTTATCGCACCCGCCAACGCCCACCCGAACACCCCCACGGGCGAATGCAAGACAACTCCAAATTGAGCGAAACTACCCCCTGGTCAGCCCATATGAACCTCAGGGACCGCCAAACCGCGCTAAGTTAGCAGCCCGAGCACCCCGACGTCAAGAGGAAAGCTCGATCCTAATGTCTCTAGAACTCCAAGCTCCTTACTCCCTACTCCTTTCAGCGATCTCCTGAGGCAGGGCCCGAATCTCGCCCTCACTGAACTCGAAGAGGCGATCCTCGTCGCTGTCCAGATCGTCCCGATAGACCACTTCTGCCATGTGGAAGTCGTGATACTTCGCCAATCCGGTCCCGGCGGGGATCAATCGGCCGACAATCACGTTCTCTTTCAGGCCGCGCAGGAGGTCCACCTTGCCATAGATGGCCGCTTCCGTGAGGACGCGCGTCGTCTCCTGAAAGCTGGCCGCCGAGATGAAGCTCTCGGTGGAAAGCGAGGCCTTGGTAATGCCCTGCAGCATGGGCCGACCAATGGCCGGGCTACCACCTGCATCCAGCACCCGCTGATTCTCTTCCTGGAATTTCC
>JAUVRX010000175.1 GCA_030597375.1 Acidobacteriota bacterium
CGGTCGGCCACCAGTTCGGCGTTCTCGAAGGGATAGTGATGCTGAGCGAAGGGCATGGATCCAGCGTCGAACCAGGCGTCGATGACCTCCTCGACTCGCCCCATGCTGCCTTTGTCGCACTCGCTACAGGCCCAGACGAACGGGTCCTCGGCCTCACGGTCCACGAATGGGCGGTGGGGGTCGAACTGCTCGCGGTCGTAGATGTCTGGCGGCGGTGGCTTGCCGGCGGCAGCGAAGAGCTCGGCAAAGGAGCCCACCACCTGTTGGTTCCCACAGCGATCGCAGACCCAGACGGGAAGCGGCGTACCCCAGTAGCGCTTGCGGGAAAGGGCCCAGTCGACCATGCTCTCTAGCCATTTTCCGAACCGCCCGTCCTTGACGTGCTGCGGGTGCCAGTCGATCTCCTGATTCAGACTCAGTAGAGCGTCCTTTCGCGAGGTGGTCTTGACGAACCAACTCTTGCTGGCGAGGTAGAGCAGGGGTTGGTCGCACCGCCAACAAAAGGGATAGCTATGCCAGTACCGATCCTGGTGGAGTAGGCGACCCCGCTGCCTGAGATCTCGCGAGATGGCTTTATCAGCATCCTTGACCCAGATTCCGGCAAAGGGCTCGATACCTCGGCGCTCGACGATCTTGCCTTCCATGTCCACAGTCAGGAAGAAGGGGAGAGCGAACTTCACTCCACTCTGATAGTCGTCCTCACCGAAGGCGGGTGCGGTGTGCACCAGCCCGGTTCCCTCACTGGCGGTCACATAATCGGCCGCGAAGACCCGCCAGCCGTCTTCATCCGAGGGTGGGGGGTCGAACGGCGAGTTCTCCGGCACACGATCCGCGGGCTCGGTAGGGAACGGGCGGTCGTAGCGTAGGCCTTCGAGATCGGCGCCCTGGAAGCGCGCCACCGGGGGCAGCTCGCGGAGATCGAGTCGAACCCGTTTGCCATCGACCTGCGTCTCCAGTGGCACCGGCGTCTCCAGACCTTCAGCGAAGAGAAGCAGCTCGCCAGGATGCTCGGGATGCTCGACCACCTGGTAGACCAGGTCCGGGTTCACTGCCAGGCCGGAGTGCCCCAACAGGGTCCATGGGGTTGTCGTCCAGGCCACGAGGCTCAGCGTGTCGGGAACCTGCCACCGGGTCCCTTCGATGGTGGAGAGCACCTGGTCGCCTGTCGCCGGGAATAGGACCCAGATCGACGGGTCGTCGGTGTCTTTGTAGTTCTGGGCCACTTCGTGACTCGACAGGGTGGTGCCGCATCGACAGCAGTAGGGCTGGATCTTGTAGTCTTCCTTCAGCAGATCCTTGTCCCAGAGCTGGCGTAGGGCCCACCAGACAGACTCGATATACGGGTTCGAGTAGGTGAAATAGGCGCTGTCGAGATCGATCCAGAAGCCGATTCGCTCTGTCATCTCCCGCCACTGCTGCTCGTAGGAATGGACGCTTTCCAGGCAGGCCTGGTTGAACTCGACGACACCGTACTTCTCGATGTCCTCCTTGCCGGAAAATCCCAGGCGTTTCTCGACCTCGATCTCGACAGCCAGTCCGTGCGTGTCCCACCCCGCCTTGCGGGCCACGTGATAGCCCTGCATGGTCCGAAATCGGGGGAAGAGGTCCTTGACGACCCGAGTCACGACATGGCCGACATGGGGCTTGTTGTTGGCCGTGGGAGGCCCCTCGAAGAAGACGAAGTCCTCGCCGTCACGGGTCTTTTCCAGACTCTTCTCGAAGATCTTCTTGTCCCGCCACTCACTCAAGATCTCCTGCTCGAGTGAAGGGAAGGGATAGCCTGAGGGCAGGTCGGGGAAGCGTCGTTCTTTCATGGAATTCTCGGTCACATCGCTGTTGCGGCGGACATTCTACCCTGCCCATCAGGGCATCTGGGTGGCGGTTCAGTCTGAGGGTCTGGCGAGGGTGGACTCGAGACGTCGACTGAATCTGGACTCGCCGCTCCACTTCCTCGCGACGGGCGTTTCTACCGCGCAGACTCCTAGGGAGTAGAATGGGGCCGCTGCAAGTAGACGGGAGAGTCCTGGGAATGAAACGAGATATCGTCCGGCTTGGCCATCCTGCACTGCGCCTGCAGGCCGAGCCCGTGGCCCCGGAGGCGCTCGGGACCGACGAGATGCAGACCCTGATCGGAGAGTTGATCGAGACTCTGGAATCCTCGGCGGGGAGCGGGTTGGCGGCCACCCAGGTTGGAGCGGGTTACCAGATCCTGGTTCTGGCTTCTGCAGATGGCGGCAACGCCAACCAGAGCGGCTCTGAACTGGTGATCATCAATCCGATGATGGAACCGGAACATGCTGATCTGGTCTACGACTGGGAAGATTGCCTCTCCGTGCCGGGCCTCAAGGGCCTGGTTCCCCGGTACCCCAAGGTAAGGCTGCGGGGAGTGGATCCCCGAGGTGAGACGCTGGACCTGATGCTGGACGGAGTCCAGGCCCGGCTCGTTCAGCATGCCTACGACCACCTCAATGGGGTCGTCTTTCTCGACCGCATGAGGGATCTCCGGTCTCTTGCCTTCAGCCAGGAGTGGGCGCTCTTCCTGGCCGAATCGTCCGACAAGACCTGAACGCTTCGGATGTCTCGCGACCTGGTAGTGGTGTGGGCAGGGCGGCACCGTCGAGACGAGTGGGAGAAGCTCTGCGCGCCGTACAAGCGACGGATCTCACGACACGTTCGAATCCGAGAAGTGGCTGTGAAGGCGAAGGCCGCCCAAGGAGATATCGGCCGCCAGAAGGCGGAAGGTGAGGCTCTTCTGGCTGCGGTTCCCGAGGGAGCCTGGACGATCGCGCTCGACCGCAGGGGAAAGATGCGCAGCTCCCCCGATCTGGCGATCTGGCTGCAGGCGCGACTGGAAGACTGGCCCGGCCCGCTGGCCTTCCTGGTGGGATCTGATCTGGGACTGACGAAAGAGGTTCTGGCGCAGGCTCGCGAGCGCATGTCGTTCGGACTGCTGACGCTGCCACACGAGTTGGCGAGGCTCGTTCTCCTCGAGCAGCTGTACAGGGGTCTGGCCATCAACGCCGGAATAAAGTACCATCGCCTGCCGTTATGAATTTTCTGTACTTGAGCCGGGATTCGAGAGCGAAAGGAGAGCGGTAGGTGGCAAGAACGTCTGGAGCCAAGAAAGCCAGGAAGAAGAAGCCCGATTCCACCGAGAAGTTCCGCCAGAAGCTCGTCGCTCATCAGGAGGAGATCCTCAATCTCTACGAGCGGGATTTGAAGGTGGGGCAGGAAGCCAGCGACGATGGCACCGAGGACATCGTCGATCGGGCGAACAATTCCTACAACCGAGAGTTCATGTTCGCTCTTTCGGATTCCGAAAGACTGCTGTTGCTGGAGATCGAGGGCGCTCTGGAGCGCCTGGATGGAGGCAACTACGGTACCTGTCTCAACTGCTCAGACGAGATTCCCAAGGCCCGCATACGGGCCGTACCGTGGGCCCGTTACTGCATCGACTGTCAGGAGCAGGCTGAGCAGGGTGTCATTCTGGACTCCTAGAAGGCGGAACCAACCAGCAGCAGTACTAGCCCGGCCCCGTACCATGTCCGACACTCTCGAGGCCGTTCTGAGATCGATCGACGAAGGCCGGATCCGGCCCCTGTATCTGGTGGCGGGCGACCGGGTCCTGGCCGAGCCTGCAGCCCTGCAGATAGGCCAAGCCCTGGCCCGGAGCGTCGGTTGTGAGCCCGAGGTCCATCGCCGCCCAGCTGACCTGGGAGTGGTGCTGGCCGACCTCAAGACCTATTCTCTCTTCGCCCCCGCCAAGGTCGTGGTGGTCATCGAGTCTGCCGTCCTGGCCGACTCCACGGCTGCCGCGGACTTGCTGGATGAAGCTGTCGAGGCGCTGCCGGTGGGAGCCGGGCCTGCTGAACTGTCGGGTGTAGAGCGGCGAGCTGCTGGTCGCCTGTTGCAGACACTGCGCCTTTTTCAGATCGATCCCGAGGCAGGTGCCCCGGAAGAGGTCCTCTCCCATCTGCCCGCCTGGGCCCTGAAGGGCGGCACTCGTTACAGGCAGGCCCACAGGAATCGCCCGCGTAGTCGGCTGCAGATCGAGGAGATCGGGGTCCAGTTGGCGGAACTGCTGGAGGTCGCGTTGTCCAGCGGGCTGCGTGGCTGGGCGGAGACCGATGTCGGTGAGCTTGCCGAAGCGGCGGAGCGGGGTCTTCCGGATGGGCACGCCCTGGTCCTGGCCGAGAGCGCAGTAGCGGAACAGCACCCCCTGGTCCAGACCCTGGCGGCACAGAAGGTCTTCGCGACGGTAGGGCGAGTCGAGGTCGCAAAGGGAGGCGGCTGGCAGGGAGTGGAACTGCTGGCAGGTGAGCTGCAGCGGGAGACTGGGGTCGGGATCGAAGCTCGAGCCCTGCAGGAGTTGGCTCGCCGCACCATTCAAAGGGATACCACCAGAGGGGCTGCCGCAGATGCTGTCGATGCGGATAGCACATCACGCTTCGCCGCCGAGTACCGCAAGCTGGCGACGATGGCGTCGGGAGACGCTATCGATCGATCTCTGGTAGAGGCCACGATCGAGGACAGGGGTGATGAGGATGCTTGGAAGACCCTCGATGCGATCGGTTCTGGAGACCTGCGGGATGCCCTCTATCGGGTGCGACGCCTACTCGGGTCGGCGGAAGACCCGGTTGCGGCACGATTGTCGTTCTTCTCATTGGTAGCCTCCTTCGGTCGGCAGATAGCAGCTGTTTCAGCCCTGCTGGAGTCCACGGGAGTATCCAGAAACGAGACCAGCTATCCGCGATTCAAGACCCAGATTGCACCGAAGCTACAGTCGGACAGCGAGGAGGGTCTGAAGAGTCCGGTGGCCAAGCTCCACCCCTACCGCCTTTTCAGGGTGTACCAGACGGCCTGTAGAATTCCAGCCTCCGAGCTCGTCGATCTACCTTCTCGCATCTTGAAAACGGAGCTCAGACTCAAGGGTGAGAGCAGCGAGCCGGATGCGGCCCTGACGGCTCTGATCTGTGACCTGGCGTCGGCATCCCATCGTGCCTGAGCTGCCGGAAGTGGAGGTGCTGCGCCGCAGCCTCGAGCCCAGAGTCAGCGGCCAGCGGATCGCGGCCATACGAGTCTGGAGCAGCGCTTTACGGGAGCCGGTAAACGGACAGACTCTCCGCCGCAGGCTTGTGAACCGCCGGGTCCTCGGGGCTGACCGGCGGGCCAAGTACCTTCTGCTGCACGTGGAAGAGGGATCGACCCTCGTGGTACATCTGGGAATGAGCGGCCGGTTGACCCTGGTGGATGGGGCCGAGCCGCACCGGGCACATGAGCACGTCGGTATCTTTCTCGATTCTGGCGAGCAGCTCCGGTTCCGTGACCCCCGAAGGTTTGGGTTGGTCTTCGCTCTGCCCACGGGCCGATTGGCGATGGATCGCCACTTTCGGCATCTCGGAGTCGAGCCTCTGGAACCTTCATTCTCGGGCCAGGTTCTGGCGCAGCGGGCCGGGGGTCGTCGGAGGCCGGTGAAGAACTACCTCATGGATGCTCGGAGTGTCGTCGGGGTCGGCAATATCTACGCTTCCGAGGCGCTCTTCCGGGCCCGCATCCACCCGCGACGATCGGTGGGACGGATCTCCGCCGCCAGTTGGCAGCGGCTTGCCGGTGCGGTCCAGAGAACACTGCAGCGGGCAATCGAAGAAGGTGGCACGACCCTGAGGGATTTCACCGATGGAAACGGCAGGGAGGGCTACTTTCAGGTGTCACTCCAGGTGTACGACCGGGCGGGAAAGGCTTGTCGACGTTGCCGATCGGTCATCCGCCAGATCGTGCAGGCGGGAAGAAGCACCTATTACTGTCCAGGGTGTCAGCGGTAATCGGAGGCAAGAGTACCTTGGTTCTGAAAGGGGTTCTGCTCGACATGGGAGGCGTGGTCCTGGA
>JAUVRX010000271.1 GCA_030597375.1 Acidobacteriota bacterium
CACGGGTCGGATGATGGCTCCCAGGTGCATCACACGAGTCCGGTCACCCCGGTGCTTCTGGGATTGGTGATCATTCTCGCCGCCGCCAAGCTCGGCGGTGAGATCGCCGAGAGATTTCATCAGCCTGCTGTGCTGGGCGAGCTCGTGGCCGGGGTCGTCATCGGCAACCTCGTCCTGGTTGGCTTTTCTGGCTTCGCCTTCCTGGCAACCAATGATGGCATCGCGATCCTGGCGGAGATCGGCGTCATCCTACTGCTCTTCGAGGTCGGACTCGAGTCCAATATCGGCGAGATGCTCTCCGTGGGGGCTTCGAGCCTGCTCGTGGCGGTGCTCGGGGTCGTGGTGCCCTTCTTCCTGGGTTGGGGGGTCTCCGCCTGGTTCCTGCCCGACGAGGAGATTCTGGTGCATCTCTTCATCGGCGCCACCCTCTGTGCCACCAGCGTCGGTATCACCGCCAGGGTCTTGACCGATCTCGGCAAGGTGACGACACGCGAGTCGAAGATCATCCTCGGTGCTGCGGTCATCGACGACGTGCTCGGATTGGTGATTCTGGCGGTCATCTCCGGCGTCATCACGGCGGCGAACACCGGAGGCAGCCTGGCAAGCCTGGATGTACTGCTGATCGTGCTCAAGGCGGCGGGGTTCCTCGTCGGAGCGATTCTCCTGGGTGGTTGGCTTTCGCCCCGACTTTTCCGGGTCTTCAGCAGACTCCAGATCCGCGGCATGCTGCTGACGCTCGCCCTGACCTTCTGCTTCTTCCTGGCCTATCTGGCGAATGTCATCGAGCTGGCGCCTATCGTCGGTGCCTTTGCTGCGGGCCTGATCCTCGAAGAAGCCCACTATCGGGATTTTCTCAATCGGGGCGATCACCAATTGGAGGAGCTCATTCACCCCATCACCATCTTCCTGGTCCCCGTCTTCTTCGTTCTCATGGGTATCAAGGTGGACCTCTCCACCTTCGGCGAAAAGGGTGTCCTGGGCTTCGCAGCTCTACTCTCGGTGGCCGCGATCGCAGGTAAGATGATCTGCGCCCTCGGTGTGGTGGAGAAAGGGCTCGACCGGCTTTCGGTGGCAGTGGGAATGGTGCCACGAGGCGAGGTCGGTCTGATCTTCGCGGGAATCGGCGCCAGCCTCGTGCTGCACGGTCGGCCGGTCATCTCTTCCCCCATCTTCTCGGCGGTGGTCATCATGGTCATCGTCACCACCCTGATGACTCCTCCGGTACTGAAGATCACTCTCGCCAGAGGAGATCGCAAGAAGGCGCAAGCCGGTGACGAAGCCACGGCTTGAGGGCCTGAGGGATGAAGCGGCCGGGCGTTCCTTCCGGCCGTCGGTTCCGCTGAGATCAATTGAGCAGCTGTCGTGTGGAGGCCCGTCCGGGTGGTCCGCAGGGGGACGGACGCCTCAACCCCCAGGGCGGGTGGGTGGGTCCTGGCTAGCCTGATTCAGGGGTGACGGCAGGCGGAGGGTCCTCGGTCACTGTGGACGCCTCCACCATGGGTGCTTCCTCGGGCTCCTCCGGCAAGACGATCACCAGATCCTCGGGGCGCATCATGCGGTACTGCTCCCTGGCCAGACGCTCCAGGGTCGCAGGGTCGCTGCGTAGACGCTCGATGCGTCGCACCAGCTCTTCGTTCTCCGTGCGGGTCTGGTGAATTTCCTGTCGCAAGAAATGCTTTCGCTCGCGAGCCGTAGCCAGATCCCGGTAGCTGCTCAGGGCAGCCAGGCCAAGGAGCAACAACAGAGACCCCACAACCAGGGCCAGCAGTCGGGGGAAGGGTCTCGACTCGGAGGACACGATTCGGATCAGCGAACACTACGGGGAAAGGCGGCCTTCCCCGGATAGAACGCCACGTCTCCCAGCTCTTCCTCGATGCGCAGCAGGCGGTTGTACTTGGCCACACGATCGCTCCGGCAGGGAGCGCCGGTCTTGATCTGGCCGGCTCGGGTACCTACCGCCAGATCTGCGATCGTGCTGTCGGCCGTCTCACCGGAGCGATGACTGATGACGATGGCGTAGGCGTGGGTCTTGGCCATTTCGACCGCCGCCAGGGTCTCTGTGAGTGTGCCGATCTGATTGACCTTGACGAGCAGGGCGTTGGCCAGCCCGTCCAGGATGCCCTCGGCCAGGATCTCCGGGTTGGTGACGAACAGGTCATCTCCCACCAACTGGACGCGCTGACCCAGTTCGACCGTCAGTTCCTTCCAACCGGCGTGGTCGTCCTCCGAAAGACCGTCCTCGATGGAGACCAGGGGATAGGCCTCCAGCCACTCGGCATACAAAGAGATCAGATCGCTGGCTTTCAAACCCCTGCGACCCTCGCCCGGTAGCTGATAGCGAACTGTCTTGCCCCGTCGACTCTGCACGAGCTCGCTGGCGGCTACATCCACGGCCAGGGCGATCTGATCGCCGGCACGATAGCCGGCCTTGCCGATGGCCTCGACAAGCAGATCCAGCGCCTCCCGATTGCTCTCGAGGTTGGGAGCGAATCCACCCTCATCACCCACCGCCGTAGCCAGACCGGCCTTCTTCAGAACTCCTTTGAGGCAGTGGTAGACCTCGACCCCCGCCCGTAGAGCCTCCGAGAACGTCTCGAAGCCCCATGGCACCAGCATGAATTCCTGGATGTCTACCGAGTTGTCCGCATGGACTCCGCCATTGAGGACATTCAACATGGGTACCGGCAAGACTGTTGCAGCCGGGCCACCCAGATAGGCATAGAACGGCAGCCCGCACGCCTCGGCCGCCGCCTTGGCGACGGCCAGTGAGATACCGAGAGTGGCGTTGGCGCCCAGTCGACTCTTGCTCTCAGTGCCGTCGATGTCGATCATGGTGCGATCGATCATCGCCTGGTCCCGAACGTCCAGTCCCTCGAGCTCCGTCGCCAGGTCGACTTCAACGTGCTGTACCGCCTTCCTCACGCCTTTGCCCAGATAACGCTTGCCGCCATCCCGCAACTCCAGCGCCTCGCGACTGCCAGTCGACGCTCCTGAAGGTACCGCTGCTCGACCGACGACACCACTTTCCAGAAGACAGTCCACCTCGAGCGTCGGATTTCCCCGGGAGTCGAGAATCTCCCTCGCTACGATTTCCTCGATAAGAAACATCATCTCCTCCAATTATCCGTGGGTCCGATATCGGGCTCCTGCCCCAGCTCACTTGCATGGCCCCAGATGACAGGCCCAGGACAAGAGTACCCGCAAAGTCGGCCTCTCTCAAGCAACCGACTTGCCTGTCTTTGCGGATCCCTGTCGCTACCTGATGCGATTGACACCGCCGGCGACGGTGTGCCAACATTCACGTTCCGCCGTAACGGGCGGCAAGATCTGACGCGGGGTGGAGCAGTCCGGTAGCTCGTTGGGCTCATAACCCAAAGGTCGCAGGTTCAAATCCTGCCCCCGCAACCAGCCGACACAGGCCGCGCATCAGCGCGGCCTTTCTTTTTCATCCTGCCGTTCCTCGTCGATGGAGGCAACCCCAAGACGAGATAAGATGCGGACCATGTCTGTGGCCGCCGCCGATCTCGAGACTCCGGTGCTGCTCCTGGCCATGCCTCAGGTACTCGACCCGTTCTTTCACAAGAGCGTGGTTCTGTTGGTGAACCATTCCGATGATGGCAGCGTCGGTTTCATCGTCAACCGACCGACGGAGCTGCCCGTCGAAGAGATTCTCGCCGGCATGGAGATCCAGTGGCAGGGTGCCAAGAATATCGCTGCCTATTTCGGCGGCCCTGTCCAGTCCCAGATGGGCACGATCCTCTTTCAAGACCGTGACCTGGAGGACGATCTACAGTTCGCCGACACCACGACCGAGATCCAACCCGGTATGCGGATCGGCCAGCAGTTGGAGGATCTGGACAGGCTAGCCCAGCAGCCACCCGAGCGCTTCCGCCTCCTCCTCGGCTATGCGGGTTGG
>JAUVRX010000195.1 GCA_030597375.1 Acidobacteriota bacterium
ACTGCTAGACGGTCCAAGGTCGCGTACGAGGTCTCCAGCCGGAGGCCCAGGACGACGGGGGTGTGCCTCGTGCGTGGCCCAGGACCACCAACGATCCCAGACCCCAAGACCCCAGGACCCCAAGATCCCCAGCCCCCCACGTCCGACCGGCACAGGTCTGGCCGATTCAATACTCCTGCCAGGGAGTCGCCCCCTGAGCCCCAAGGCCCTTATGTCTCTATGCCCTCATCGCGACGGGCCGGGCCGCCCTGTCGCGCTACGCTTCAAGGCTTGCCGGAAAACGGCTGGACCACGGACAAGACTCTATTCATGCGCCGATCAACAGCCATCGAGGTGCAGGGGGCCAGAACCCACAACCTCAAGGGTATCGACTGCCGGATCCCACACGGCAAGGTAACCGTCGTGACCGGCCCCTCCGGCTCCGGCAAGTCCTCCCTGGCTTTCGACACAGTCTTCGCGGAGGGCCAACGCCGTTTCGTGGAATCCATGTCCACCTACGCCCGGCAGTTCCTGGATCTGATGGAACGACCACCGGTAGACGAGATTCGCAACATCCTCCCAGCCGTGGCGATCGAGTCGTGCAACGCAATCCGCAACGCCAGGTCGACGGTCGGCACCATCACGGAGGTCTACGATGTCCTGCGTCTCCTCTACACCCACCTCGGCGAGGTGAGCTGCCAGGATTGTGACAGCCCGGCGCGTGCTTTCACGGCCGCTGAGGCCGCGGCCGAGCTGGCGCAAGGTGCCGTGGGTGAGAGATTCCTCCTCGTAGCCCGCCTGCGCAGGCCCTCGGGCGAGGCAGATCTGGCGCTTCGGGAGCTGATACGACAGGGCTTCGGGCGACGGCTCGAGGGCGACGAGGTGGTCCGCATGGGGTCGGCCGACGCCTGGCCCGAGTCGTTGGATCCCCTGCCGCTCGTGCTGGGACGATTTCGCGCTACCGGAGAGGCCACCGCCCAGCTGACGGCAGCTATCGAGGAGGGATACCACCTCAACCGGGAGCGGGTGGAGGCTCGGGGAGACGGAGTCGTGAGGCTCTACGGTCCGGGCCTGATGTGTCCATCCTGCGGCAAACTCATACGCAAGCCGGAGCCGGCTCTGTTTTCCTTCAACTCTCCCCTTGGGGCCTGCCACGCCTGCCAGGGATTTGGCAGAGTCATCGGCATCGACCGGCAGCGGGTCATTCCGGATCCGGTCTGGACGCTGGAAGAGCGCCCAATAGCCCCCTGGAACACTCCGGCGTACGAGGAGCTATACAAGAAGCTTCTTGCTGCCTGCTCACACGAAGGCATCCCGCTCGACGTCGCATGGCGCGACCTCCCGGAGGAGGCGCGGGCTTTCGTCTGGTCCGGCAAGGGCGATTTCGTCAATCTGGAGGGTTTCTTCGCCTGGCTGGAGCGCCGCTCCTACAAGGTGCATGTGCGCGTGCTGCTGGCACGCTATCGCGCCTACGACCCCTGCCCGGATTGCGGCGGTACCCGTCTCCAGCCCGAGGCGTTGCGAGTGCGCGTCGAGGGCCAGACGCTGCCGCAGCTGGTGCAACGCAGTATCGAGGAGCTTTGGAGCTGGCTGCGAGCTCGCCAGTGGACCGACCGCCAACGGGAGGTGGCCGGACACCTGCTCGAGGAGCTCGACGAGAGGGTCGAGTTCCTGCATCGCGTCGGCTTGGACTACCTGACGCTCGACCGCCAGGCCCGTACCCTTTCTGGCGGCGAAGCGCAGCGTATCCATCTGTCTGCGGCGCTGGGCTCGGGTTTGACGAGTACCCTGTACGTCCTGGACGAGCCGACCGTCGGACTTCATCCCCAGGACAGTGGGCGTCTCGTCGATCTTCTGAGAACCCTCGCAAAGCGCGGCAATACCGTCCTGGTCGTGGAACACGATCGCACCCTGATCCAGGGGGCCGACCATCTGATCGACCTGGGACCCGCAGCAGGAGAGCATGGGGGAGAGGTGACTGCCGAGGGAGATCTTCAGACCATCCTGGAGTCTGAAGAGTCGGTCACGGGAGCCTACCTGCGCGAGCGTCCAGCGACACCCGCGCGCCGTCACCTGGCACGCTTTCGCCGGGAGCACGGCCAGGAGTCGCTCGCCGAAGAGGCCGCCTCGAAGCCGCGGATCACGATCAAGGGGGCACGAGCCCACAATCTCAAGGGAGTCGACGTCGAGGTTGCCTTGGGATCATTGGTGGCCGTTGCCGGCGTCTCCGGTTCCGGCAAGTCGACCCTGGTCAAGAACGTTCTGCACGACAACTATCAACGGGGTCGGGGCGTCGTCGATGTGGACCCTGGTGAGTGCGACGAGCTGGTCGGGTTGGAACAGGTCTCGGACATCGTCATGATCGACCAGAAACCTCTGGGCCGCTCGGCGCGGTCGAACCCCGTGACCTACATCAAGGCCTACGACGATATTCGCAAGGTCTTCGCCGACTCGCTGGCGAGTCGCAAGCGAGGCATCACCGCCGGACACTTCTCCTTCAATGTGGAGGCGGGTAGATGCCCGGTCTGCAAAGGCACCGGCACACAGGAAGTGGACATGCAGTTCATGGCCCCGGTGACCGTGGTCTGTGACGGCTGTCAGGGGCACCGATTCAAGCAGGAAGTGCTGGCTGTCAACTATCGCGGGCTGAACATCGCCGAGACGCTCGATCTGACGGTGGAGGAGGCACTGCGTCATTTTGGCGATCGCAAGCGGCTCTGTCGTCGCCTCCAGTGTTTGGCTGACGTGGGATTGGGCTACCTGCGATTGGGCCAGCCCACTTCGACACTCTCCGGTGGAGAAGCCCAGCGGCTCAAGCTGGCGAGTTTTCTGGATCGCCCGACTTCAGGCAAACCACGCCTCTTCCTGTTCGACGAGCCCACCACCGGGCTTCACATGTGCGATATCGATCTGCTCTACCAGACGCTCCGTCGGCTGGTGCGGAGAGGCGATGGAGTGGTCGTGGTGGAGCACAGTCTCGATCTGCTCTCACGAGCCGATTGGATCATCGATCTGGGGCCCGGGGGCGGCGTGCACGGCGGCGACCTCCTCTTCTCGGGCCCACTGGAGCCCTTTCTCGATGAAGTCGACAGCCCGACGGCCACGGAGCTGAGACGTCATCTGCAATGGCAAAGGCCTCGCAAGACAGTCGCGGAGCAATCCGGAGGCGATCCTCGCTAGGTTTGGGGTGATTGCGGCACGCGCCTTGCTTCACCAGTCAGGCTAGGATACGTGATTGCGATGACTCTCGAGCCGTTCGATAGTAGCCCCGCCCAGCCGTGGATCCGAGTTCTCGGGATCGCTGCAGCAGCCTTTCTTGGGCTGGTCCTCCTTGTCGCCGCCTGGGGCAAGGCTCTCGACCCGGTCTCGTTCGTGGAGCAGATCAGGGTAGAGGGTGTCGATTTCTTCGGTCTGGCCGAGCTCACGGCTTTCATCGCCCTGGGAGTCGAGATCGCGCTGGGCCTGGCGCTCGTGCTGGGCCTGCGTCGTTGGTGGGTGCTCTTGCCGGCCGCGGCCCTGGTGGCTTTCTTCCTGTTCCTGACGGGCCGGGCGTACTGGCGGTTCGAGCACGGGTTGATCGATGAGACCGAGGCCTGCGGCTGCTTCGGCAACCTTCTCGATCGGACGCCGAAGGAGGCTTTCTGGCAGGATCTCTGGATACTGGGGTTGCCATTGGGCCTGAGTCTGCTCGGCCGCAAGGGTACCGAGACCGCGGCCCCGAAATGGCGCCTGGTGCTCATCGGTGGTCTGACTGCGGCGGTCCTCCTGTTCGCATGGAAGGCGCCGGACCTACCCCTCGACGACCTTGCGACCCGTTTGCGGCCCGGCGTCGTAGTCAGCGAGATCTGTGCTGGCAGCGACGGGAACCCAGAGCAACTCTGTCTGGACGCCCTGGTGAGCGACCTCGACAAGGGGAGAAACTGGGTAATCCTCTCTGACCTCGACGAGCCGAGCTTCCTGGAGGCGGTGCCACAGCTCGATGAGTGGACGGCCTCACAGTCGGAGGTGAGACTCTGGGTCCTGACGACAGCCTCCTCGGAGGCCGTGAGCACGTTTCAATGGACGCAGGCCCCGGCGTTGCCCGTACCAGAGGCGCCCTACGCGATGCTACGGCCGCTCTATCGTCGTCTTCCCCGGTCGTTCCTGGTGGAAGATGGCGAGGTGATCGACACGGTCTCCGACTTGCCTCCGATGGAGTTTTAGGGCAGGCTATGGCGCACCCAGATTCGAGGGAATGACGATGAGAAGAGTTTTTGATACCAGGAAGAGTCTCGCTGCTGAGAGCGTCGGAGCCCGTCGAGAGCATCTCGGCTGGTCATTTCTTCCCGCCTTGTTGGTGATCTTGCTGGTCACCTCCGTTGCCAGCTCCCTGGTTGCCTCGGGGCCCCCGATCTTCGGCTTCGAGCCGGTGGGCTTCCTGGTGACGTTGAACGGGCAGGAGCTGAATGGCGCCGAGGTCTACCAGGCCGAGTCGGCGGGAGCCTTCTTGATCCTGTCCGAGGAATTGGGCGCACCCGTTCTCGTGCGCCTGCGTGACGGGCAGGTGGAGACGCTGAACCTCATGAAGGTGAATCACAACTCCAACGGCAGCGTGGATGTGTTGGCTGGCGCGACCCTCGCCGCTCAAGGCGGATTCCAGGTCAACGCCGATCGGTCAGGGGTGGTGTTCGCCGTCGATGGTCAGACAGCCGAGCTCAAGGAGAAGCCACCTCTCCTGGGTTCCAACCAGGCTGCCGGCCTCAAATCCTACGACCCCCACTACCGCAGGGCGGCGGAGGCCTATTCGCCGTCGGACCCGATCGTCGAGAAGCTGCGACAGCAGTCCCGGGAGGTGAGGGTGTCGGTCTTTTTCGGCACCTGGTGCGGTGCCTGCAAGCAGATGGTGCCTCGCATCATCGCCGTGGCCGATCGCCTCGAAGGCTCGAAGATCACCTTCGACTTCTACGGCCTGCCGCGCGGTATCAGTGGGGACCCCGAGGCCGGACGCCTGGGAATCTCGGCTGTACCGACGGGTGTGGTCTTCATCGATGGCAAGGAAGCGGGTCGCATCTCCGGCAATGGCTGGCGGGTCCCCGAGCTGTCGATCAACAATCTTCTAATTAACGGGCAGAGCTAGCGCTCACTGCCCGTTCGGGCAGTGAGGGTTGAGGCGGTCGGGCGTTCCTTCCGACCGATCTATGAGGGCTTGAGGGTTGAGGCGGCCGGACTACGTCCGTCCGGTCTTCGGGGCAGTGAGGCAGTGGGGCAGTGAGGCAGTGGGGCAGTGGGGCAGTGGGGCTACGGAGGCAACGGGGGCGTAAGGGGCGACTCCCTGACAAGAGTCTTGAAGCGGCCGGCGCCCCTGCCGGCCGGGGTGTGAGGGGGGGCAGGACCCCGGGGGAAAGCCTCTCGCCTGGTCCAAAGCCACCAACGATCCAGGGCTTCTGGATCTCACTGCTCAAGGAATGGCCGAAGGTACGCCGGCCG
>JAUVRX010000116.1 GCA_030597375.1 Acidobacteriota bacterium
GACCTCCCCGTGCCGAAGTCCTTCGTGCGCGGCAATCACGACAAGGTCGCTGCCGGTATCACCGATGGGCGAGGGTTCAATCCGACGGCGCTGTCTGCAGCCCAGTGGACTCAAGATGAGCTCAGCGCAGAGAACCTGGAGTTCGTGCGTGAGCTGCCGCAGGGTCCGATGACGATCGAGGAGGGCGTCATGATCTGTCACGGTACTCCCTTCGACGAGGACGAGTACCTGCTTTCGTCGGACCATGCGGAAGAGATCTTCGAATCGCTACCTTCGATGCGGACATTCTTCGGCCACACGCACCTCCCGTCTCTGTTCCGTCGAGGCGAGAACGGTGTCGAGGCCAGTCTCCTGGATGACGACGAGGTCACCCTGCACGTCGAGCCTGGCGCCGACTACCTGCTCAACCCGGGCTCGGTAGGCCAACCCAGGGATCGAGATCCTCGAGCCTCCTACATGCTCCTGGATACAGATACGTCTCTCGTGAATCACTTCAGGGTGACGTATCCGATCCTCGAAACCCAGCAGAAGATTCGGCAGGCGGGGCTGCCGGAGGCACTCGCGGACCGTCTGGTACTGGGTATCTGATCTGGCGGGCGTACCAGTCCGCTCGATGCCGTGGGGCTCATGAAGGTTCCTGGGTCAGGTCGTTACCGACCGAGAACCAGCGTCGTCAATTCGCCAGAGGCCGCCGCAGACAGCGCTTGGAGATCTCCCGGCTCGGTCGTGGTAACCGAGCCGTCTCCGTCCAGGTGTGCCACCAGGATTCCCCTTTCGGGAAGCCCCTCCCCGCCCATCATGCTGTCTGCCGCAGACAAGGAGATCTGCAGAGGAAAGGTAGGCGAGACCACCCGGGTTACCGCTATGGGCGGACCGTCAACCTCCTCACGGAGAAAGACGAAGAGAGTGGCGCCTGGTGTCGGAACGACCCCGGCCGCCAGTTCCAGGCGGATCCCGTAGGAACCATCGGCGATGTTGGTGGAGGTTGGGTTCGGTGGCGTGGCCCTCGGAGAAGATGCCTGGGGGCCGCCGATGGCAACTCCGGCCTCCGCCATGGCCAGCAGTTCTTCGAAGTCCGGGTCGCTACCGCCCGCCATCTCCAGGCCGATCTGCCACGTATCGACAGCCTGCTCGGTCTGCCCTAGTTGATAGAGGGCCAAACCACGGTAGAGAAGAGCCTGCTGATGATCGGGATGCTCCGCCAGAACCCGGTCGAGGAGGTCTTTGCCGACTTCGAACTGACCCATGCTGACACGCACGATTCCGTGGACCAGCAGGGCGTCCGGATCCTCGGGAGAGCGCTGCAGCACGTCTCCAGCCAGGGTGAAGGCCTCGAAGAACTGCCCTGCGGACAGCATGATGAGCGAGAGTTGCTTCTTGGCTGTCCAGTCCTCCGGATCCTCGACGATGCGGGCCTGCAGGTCTGCCACCTGTGCCGCGAGCTCTGGCGGCAGGGCGCCCACCTGACCTGTATGAGGGTCTTCTGAGGCTCCAGGCGCGGTCGTCTGAACGACCGGCTGTTGCCCGGTCGGTTTCGCGTCACGCACTGCGAAGTAGACCAGGAGAGCCACGACTGCGACCATGGCCGCGCCGATGAGGACGCCCGTGGCCAGGGGGCGGCCCTGGCGAGCCGCGCCGGCAGCCGCCGCCTCTTGCGGAGTATCCTCGCGCTCCTGGGCCTCGTCCTGTTGGCCTCTCCCAGCAGTCGATGCGGTCGCGGGCAGCTGTTCCTGAAGGCGATCGAGCTCCATCAGGGTCCTGGCGGCCGCATCCACGAGCGAGCTGCGTTCCGACTCGCTCAGGTTGTCCTCGTCGGCAGCCCGCAGCCGGCGATAGAGATCGTCCCGCCGGTCTTCCAAGTCTCGGATCCTGAGGGATAGATCGGCAGCCGTGGCCTCCTTTTCGGTTACCTGCTGCCGAAATCGGAGGGCGAGCCAGACTCCGGTCGCCAGACCGGCGGCGAGAACCAGCAAGCTCGGCACCCAGGTCATCTCCGTCACGATGCCACCTCCCGTCTGACGCGCTCCCGGTAGGTCTCGAGCTCGGCATCCGCGCTCGGCTCGGCAGGAGTCTCATCCGACGCGGCTGTTGTCGGTTTTCTCAGCCTCAGGGCCAGAAACAGGAGTCCACCCAAGAGCACGGCGAGAGGTGCCAGCCAGACGACGAGGTTGAAGCCCTTGGCCTTTGGTGCGAGTCGGATGAACTCGCCATAGGACTGCTCGAAGTACTCGAGCACTTGCGTCTCCGAATAGCCCTTCGACAGCATCTCTTTGACTTCGCTCTTCATGGCCATCGCCAGAGGCGTCGGCGAGTCGGCAATGGAGAGCCCCTGGCAGACCGGGCAGCGCATGATTCCGGCTACTTCTTCGGTAAGGAGGTCCAGCTCCGGACCCGAGATCGGTGTCCCAGCGGGTTCGCCCACGAGGTCCCAGTTGGCGGCTCCGAGCGGCGTCTCCTGAGCGTCAGCCGGTGAGAGTAGACAGATCGAGATGCCAACGACGATGATGGTGAGAAGGATCGAACGCATGACGATCACCCGTTGCGTAGCATGCTGTTGAGTTGATTCGCGAGCTCGTCGGGATAGACGGAGCCGGTGAGTTTCTTGACGATCACCCCGTCGGGGTCGATGAAGAAGGTCTCTGGAGCTCCATAGACGCCGTAGGCGATAGCCACGGTGCCGGCCTCGTCGACAAGGGAGGGTCCCCAGGCTCCTCGTCGATCGAGGAAAGCCTGGATCTTCGCCGGCTCGTCCTGATAGATCACACCCAGGAACTCCGCTCTCCCTTCGAACTGTCGTGCCCCTGCCTGCAGCACCGGATGCTCCGCGATACAGGGTTGGCACCAGGTGGCCCAGAAGTTGATGACTACCGGCTTGCCCCGCAGGTCGGCCAATCGAACCATCTCGCCATCCAATCCGCGAAGAGCGAAATCGGGTGCCATCCTGCCGACCAGCGGCGAGTCGATGGCCCTCGGATCCTTGCCGAACGACAGGGCGAGAAAGATCAGCAACGGGGTGACGATCAAGGCTCCGACAATCAGTACCTTGCGGTTCATCAGACTGTAGCCTCCACGGTTCTAGCTCTCTCGGCAACGGCTGCCGATTTCGGTGGAATGAGACAGATTGCAGTCCCGGCCACCATGATGAGGACGCCGAGCCAGACCCAGAGTACCGCCGGGGTGACAATGGCTCGTAGGCCGATCTGGCCGCCCTCTCCGACATTCATGACCGTCAGGTAGAGGTCATGCGTCAGCGTGGTGCGTACGGCAGGGGTGCCGATGGGCTGCTGTTGCGTCGGATAGTGATTGAATCTCGGCGTCATCGTGCCCCGGCTCTTGCCCCGGCGCTCGATCTGAATCGTCGCCTTCTCGGCGGTCAGATGGGGCTGCCTCTCGACATCGAGCTGTGTGAACGTGAGATTGTAGGCGCCGATCGCGACCGATTGGCCAGGCACCAGGGCGACCTCGACGCTCTCTTTGTAGGTCGAGGAGATGGCGATTGCCACGAAGGTGACGATGAACCCCAGGTGAACCAGATAGGCGCCGGCGCGTCGAGGAGCGCGCCTGAAGGACTGCTGGAGTGCCTGGCCAACGGACTCGCCCTTCCTGGCGCGTAGTCTCGCCGGGCGCAGGGCCTGATCGAGGGTGACCCAGAGGGCGTAGCCGGCCAGGAAGCTGGTCAACAGTACGGACCAGGATCTGGCCCCCACCAGCAGTGCGATGACCAGGCCGACGAGACCCGCAGGCAGCGGCCAGAGGAGAGCTCGCTGCAGCGCGCGCTTGTCGGCTCGACCCCAGGGTAGCGCCGGCCCAATGCCCATGAGAAAGAGCAGACCGAGGCAGATGGGCACCGCCATCCGATTGAAGTAGGGCTCGCCGACGCTGACTTTCACGCCGCGCACCGCCTCGGCGATGATCGGGAAGATCGTGCCGATGAGAACCGTGAACGTGAAGGTGACCAGCAAGAGGTTGTTGAGCAGGAACGCTCCCTCCCGTGCGACGACCGCGTCCTCCGACGGCTCGGAGACCAGGGTGTCGATCCGCAGACTGAGCAGCAGGACCGACCCCACCAGACAGACTCCCAGGAAGGCCAGGAACAGAGGGCCAATGGGGCTCTGGGTGAAGGAGTGAACGGAATTCACGACTCCCGAGCGAGTCAGGAAGGTCCCCACGATGGTGAGCAGGAACGTCACCATGATCAGGATGGTCGTCCAGGCCTTGAGCGTTCCGCGTCGCTGCTGAACCACCGCGGAGTGCAGGGCAGCGATGGCTGTCAACCAGGGCAGGAAAGAGGCGTTCTCGACCGGGTCCCAGGCCCAGTAACCGCCCCATCCCAGGACCTCGTAGGACCACCAGCCTCCCAGCATGATACCCAGGGTCAGGAAGCTCGTGGGTACCAACAGCCAGTTGCGTAGCGGACGCAGCCAGCTGGCACCCAGGTGACCTCTCAGCAGCGCTGCTATGGCCATGGCGAAGGGTACGCTCATGCCGACATAGCCCAGGTAGAGCATCGGTGGATGGATGATCATCAGGAGGTGATTCTGGAGCAGTGGATTGGGTCCAGGGCCGTCGGTCGGGATGGGTAGCGGCGTCGCCCGGAAGGGATTGGCAGGACCGGCAATCAGGAAGCTGAAGAACAAGCCGATGACAAAGAGCGTTCCGAGCGTATAGGCCAGATAGTCCTCGTGTCCGCGGCGCTGCAGCAATGTCACTCCTGCAGTGAACAGCCCCAGAATAAGACCCCAGAACAGAATGGAGCCCTCGAGGGAAGACCACAGGGAAACGATGGTGATGTGCAGTGGGGTGGCCAGCGACCCGACGCTGGCCACGTAGGAGACGGAGAAGTCCCTGGTGATGAGGGCATACTCCATGATGAGGTTGGCCAGCAGCATGAAAAGCGCAAAGGCCAACGCCATGCGACGGGTCCACTGCAGGCCTCTCTCCGATCGACTGGCTCCGGCGAAGTAAGCGATTGGCGCACCGATGGCACAGGTCATGAGGGCCAGGAGTACTGCCGCGGAGCCGAGTTGGCTGATCACTCTACGTTCTCCTGCTCCTTGGCCTTCTGGTCCGCCTCGAACTGCATCGACTGCATCATCTCGGCCATGTCGAGATCCTCACCCTCTCCTGGCGCCTGGTACTGGTTGTCGTGCTTGACCAGGAGGCGTTGGGTCTCGAACTCACCCGCTCGATTCACCGACCCTTCCACGACCACTCCGACGCCTTCACGGAACATGGCGGGCGGCACCGATTTGGTGGTGATCGGCACGCTGGCTTCGCCGTCCGTTACGGCGAATCTCAGGGTCAGGCCGTCCTCGCTGTGTTGGATCGAGCCAGGTTCCACCAGTCCACCGAGACGGATGGTGGCTCCGATGGCCTTGTCCCCCGAAGACTCCAGCTCGCTGGGGCTCCAGTAGTAGACGAGGTTCTCTCCGATGCCTCCAAAAGCCAGAAAGGCCAGGACACCCGCAGCGACCATGATGGCGGCAACTGCCAGGATTCGACGTCGATTTCTTTCTTTGCTCATGCTTCGATCCTCTTACCGAGCTCGGGATTTCCGGCGGCGGTGCACCAGGCTCCAGGCGTAGGTGACCAGTCCCACCGCGGTGATGCTGTAGGCTGCAATGACGTAATTCCAACCACCGATGATGATGCCTTCATTCATGAGTCGATCCTCCCATGGGGGCTAGACGTTCCGGTTGTGCCACTTCGTCCTGTCGCCTCCGTTCGAGCTCCAATCGGGTCCGCTGGGCCATCATCCAGATGGCGATGAAGAGGATCGCAAAAGCGTTGATCCGCAACGGCACGACCATCATGGGTGCAACGGTGTCCGGGGTCGACTGTACCTGATGGAGGCTTCGCCACCAGCGGACACAGAAGTAGACCAGAGGTACGTCGACGAAGGCGACGATGGTGGCGATCGCAGTCCAGGTCGCCCGCCTACCAGTATCGAGCACGAAGGAACGCAACGTCAGGACACCCGCGAATAGGAGGACCAGGATGAGCGAAGTCGTCAGCCGGACGTCCCAGTCCCACCAGACTCCCCAGGTCGCCCGCGCCCAGATGCTTCCCTGAACGAGTAGCAGGGCATTCAAGACGATGCCCATCTCGACGGCGGCCGTCGTCATGGCATCCCATTTTGGACGATGCGTCCAGAGAGAGACGATGGCGAAGATGAAGGCCAGGGTGTAGCACAGCATGGCGTTCCAGGCGCTGGGCACGTGGACATACATGATGCGCTGCACCTCACCCATGTAGCGCTCGGCCGGGGCCACGAAGAGCCCGATGTAACTGCCGGCGAACAGCAGCAGCAGGCCCAGGAGCCCGATGCCGGAATCCCATTTGAATTGGCGCGTCATATGCCCTCCTCGATGGCGTGGGGAAAAAGCAGGCCACAAAGACTCCAGTAGATGATGGCGAAGCTAGCCAACAGCATAGCCCACGAACCGACCTGCGACATGGGGTCGCCGGTGAGAATCAGCGTTATCGACTTCACGGCTCCCATGAGTACGGGAATGACCAGGGGGAAGAGGAGCAGAGGTAGCAGAACGTCCTGGCTCTGCAAGCGACTCGTCATGGCCGCATAGAGCGTTCCAGGAGCCGATAGACCCGCTGCGGCCAGGGTCCACAAGCCAAACAGCACTGCCAGGCCCTCGAGGTCCAGCTCGACGGAATAGAGGATGAGCGCCACTGGGGTCAAGATCGGAGCGAGCAACATGAGGAATAGGGTGTTGCTCAGCGTCTTGCCGTAATAGAGGGCGATGGGATCCACGGGCAGCAGAAGCAGACCTTCGATCGCCCGCTGTTCCTGTTCCACCCTGAAGCTCTCCGACAGACCCAGAGTCGAGCTCAACAGCAGGGCGAGAACCAGGAATCCTCCGGCTGCGGCGCGCAAGAGCGTGCTGTCCGGACCGACTGCGAACGAGAACAGGAGCAGGGTGACGACACCGAACAACAGGACCGAGATCAATCGCCCCTTACCCCGCCACTCCAGCAGCAGGTCCTTGCGCACCACCGTCAGGGCCTGGCGAATCAGGTTCATACGGTCGTTCCTACCCGGTCCAGAAGGTCCTTTCCAGAACCCTGCCAGAGAATCTGTCCCTGGTGCAGCAGGATCGCCCGGTCACACAGGCGCGAAGAGCGCGGTAGATTGTGGGAGGCCAGGACGACGGTCTTGCCGGCGGATCGGTAACCTTCGATCCACTCCTCGATGAGTCTCTGTCCCGAGGCGTCGAGTGCTGAGAAGGGTTCGTCCAGCAGCACCAGCTTGGGCTCCTCGAGCCTGGTGCGCAGCAGGGTAAGACGTTTCCGCATGCCGGCCGAGAACCCGCCGACCGGAGTGTCCCTACGCTCGTCGAGATCCACCTCTCTCAAGAGCTCGATGGCCTCGGTCTCGGCCAGTTCCGCTCCTCGGAGGCGTGTCCACACCTGGATCATCTCCAGAGCCGTCAGCTGAGAGTACAGATAGTTGTCGTGCCCCACGAGTGTCAGGGTTCGACGACAGGCGAGCTTCTCCTGAGCCGGGTCCATCCCGTAGATCGTCATGCTGCCCAGTGTCGGCTTGTCCAGTCCGGCAATCAGTCTCAGCAGCGTCGTCTTGCCCGAGCCGTTGGCGCCGGCCAGCAGCACGACCTCGCCGGTCCGGACCTGGAGGTCGCAGTGGGCCAGAGCCCATTGACGCCCGAATCGCTTGCCGAGCCCTGCGGTTTGGATTGCAGGGGTAGTAGAGTCTGCGGCGCTAGGAGACATGACTTGGAATGTGTCTGGTGGAGCTCGGGTCGAGAATGGACAGCGTCTGCACTACCACCCAACCTGGACCCGTGGTGGGTAGGCTACGGCGGCCAACTCTAACAGAATCCGTGTTGCGCGCGACAGTCACCGACAACGCCAGGAATCATGCCTTTGGCGCCAGGGTTTGTCGTCGCATGAGGGCTGTGATCCTCCAACGGCTCTCGGTGGTGTCGATCCTGGTCCTGGCGTCGTGCCGCGGGACTCCACCTCCGAAGTCCACCGTCAAAGCCTACACCTGGGAGGTTGACGACCTGCAGGAGCGCGGCATGCTTCTGTTGCTGGAGGACAAGCGGCAGTACGACCCGTTTGCGGTAGACACAACACGCAAGGGCGGTCCAGGCCTGCGAGTCGAGCTGGCTGAGGCCCTGGGAAGGATCGGCGAC
>JAUVRX010000006.1 GCA_030597375.1 Acidobacteriota bacterium
AGGGTGGACGTTCTCTCCTTCTGCCACTGAGTCGGTTGGATCAGATTCAGCGCTACAGCGGCATCGAAAGCGCGCCACCCCGTCTCGACCGACTGGGTGGCACCTCGTGGACTCGCACCAAGGAGCGTGTCAGGCGAGGGATGAAGCGTCTGGCAGGCGATCTGGTGAAGCTCTACGCGGAACGCCAGCTCGCCAAGGCGCCGGCCCTGCCCAGGGACGGCGATCTGATGGCACAGTTCGAGGCGGCGTTCGAATTCGAGGAGACCGAGGATCAGCAGGAGGCCATCGTCGCGATCCGGGAGGATCTAGAACGCGAGCGTCCCATGGACCGCCTACTGTGTGGTGATGTGGGCTTCGGCAAGACCGAAGTGGCCATGCGTGCCGCCTTCAAGGCGGTAGAGGGAGGGTACCAGGTAGCCGTCCTGGCACCCACGACCATCCTCGCCGATCAGCACCTGGAGACCTTTCGAAGTCGATTCGACGGCTATCCGGTCCGCGTGGAGATGCTCTCTCGCCGACGCACTACGGCGGAGGTCAAAGAGATTCGGCAGGGACTGACGAGCGGCGCCGTCGACATCCTCATCGGTACCCACCGCCTTCTGGGTCGCGACGTGGAGCTGCCCAAGCTGGGCCTGCTTATCGTGGATGAGGAGCAGCGCTTCGGGGTGGCTCAGAAGGAACGCCTGCGGGAGCTCAAGAAGAACGTTCACGTGCTGGCCATGTCCGCTACCCCGGTGCCCCGCACCCTGCAGTTGTCGCTGGCCGGAGTGCGCGATCTGTCGGTGATCGAGACCCCCCCGCGCGATCGCATGGCGGTCGAGGCCGCCATCGTGCCCTTCTCGCCCGAGTTGGTGCGCGAAGCCGTGGAGTTCGAAGTCGACCGCGGTGGGCAGGTCTACTATGTGTTCAATCGCGTCGAAGGGATCGAGCAGTTCGCGGCCTACCTGCGAGAGATCCTACCCACAGTGCGTCTGACCATCGGCCACGGACAGATGGAGGAGAACGAACTGGCGCGAAGGATGCACGCCTTCAAGCAGGGAGAGTACGACCTGCTGCTGGCGACGACCATCATCGAGAACGGCATCGACATCGCCAACGTCAATACGATTCTCGTCCACCAGGCCGAGCGGTTCGGACTGGCGCAGCTCTATCAGCTCCGTGGCCGGGTGGGCCGCAGCGATCAGCTGGCATACTGCTATCTGCTGGTGCCGGATGATCGGGTACTGAAGGGCGAGGCCCGTAAGCGCCTGCACGCCATCCGTGAGTTCACTGAGCTGGGGGCCGGTTTTCGAGTCGCCGCTCGGGATCTCGAGATTCGGGGAGCTGGCAATCTCCTCGGCGCAGAGCAGAGTGGTCACATCGCCGCCGTCGGCATCGAGACCTATCTCAAGATGTTGGAGGAGACGGTTCGCGAGCTGCGCGGAGAGGACGTCAAGGCGGTGCCCTCGGTGGCCCTGGATCTGCCGCTCAGCGTCACCATCCCCAGCGACTACCTGTCGGATGCCAATCTCAGAATGGAGATCTACCAGAGAATCGCCTCGGGCGAGGTGGATGAGACCGAGCTTCTGGCCGAGCTGAAGGATCGCTTCGGGCCTCCACCCCCCCCGGTCTACGGGCTGCTCGAAGCGACCTCTCTCAAACGGTTGGCGGAGTCCATGAGGGTCCAGTCGATCTCGCACCAGGGCCAGAAACTGCAGATTCGCTTGCGACGGGAGTCGAGCATCGACGTCGATCGCCTGGTACGGATGGTCTCCGAGAGGTCCGGCCTGAGCTTCAGCCCGAGTGGGATCCTCGTGCTCGAGCAGGTTGGGGGAGCTCAGGCTCTGCACCGAGCCAAGCAGCTGCTGGAGGAGATCCGCGAATGAAGCGGCTGCAGCATTTCTTGTGGCTCGGAATAGGGGCGACGCTGCTGACAGGGGGCTGCCGGGAAGCTCCTCCGGCGCCGGATGTAGTGGCTGAGATCGGCGACCAGGAGCTGCATTTCACGGACTTTCAGCGCTATCTGGAGGCGAATGCGGGCGAGCCGGGAGGGGGTCTGGAGGACAAGGTCTCGAGCGCTCTGTTCGATGGTTTTCTGGAGGAGTGCCTGATTTCGCGGTGGGCCTTGGACGAGGGAATCGTAACGGCGAGCGCCAGCAGGCAGGCCGGGGTCGACGCGGTCCTCTCCGGGCTGGCGGCATCCGAGGTGTCCGCCAGGGCGGTGGCGTCCTACTATGACGAGCACCGCGACCAGCTTCATCGACCGGAGAGAGTCCATCTCCAGCAGATCCTGCTCGGTGATCGCGTGGTGGCGGCGGAGGCGCGCGCCGCATGGGACGCCGGGATGCCGTTCAGGGAAGTCGTCGCCCTCTATGAGCAGCAGAGCTTGCTGCTCGGCAGCGACGAAGGTGATCTGGCCAGAGAGGAGTTGCCGTTGATCTTCGCGGACGCCATCTTCGACCTGCAGCCGGGCGAAGTGAGTGAGGTTTTCGGCGCCGACTACGGATTTCACCTCTTCAGGGTCACTGAGCGCCTTCCAGCAGGCGTACCTTCGTTGGAACAGGTAGAAGAGGCGGTACGCCGAGAATTGCTGAGGCTGGAAGCGGCCAGCGGTCTGGGAAAGCTGGTGGAGAGGGCTCGACGGCGCTACAATGTTCGGGTTTTCGAGAGGAACCTGCCTTTCGAGTACACGGGTGAGAACTGATCCCATGCGAAGTTGGCTCAATCCTTTCTTGGTGCTCTGTCTTCTGCTGTCGATAGTCTCCGTCGGCGTCGCCGAGGTCAATGAGATCGTCTTGCGTGTCAACGAACGGATCGCGACGACCTACGACTACAACAGCGAGCGTATGGAGCGATTCGAGGCAATCCAGCAGGCCGACAGTTTGACGGAAGAACGGAAGCAGGAGCTCCTTGCCGTTCTGGGTGAGACGGTGATGGAGGACATCTTCGAGCAACTGTTGATGCTGTCGCGGGCCGATCAGCTCAAGCTCCAGGTCTCGCCGAGCGAGATCGACGAAGCTCTTGAACGCACGAAGGAGGGCTTCGGCATCAAGACCGCGGCCGAATTTCGGACCGCCCTCGCGGCGGCCGGCCTGACGGAAGAGAGACTCCGTGTCAGGTTGGAGAAGTCGCGGCTGGTTCAAAAGGTCATGGGACAGGAGGTCTACCCCCGGGTTTCCCTTGATGAAGAGGATCTGCGGCGCTTCTACCAGTCCCATGCCGAGGACTTTCAGGTGCCGCTGCGCCTGAATCTGCGCGAAGTGGTCCTTCTGGAGTCCAGTGGCCTGAATGTGGACGATCTGGCACTGCTGGCCGAAGAGATCCGCCAACAGCTGAGCACAGGGCGGGACCTGGACGAGGTCGTAGCGCCCTACCGGGAGGAAGGCGTTTCAACGGGTGTCGTCGATCTCGGCTGGGTTGAAGTGGGAGACCTGGACAGAGAGCTCGAAGAGGCCGTTTGGGGGCTGGGGACCGGGGAGGTAAGTCCTGCCATCCATGGGCGTGGTGGCCTGCATATTCTCGTCGTCGCAGAGCGGCAGGAGGCGAGGCTGCTCGATTTCGTCGAGGTCCAGGATCGGATCCACTCCATCGAACAGGGTCGCCTGATGCAAGACGAGATGGAGAAGTACATCGAAGAGCTGAAGAACAATTCCTACATCGTCGCTAATCCGCCACCCGAGGCCGCAGGCTTCAGGTCCTCCCTGGTGTCTTCCCTACCCAGCGAGTTGGATGCCTTCCGGGATCTCGAACCGGGGCTCGGCGACGCTTTGCCGCTGGAGATTCTCTCGGAAGAGCCGGCCGGAGCTCCGGAGGAGCCATCCTCTGAGTCCTCGGCTGACCCACCCCCAGAGGGAAGCTGACCCCACTGAACCCGGTGGGCTTGGCCACGCCTGACTCGAGATCACCTTTCACTCTCCGAACAGCCTGATTTTCCATCGTTTTTCGACCGTTGGATGGATGGATTTGGGTGGTGGAGAAAAATGGACAAAAGTGGACTGCGGTGCTACACTGCGCAGCGATCTATTGCTTTAGGTGGACGGGTCAATGTTTCGTGGAAGCGCGCCCACAAGAATCGATGACAAAGGCCGGCTCAAGGTGCCAACCGGCTTCCGTCGTCACATGGAGGAGAGGTACGGCAAGGACGTTTTCATGACCTCCGTCCTGGGGGACTCCGTTCTGCTCTATCCGCTACAGGTGTGGGAAGAGATCGAGGCTCGCTTGGCGGCCCTTCCGTCGACCGACAGGGCGAAGCAACGCTACCTGGAGAGGGTCAGCTATTACGGTCAGCAGGGGAAGCTCGACGGTCAGGGAAGAGTCGTGATTCCCCCGCTTTTGAGACAAAGCGCTGCGATGAGCGGTGAAGTGGTGGTCAGTGCCCGATTGGATCACCTCGAAGTCTGGAACCGTCAGCGGCTCCAGACCCGCTTTGCCGAGCAGCCCTTCGACGAAGAAGACTTCAACTACTTGAGCGACAAGGGAATCTAGGTGTTCGGATTGTCTCATCGCTCGATGGCAGTTCATTGAATCGGCGAACGTGCGGCACATACCCGTTCTGCTAGAGGAGGCAATTGCTCTCCTGGCGCCTGAGCGGGGTGGCCTGTTCGTGGACTGCACGCTGGGCCTGGGTGGCCATACCGCAGCTTTGCTGGCGGCCAGCCCGACGGCCCGCGTCATCGGGATCGATCGAGACCCGGAAGCTCTACGGCTGGCTGCATCGCGGCTGCAACCGTTCGCCGAGAGGGTGCGCCTGTTGCCTGGGGAGTTTTCTCGCTTGGAGGAGTTGCTCGAGGCGGCGCAGGTCGACAGGGTCGACGGCATTCTCGCGGACCTCGGTGTCTCCTCGCTGCAGCTTGAAACGGCTGAGCGGGGATTCAGCTTCCGCTTGGAGGGACCGTTGGATATGCGGATGGGACCAGGTGAACTGACCGCCAGCGAGGTGGTCAATCAGTACAGGGAGGACGACTTGCAGAGGATATTCAGAGACTACGGTGAAGAGAGACAGGCACGTCGGATCGCGCGAGCCATCGTCTCTCGGCGCGAGGAACGAGCCATCCACAACACCTCCGACCTTCGCCAGGTGGTTCACAAGGTCCTGGGCCGCCAACCGAGCCACAGAAGGAGGAGGATCGACCCCGCGACCCGAGTCTTTCAGGCCATTCGCATCGAGGTCAACGAGGAGCTCGCCGGCCTCGAGATTCTCCTCGATCAGGCGGTTCGCCTGTTGCACCGAGACGGGCGGTTGGTGGTGATCTCCTACCACAGTCTCGAGGATCGCATCGTCAAGAACAAGCTGCGAGACCTGGCCAGGGGCGAGGTGGATCAAATCACCGGCCGGCCCAGGTCGGAGACTCAGGTCATCGAGGTGCTCACCAAGCGGCCGATCCGCCCAGGCGAGGCCGAGCTTGCCGCCAATCCCAGGTCGAGGTCGGCACGGCTGCGGGCCGCCAGGAGGCTATGACCCTTTGAGCAGCACCTACGTCGTCCGCCGACCGGTCCTCAATAGCTATCTGGTTCGCCAGCGGGACCGAAAACGTCGAAAAGAGCTTGGCCTCGTCCTGGTCGTCATTCTGCCCCTGGCGATCGGGCTTCTGGGATACGTGTGGCTGAATCTGGAGCTCATCGATAGCGGCTACGAGGTGCATGATCTCGAAAGGACCCTCAAGCAGGAAGGGCAACTCCAGCGCGAGTTGTCCGTGGAAGCGGCCTATCTGTCCAGCCCAGCACAGGTTCAGTCGCGAGCCTCGACGGAGTTGGGAATGGTCCCGACGACCCTCGACAGGCTCATCTTTCTCGAGGAGATCCCGTGAAGAGTCGCCTGCTCTTGAGCCTGGTGATCCTGGCGCTGTGGACCGGTGGCATCGTCTACCGCCTGACGCAGCTACAGATATGGGATCACGAGCACTATAGCCTCAGGGCCCAGGGGCAGCATCACCGAAAGGTCTAGCTGCAGGCCCCCCGGGGGACGATCTTCGATGCCCGCGGTCGCGAGCTGGCCGTCTCGGTCGAGGTGGATTCCGTGTGGGTGGATCCGTCGAGGGTCGAGAATCCTGAAGCCATGGCCAACCAGCTCTCCAAGGTGCTGGAGATCGATCCCAAGGCTCTGGTCCGCAGCATGGACAGCGCCCGAGAGTTCGTCTGGGTGGCCCGTCTTCTGGACCCACCCCAGGCAGCGGCTGTACGCGAGCTGAACCTGAGCGGCGTCGGCTACCTCAAGGAGAGCAAGCGGTACTACCCGATGCGACAGCTGGCCTCCCAGGTGGTCGGCTTCGCCGGCGTGGACAGCCGTGGACTCGAGGGTCTCGAGGGGATCTACAACGAACTGGTGGCGGGTCAGGCAGCGCGACGCGATGTTCTCCGTGACGCCCGACGCGGCACGGTGCTGCTGCCGGCCCTGTCATTTCGGGACCCAGAGCCCGGCAGCGACCTCTATCTCACCATCGATGTCTGGATTCAGTACCTGCTGGAAAAGGAGCTGGCAGCAGCCGTGGAGAGGACCGAGGCCAAGAGTGGAACGGCCCTGATCCTGGACCCCAACAGTGGGGCCATCCTGGCCATGGCCTCCGTGCCGACCTTCGATCCGAATCACTTTGGTGACTATGGCCGAGAGCAATGGAGAAACCGGGCGGTAACGGATTCTCTCGAGCCCGGGTCGACGTTCAAGATGGTCACCGCTGCCGCTGCCCTCGAGGCCAATCTCGTCGATCCCAGCGACATCTTCGACTGCGAGAGGGGCAGCGTGGTGGTCATGGGGAAGCGAATCCGCGACCACCATTCGTTTGATCGACTCACCTTCCGAGAGATCATCGCGAAGTCCAGCAACGTCGGGGCGATCAAGCTCGGGCTACTGGTGGGAGAGTCCGCCCTCTACGAACAGATCCGCAGGTTCGGTTTCGGTAGGCTGACGGGAGTCGACCTGCCCGGCGAGAGCGCCGGCCTCTTGCAGCCCGTCGAGCGTTGGCACAAACGGGCAGTGGCCTACATGTCCTTCGGGCAGGGCCTGTCGGTGACATCTCTGCAGCTGGCCTCGGCCTTTGCGGCCGTTGCCAATGGCGGCCTGTTGTATCGGCCATACGTGGTGGAAGCGGTGGCAAAGGAAGGCGTCCGCGTCCCGGTGGAAGGCAAGCCGGAGGTGATGGGACGAGCAGTGAGCAAGGCCACGGCTCGGACGCTGGAGAGGCTGCTCGAGGCGGTCGTCGAGGAGGGAACAGGCAAGAAAGCTGCTATCGACGGTTACCGGGTGGCCGGCAAGACCGGCACCGCCCAGAAGGCTGCTGCCAGCGGTGGATACGCGCAGGGACGGTATGTTGCCAGCTTCGTTGGTTTTGCGCCGGCTCGGCGACCGAGGTTGGTGGGATTGGTGGCCCTCGACGAGCCGAACCCGAGAATCGGCTATCACGGCGGCGGTGTGGCGGCTCCCGTCTTCTCGGCCGTGGTCGGTCCCGCGCTGCTCTATCTCGGCGTTCCTCCAGAGCGCCAGCCCATGGAGGTCTGGCCCGGAGAGAAGAGCCCGGTCGAGCCGCCTGCCTTGATTGCCTCGATTCCGTCCGCAGGGGAGTCCTCCAACACCCTACCTTCCCAGGAGTTGCTGGTCTCGGACCCCAGCGGTGAAGAATCTCTGCCCGACTTCACGGGCCTGACTGCCCGGCAAGCGGTGGTGCAGACCGCGACGTTCGGTCTGAGGGTGAATCTCCACGGACGTGGGCTCGTGAGTCGCCAGGCGCCATCCCCAGGGTCACCGGTCGAGACGGCACAAGGCAGGATCGAACTGTGGTTGGCAGCGGGCTCGAGTCGATGAGAGTCACGGAGATCATCGAAGGGTTGGCCGTCGAACGGTTGTCGGAGACCGACCCACAGGTAACCGGGATCACCTTCGACTCCAGGCAGGTCCAGCCCGGCGATCTTTTTGTCGCCCTGACGGGCCAGTTGTTTGATGGGCGGGCCTTCATACCCGACGCCGTCGAGCGTGGGGCTGTCGCCGTGTTGGCCTCGGGGGCTCCGCCGGCGGGCTTTCAAGGGTTATGGCTGACGGCAGCCGACCCGCGACGGTTGATGGGCCCATTGGCTGCCAGGATCTACGACCATCCAGAGCGCCAGCTGCTGATCGCCGGCGTGACCGGCACCAACGGCAAAACCACTCTGGTCCATCTGCTGGCCTCCATTCTGGATGCCGCTGACATTCCCAGTGGTTGCATGGGGACGCTGGGTTATCGATTCCAGGACCAGGTCTACGAAGGGGTTCGAACGACCCCCGAGTCAGCAGACCTTTACCGGATCTTTCGGCAGATGCGGGATGCGGGTGCCGAAGCGGTCTGCATGGAGGTCTCCTCGCATGGCCTGGAGCAGGGAAGGGTAGAGGGGCTGGGCTTCGACCTGGCGGTCTTCACCAACCTGTCGCGGGATCACTTCGACTTCCATGATGGCTTCGAAGACTACTTCTCCGCCAAGCGCAAGCTGTTTGAAAAGCTCGAGCCGGATGGCTGGGCGGTGGTCAACCTCGACGACCCCTATGGCAGTCGCATGGCTGCCGGGCTGCCGCAGGTCATCACCTTCGGCAAGGATGGCGACGTCCGCGTTCTCCAATCGGAGCTGGATTCGAAGGGCATACGGGCGGAGCTCGCGACTCCTCGTGGTTCCTTGAGCATCCGGTCGCCACTGCTGGGTAGCTACAACCTCGACAACCTCCTGGCGGCAGTGGCCGGGGGCGAAGCCTTGGGTCTTGCCGTCGAGGCGCTGGTCGAAGGGATTGCAAATCGCCCGCCGCTGTCGGGCCGAATGGAGCCCATCGATTGTGGTCAGCCCTTCCCGGCACTCATCGACTACGCCCATACCGACGCCGCCCTCGAGGCCGCGCTTCGATCCCTCAAGGAATTCTCGGGACGAAAGGTCCTCCTGGTTTTCGGCTGCGGCGGCGACCGTGATACCGGCAAGCGAATCCTGATGGGGAGGGTGGCGGGCGAATTGGCCGATTTCTCCATCATCACTTCAGACAACCCGCGTCGGGAGGACCCACTGGCGATCATCGCCGCCGTTGAAGAAGGCATCAAACAGAGCGGTGGCAGCAACTACCGTATCCTTCCGGACCGTCGTGAGGCCATCCGCAAAGCGGTGGCCCAGGTCGGGGCGGACTGGGCGATCCTGCTCGCCGGCAAGGGACACGAGGAATGGCAGATCGTCGGCGATCAGCAGTTGCCTTTTTCCGATCGTCAAGAGATGCGGCGAGCTTTGGAGGAGCGAGTTGGTTCAAGGGCGACTGGGTGAGGCAGCCACCATCATGGGAGGAGAGATGATCTCCGGCTCGACGGCGGCCCTGTGGCGAGGTGCCACCCTCGATTCACGCAAGGTGAGCGGAGGGGAGCTGTTCTTCGCCCTTGCCGGTGAGCGCACGGATGGGCATCGATTCGTCGGGCAGGCTCTCGAGAGAGGCGCATCCGCCGTGATCATTCGACGCCAGATGGAGATTCCCGCTGGCAGTGGAGCCATCCAGGTCCCCGACACCCTCGAAGCCCTCCACGGTTTGACCAGAGAGGTTCGGACCCGCGAACCGCGCCAGCTGGTAGCGATTACCGGATCGGTGGGCAAGACCACCACCAAGGAGATTCTGGCCGCCATGCTGGCACGGCGATTCCGGGTCGCTTGCAACCCCGGCAGCCTGAACAACCTCCTGGGATTCCCGGTCGCCCTGCTGGGAATTCCCGAGGGAACCGAGTGGATGGTGGCCGAGATGGGGATGTCCACCCCGGGAGAGCTCAGGCAGGTGAGCCGATTGGGCAGGCCCGATGTGGCCGTCTTCACCAATGTGCGCCCGGTACACCTTGAATCCTTCGGTTCATTGGAGGCCATCCGGGAGGCCAAGGCGGAGCTGCTCGACGGGCTCGTCGAGGGCGGTCTGATAGTGGCCAATCAGGACGATCCCGAGGTTGTGGAGATCGCTCGTCGGCGCCCTGGCAGTGTCATCTGGTATGGCCGACACGCGACCGCAGACTTTCGGGTCGAAGAGGTGGAAAGCCTCACGGATGGCAAGGTCGGGAGTCGGTTCAAGCTGGTGACCAGCGGCGAGATCCTGGAGGTCGAGCTACCGATGCACGGCCTCTACAACGTCGACAACTTCCTCGCTGCTGCGGCCTGCGCAAGCACCCTCGGCGTTCCCCTGGCTGACATCGTCGAAGCCGTGCAGACCGTAGGCCTACCGCCCATGCGCGGTGTGGTTCATCGACTCGTCAGCGGCTCGACCGTGGTGGACGACTGCTACAACTCCAATCCGGCAGCCCTGACCGGGGCCCTGCAAAGCGCGCTGGAGATTCCGGGAGAGCGCCACTGGGCGATTCTGGGTGACATGTTGGAGCTCGGCGAGGCGGCCACAGAGTTTCACCTGCAGGCCGGAAAAGAGGCGGCGGAGCTGGGATTCTCACCGGTGGTGGGAGTCGGTTCATTGGCGCAGAAGATCGTCGAGGGAGCCCGTCAGGCTGGAGCCGAGAGCCTCTGGTACGAGGACGCCAAGGCAGCGGCTGCTGTCCTGTCCGATCAGCTTCGCGCAGGCGACACGTTGTTGGTCAAGGGCTCGCGCGGGGTTGGCCTGGAGGTCGTGGTGAAGGCAATGCTGGCTGCGGCCGAGGAGGTCAGCTGATGCTGTTCCATCTTCTCTATCCCCTGGCCGAGCAGTACCCGGTGTTCAATGTCTTTCGGTACATCACCTTCCGCACGGCAGGCGCAGTCGTGACCGCCATCCTGTTGTCGCTCTGGTTGGGCCCTTGGTTCATTCGGGTGCTGCGCAGGCTGTCGATCGGTCAGAACATTCGCGACGTCGGTCCCGAGCGACATCAGGTCAAGGCGGGCACACCGACCATGGGCGGGCTCCTGATTCTTGTTGCGGTGCTGGTTCCGACGCTCCTGTGGGCGAATCTGGCCAACCCCTTCGTCTGGTTGGCCGTCGGGGTCATGACCGGCTTCGGTGCCATCGGTTTTCTGGATGACTATCTGAAGCTCCACCGGAGACAGAACGAGGGCCTTTCGGTGCGGCTGAAGCTCATGTTGCAGGTTACGGTAGCCGTGGTGGCGGGAATCGCCGTGTTGTCGCTGCCCGAAACCTTCGCATTCGAAGGCACGATCGCCTTCCCTTTCTTCAAGCGGGCCGTCTACAACCTGGGTCTGCTCTACGTGCCGTTCGTGGCGGTTGTCCTGGTGGGCTCGTCCAATGCGGTCAACCTCACCGACGGCCTCGATGGCCTGGCCATTGGCGCCACGCTCGTTGCCGCTGCGACCTACGTGATCTTCACCTACGTGGCCGGCAACTCGGTGCTCGCCGGCTACCTACAGGTGCCCTACGTCAGAGGTGTGGGCGAGGTGGCGGTGTTCTGTGGTGCCCTGGTGGGCGCCAGCCTGGGGTTTCTGTGGTTCAACTCCCACCCGGCGGAGGTCTTCATGGGAGATGTGGGCTCGCTGGCCATCGGTGGTGCCATCGGCATGGTGGCTGTGCTCTCGAAGCAGGAAGTGGTTCTGCTGCTCGTCGGAGGGTTGTTCGTCATCGAGGCTCTGTCGGTGATCATCCAGGTCGGATTCTTCAAAGCGAGTGGGGGGCGGCGAGTGTTTCGCATGGCCCCGCTGCATCACCATTTCGAATTGAGCGGTTGGGCAGAGCCCAAGATCATCGTGCGCTTCTGGATTCTGTCGATCATGTTCGCGCTGATGGGCCTGGCGACATTGAAGTTGAGATAGAGGTGAGCTTGGAAGCAGAAAAGTGGAATCGTGCCCTGGTCTATGGCCTCGGAATCTCCGGCAAGGCCGCGGCCCGCCTGCTACGGACCAGGGCAGTTGCGGTGGTCGGCGTGGATCGCAGGGCGGCCGAGGATCTGGATCTCGGCGACCTGGCAGATGACCCAGGGGTCGAGCTCCATCTGGGCCGAGAGCCGGACGTGCTTCCAGCTGGCATCGATGCAATTGTGATCAGCCCCGGTGTTCCACCTGGCCAGCCGTTGCTGCAGGCGGCGCGGCGAGCGCATCTTCCGGTGGTGGCCGAAGTGGAGTTGGCCTCCTGGTATCTCAATGGGCCTGTCGTCGGTATCACGGGCAGCAATGGGAAGAGCACCACGACGGCTCTGACCGGCGAGCTCCTTCGAGCCTCGGGGTTCGACGTCGAGGTGTGCGGCAATATCGGCGTCCCACTGAGTGCCTGTGTGGATGGAAAGGCAGGCCGGGTCTTTGTGACCGAGCTCTCCAGCTTCCAGTTGGAGGGCATCGACCAGTTGCGGCCGCGGGCCGCAGGTCTTTTGAACCTGGCTGCTGACCACCTCGACTGGCATGCTGGAAGAGAAGCGTATTTTGCCGCCAAGAAGGCACTTTTCCGGAATCAGACAGCGGACGATTCTGCAGTGCTCAATGCTGACGATCCCCGGGTAGCAGCGCTGACTGTCGAGGCGCATCGGCGGGTTTTCTCTCGTAAGGCCGCGGTCGAGGATGGTTGCTATGTGGAAGGAGATACCGTAGTCGAGGTGGCGCCGGATGAGGCTCCAAGAGCGCTCTTCAGTCGCGACGACCTGGCGCTCGAAGGCGAGCACAATCTGGAGAACGCCATGGCAGCTGCACTGCTATCCAGGGCCATGGGAGCCGACGGCTCGGCATTCCCAGCGGCACTGACCCGGTTCCGAGGCCTTCCACACCGGGTGGAGCAGGTGGGAGATCGACGGGGCGTGAAGTGGATCGACGATTCCAAGGCGACCAACTTCGCGGCGACGCTGCGGTCGTTGGAAGGTCTTCCCGATAACCGTGTGCATCTGATCCTCGGAGGCCGGAACAAGGGTGGTGACCCTGCCGCGCTGGCACAGGTCGCGGGTCGCAAGGTGAAACGGGTGTATCTGGTGGGCGAAGCCGCAGAGGGTTTCGGCCGAGTGCTGTCCGACATCGTGCCGTGTGAAAGGGCCGGGGGCCTGTCGCAAGCTGTGGATTCGGCGGGCCGAAGAGCCGTCGAGGGGGATGTGGTTCTGCTGTCGCCGGCATGCGCCAGCTTCGATCAGTACGGCAGCTTCAGCGAGCGTGGAGACCACTTCCAGCAACTGGTGGGGGCCCTGAATGGCTAAGAAGCTCGCCTTCGACAAGGTGCTCTTCACCACGGTCATTCTGCTCGTGGGACTGGGGTTGATCTCCGTCTTCTCGGCCAGTGCGGCTTTTGCCCGGGATCAGGATCGCGATCTGAATATGTTCCTTGCAAAGCAGAGCGTGGCCGCCGTGATCGGCCTTGTCACCATGTGGATCCTGATGCACACCGACTATCGCCACTTCCGTCGGCCGAAGGTTCTGTACCCCATCATTGCCGGCGTGCTGCTGCTTCTCGTGGCTAGCCTTTTCGGCCCGGAGGTCAACAATACCCGTCGCTGGCTCTTTGTCGGGGGGCTCTCGATCCAACCCTCGGAGCTGGCCAAGCTGGCGATCATCGCCTTCGTCGCCTTTCAGATCGAGCGCAATGAGGACCGCGAGAGCCGAGACCTGGTCCTGCCGGTATGCCTCCTGCTGGGTCTGATGGCCAGTCTGATCCTGATGCAGCCCGATCTCGGGACGGCAGTTCTGCTGTGCGGAGCCACGGTCTTCATGTTGTTTCTGGCGGGAGTGCGCTGGAGCTACTTCCTCGGCGGGGCGCTGGCCCTGCTGCCGGCACTCTGGCTGGCGGTCTACTCGGTGCCGTATCGACGGCAGAGGTTCATGGCCTTCCTGAATCCCGACCTCGAGCCCCTGCGCTCCGGATATCAGGCGCGTCAATCTCTCATCGCCGTCGGTTCGGGAGGCCTGCTGGGGCGTGGTCTGGGCGAGAGTCTTCAGAAGCTCTACTTTCTGCCCTATCCGCATTCGGACTTCATCTACTCGATCATCTCCGAGGAGCTCGGGCTGGTGGGTGCGGTAGGCGTTCTGCTGTTGTTCGCCATCCTGTTCTGGAGAGGTGTTCGCGCCGGCGTCAAGGCGCCGGACACCTTCGGGCGCTATCTGGCCTGGGGAATTGCGGGCCTCATCACCCTGCAGGCGTTGATCCATATCAGCGTGGCACTGGCCCTGATGCCGACCAAGGGCATCCCGCTGCCGTTCATCTCCTATGGCGGCTCTTCCTTGGTGGTCTGTCTGGCCGGTTCTGGGGTGGTGCTGAATGTGTCGCAGCATGCGTGATGAGCAAGGACCTGGGAGAGCTGTGAATGGTGATGCTGGTCAACGAAGGGCGCGGCAACGATGGCGAGTGAGCATGCGCTCCTGGCTGGGGGCGGTAGTGGTGGGCATGTGTTCCCTGCCCTGGCGGTCGCCGATGAGCTGCGCCAGCGAGGCTGGCAGGTGAGCTGGATGGGTCGGATGTCGGGTATGGAAAGAGAGCTTGTAGAGGCCCGTGGACTGCCGTACCACGGCTTGCCGGCGAAAGCTGTCGTCGGCCGTGGACCCTTCCAGAAGGCCGCTGCACTCGGAACCCTGGGGGTCTCGTCCTGGCGTGCGAGGCAGATGATCCGCGATCTCGAAGCCAACGTGATCCTGGGAACCGGCGGATATGTCTCAGTGCCGGCGGTTCTCGGCGCCGCGCTGAACAAGCGCCCTGTCGTTCTTCTCGAGCCCAACGCTGAAGCCGGGTCGGCCAATCGATGGCTGTCCCGTTGGGCGTCGTCGGCAGCCGTCGCCTTCGCAGGGGTCGAGCGGCAGCGCAATGGTCCCGCTAGAGGGACTGGAGTGCCGGTTCGCCGGGAGTTTTTCGAGGCCCACGACCGCAGGCCTGCGAACGGAGCCCTCCGCCTGCTGGTCCTTGGCGGAAGTCAGGGGGCCCGCCAGCTGAACCAACTGGTACCGGCTGCCCTGGGGCGGCTCGAGGGTAGGCTCTCGGGTCTTGAAGTCGTGCATCAGGTGGGTGAAGAGCTGTTCGAGGAGGCGGAGAGCACCTACCGGGAAAACGAACTGAGGGGTCTCAGAGTTCGGGTCGTTCCCTTCTTGCTCGATGTTGCCGGGGAAATGGCTGCGGCCGATCTGGTGATCTCGCGAGCCGGAGCCATCACCGTAGCGGAAATTTGCGCCGCGGGGCGAGCCGCTCTGCTCGTTCCACTGGCTCTGGCAGGTGGGCACCAACTGGCCAATGCCCATCGCCTGGAGTCCAGCGGTGGAGCGGTCGTCCTGACGCCAGAGATCGCCGATGCAGAGACTCTGGGGCGGTTGCTCGAGAAGTTGCTCGACGACCGCGAGCGATTGCAGACCATGGGCCAGACGCTCCGCGGCCTGGCCTGGCCGGGAGCTGCCGAAGCCGTCGCCGACCTCCTGTACGATGCAGTGGAGACAACTTGATGTTCCGGCGTTTCACCAATCTGGCTGCAGTCCACTTCATCGGCATAGGTGGTGCCGGCATGAGTGGCATAGCCGAAGTGCTCCTGGATTACGACCTCGAGGTGAGCGGTTGTGATCAGGCCTCGAGCGAGACGACAGAGCGGCTGTCGAGGCTCGGAGCGAAGGTGTATCAGGGACATTCACCCGAACATCTCGACAAGGTCGATCTGGTCGTGATCTCTTCGGCGGTGTCGAGAGACCACCCGGAAGTGGTGGCTGCCAGGCAGAACAACATCACCGTGGTGCGGAGAGCCGAGATGCTGGGTGAGCTCATGCGGCTGAAATACGGCATCGCGGTGGCGGGAACGCATGGCAAGACCACGACGACCTCGCTGATCGGGACCGTGTTGACGGAAGGCGGGCTGGATCCGACGGTCATTGTGGGCGGCCGCCTGAGGGTCTCCGGCACCGGCGCTCGACTGGGCAAGAGCGAGTACCTGGTCGCCGAGGCCGATGAGTACGACCGCAGCTTTCTCAGGTTGCAGCCCATCGTTGCGGTCGTCACGTCGGTCGATGAGGACCATTTGGACACCTATGCAGGCTTGGACGAGATCCGCAGCGCCTTCATGACCTTTGCCAGCAAGGTGCCATTCTTCGGTCAGGCCATTCTTTGCCTGGATGACACCAACATCCAGGGGCTCTTGCCGCAGCTGAAGAAAGAGCACCGGGTCGTGACCTACGGTGTTTCGCCACAGGCCGATCTGAGAGCGACGGAGTTCGAGAGCACGGCCTCCGGCTCCCGTTTCAAGGTCCTCGACTCGCGACAGGGCGAACTGGGCACGGTGGAGTTGCCGATGCCGGGTCTGCACAACGTACGCAACTCCCTGGCGGCGATAGCGGTGGGCCAGGCAATGGACATACCTTTCGCCAGTATCGCTCAGGCACTGGCGGGTTTCTCGGGTGTGCATCGACGGTTCGAGACCAGAGGTGTGTGGCGGGGGGCCAAGGTCATCGATGACTACGCCCATCACCCGACCGAGGTGTCGGCCACGCTCGAGGCTGCTCGACAGGCCTTCCCGGGCGCCGTGATTCACGTCGTCTTCCAGCCGCATTTGTTCTCGCGGACTCGCCATCTGGCCCTCGAATTTGGCCGCTCCTGCTGGGAGCCGACACGGCCGTGGTGACCGATATCTACGCTTCGAGGGAGCAGCCGGAGCCGGGGGTGACCTCCGATCTCGTCGTCGAGGCCGCCAGAAGGAGCGGTCATCGCCACGTCCGTCTCTGCGCCGACTGGCGGCAGGTTCCAGAACTGCTGGCGGCCGAGGTCCAGGAGGGTGATGTGATCCTGACCCTCGGTGCGGGCGATATCTATCGCCTGGCAGAGCTGCTTGTCGAGGAGGCGGCATGAAACCGCCGAAGATCCAGGTGAACAGCCCGAGCCCGTTCCGGCGTCGGCGGTTTGTCGCGCCGCACCGGCGCGGCAATCTGCTGCTGATGCTGGCGCGGCCGTTCCTCACGGCGCTGCTGCTCGTCGGCCTGCCGGTGGCTGCAGGAGTGTGGGTCGTCACATCGCCTCGATTCCTGCTCAGCAACGTCGTGGTCAGTGGAACGAGTCGGGTCCAGCCTGCCGAGGTCGTCGAGGCCCTGAGGCCGTTGCAGGGGAAACACCTTCTGTTGGTGTCACTGGCCGACGTCGAGAGTCGGCTTTCCGAGAACCGATGGATCGAGGGGGCCAACCTGCGCAAGAGGCTGCCCGACAGCCTCGTGGTGGAGGTCGAGGAGAGGCAACCCGTGGCGCTGTTGCGCAGAGACGAGGGACTCTTCTATGTCGACCGTAGCGGCACCGTGATCGATCTCTATGATCCAGTGCGAGAGGTCGATCTGCTGCTGCTGAGTGTGGCTCCGAGCGCCAGATTGGAAGTAGAGCCGGCCCTTGCCGTCGCTGCAGAGTTGGAACTGGTGGCCCCGGAGTGGGCGGTGGGGCTGTCGGAGGTGGAAGTTCTGGGAGGAAACGACTTTCGACTCTTCACGGCGGCCCTGCCATTCCCGGTTCTGGTGAGCCTCGGCGGAGTAGGAAGACAGGTCAGGAAGTTCAGGGATGTGATGCCCGAAATCATTAGGCGGTATGATCGAGTGTCGGCGGTCGACCTTCGATTCTCACGTCAGATCGTTGTTCAACCCGCGGTGGAACCGCGCAGCCAGGAGGGGTGAGGCTTATGCCCAAGGCGGACTCATACATCGTTGCCATCGACATCGGATCTTCCAAGGTCGGAGTATTGATCGGGCAACGTGACGATCGTGGAACTCTCGAAGTGGTGGGCAAAGGCATCGCCCCGAACCGAGGGACCCGAAGAGGGAACATCGTCAACGTCGAGGCGACGGTCGATGCGCTGAAGCAGGCCACCGAGGAGGCGGAGGTCATGGCCGGCATCGAAGTGTCGAGGGCCTATGTCGGCGTGGCTGGAACCGACATGCGGAGTATCAACTCCCGTGGCATGGTGACGGTGGCGAAGAAGGATCAAGACCGGGAGATTACCCGGCAGGATATCGGGCGGGTTCTCGAGGCGGCACAGTCGGCGGCCCTGCCCTCGGATCGCGAGATCCTCCACGCCATTCCTCAGGACTTCACCGTCGACGAGCAGAGCGGAATCTCGGAGCCCCTGGGGATGCTGGGTAGTCGTCTCGAGGTCGCGGTGCACCTTGTGACCGGCAATATCACGCGCCGCAAGACCCTTCTGACGTGTATCAATCGGGCTGGCATCGAGGTCATCGAGTTGGTCTTCGAACCCCTTGCCACCGCTGAAGCGGTTCTTACCCATGACGAGAGAGAGCTTGGAGCCCTGGTTCTGGATATCGGTTGCGGTACCACGGAATACGCGGTCTTCGTCGATGGTGAAGTGCAGTACAGCGCGGTCCTACCGGTGGGTGCGGGGCATTTCACCAATGACCTCGCCATGGTCCTGCGCACCCCCTTCGCCGAAGCCGAGAAGCTCAAGATCAAGCACGGCTGTTGCCTCGGCGGCATGGTCGGCGAGGAAGAAGGGATCTCGGTGCCGACGGTGGCAGGCGGTCCGCCCAGGGTCGTGCCCAAGCGGGAGCTGTGCAGCATCCTGCAGCCGCGGGCCGAAGAGATGCTGACCCTGGTGCGGGACGATCTTGCCAAATACGGGTTCGACGAAGCCCTGCGAGGCGGGCTCGTGCTGACCGGTGGCGGGGCGCAACTCGACGGCTACCTGGAGCTGGCGGAGCAGGTCTTCAATTGCACGGTCCGCTACGGTCTGCCTCAGGGGCTCGGAGGCCTGGTAGACGTGATCAGCTCGCCGACCTGGACGGCTGCCTCCGGCCTCCTGCTCTACGGTCGGAGCTCGGAAGACAGACAGCGCAGGACAGTTCACACAGGTTTCAGCGTGCGTGCAGTGATGACCAGTCTCCGCGGCATGTTTTCGGATTTGCTGTAGAAAGTAGGACCACCCGGAAGGAGAGTTGAAAAATGATTCTATTTGACGATCAAGGAATGGAAGGCAGTCTTTCCATTACCCTGGATGAGGCAGAGGGCGCGACGGCCAAGATCACGGTTGTCGGCGTCGGTGGTGGTGGGGGAAACGCCGTCAATCGGATGATCGACTGTCAGATGCGAGGCATCGAGTTCATCGCCGGCAACACCGACATGCAGGCCCTGCGGAAATGCAGTGCGCCGGTGAAGCTCCAACTGGGTCCGACCCTGACCAGGGGCCTGGGCGCTGGAGGCGACCCCGAGGTGGGCCGCAAGGCGGCCCTCGAGGACACCGAGCGGATCCTGGAGCTGTTGGACGATTCCGACATGGTGTTTCTCACTGCCGGGATGGGTGGGGGGACTGGCACCGGCGCCATCCCGATCTTCGCTTCGCTGGCCTCTGAGCTGGGGGCTCTGACGGTTGCCGTGGTAACCAAGCCCTTCACCTTCGAAGGTCGCCGAAGGATGGAGCTGGCGGAGCGGGGCATCGACGAGCTACGGGGTGCGGTCGACACCCTGATCACGATCCCCAATGAGAGACTGCTCAATTTCGTCGAGCGCGGAACTCCCCTCAACGAGGCCTTTCGCATTGCCGACGATGTCCTCCGCCAAGCGGTGCAAGGCATCTCCGACCTCATCACCGTGCCTGGCGAAGTCAATGTGGATTTCGCCGACGTCAAGACCATCATGACCGGTATGGGCATGGCCCTGATGGGCACGGGAGTGGCCAAGGGCGAAAGCCGGGCCATCGAGGCAGCGCAGCGCGCCATCTCCTCGCCCCTGCTGGAGGAGACCTCGGTCGAGGGTGCCAAGGGAGTGCTCATCAACATCTCTGGCGGTCCCGATCTGACTCTTCACGAGGTGGACGAGGCGGCCAAGGTCATCGCAGAAGCCGTGGATTCGGCGGCCAACATCATCTCGGGTCTCGTCATCGATGAGTCGATGGAGGAGGAGATGAAGGTCACCGTGATCGCCACGGGCTTCCAGGGCACCCACGCGCCTGCCTACAGCCAGCCGTCCCTGCCCTCCGCCGAGCAACGCGAGGAGCCGGCCCAAGCAGCGGAGCCGGCAGTGTCCGAGGTCTCAGATCCGGCCGCGGTTGCCGAGGAGAAGCAGGAGGATATTCCGTTCTACCGCAAGGTCATCGCGCAGACCCAACCGGATGACCCCAATGGGTACGGGCCGAACTGGTCCAACGTCGACGACTTCGACATTCCAACGGTGCTGCGAAAGCAGATGGACTAGAGGGGAAAGACAGGGAGCATCAGGCGTACCGAGAGCAGCAGGCAGCAAGGCCGCGCAGTCAGTTGTCACTCTCGACGACTCCAGACTTCCGGGTGGATCGTCTTCAGGTGAAATGGGCTTCACCTCCGCACGTGAACGGCGACTGTGGATCATGGCTGGCAGCTGCCTGCTGCTCGTTTATTCTTCACTCTACATCGCCCGTCCGATCACCGACTGGCTGCGGGATGCCAACCTGCTGCGTTTGGCGGTAGGCGGGTCGTTCTTTCTGGCAGCAGTCTGGGTAGGCCTCAGGTTCTTTCGCAGTCGCTCTGGATGGCGGGTCTGGGTGGCCATGGCTGGCATCGCCAGCGGCTATGTTCTTCTGATTTCCCGATTCGAGCTTCCCGAGGAGCGACTGCATTTCCTCGAGTACGGGGTCGTCGGAGGTCTGGTTTTCGCGGCACTCCTGGAGCGGCAAGGGCAGACGAGAAGAGAATCGGGGGAAGTCCCCGGTGGGCATCGTCACTTCTGGCCAGCGGTCGGAGCCGTGGTTCTTACAGGCATCGCCGGCTGGCTCGACGAGGGGATCCAGGAGCTCCTTCCCAACCGTTTCTACGATCTCAGGGACGTCGCCATGAATGTGGCGGCCGGTGCTTTGGCCGTCCTCTCGATCTGGATTCTCGACCTTGCCCGCCAGGCGGGTGAAGAACCGAGGGCGTGAGAGTGTGAAGGTGTTACAGCCCACTCGATGCCGTGGGGTCATGAATAATGCGGGTTGACGGCCGGAGGATTCAGGGATCTGTGTCCAGCCGACCCTCTGGTACACTGCGATCGAATTTCCACCCTGTTTGGAGGGTACTTCATGGAACGAGGATTCGAGGAGGGGAAAGCCCAACGCAATTGGCTGGAGAGCCTGGGTGAGAAGATTCCCGGTTTTCGGGGCTTCCAGGACCGAGAGCTTCGCCGAGAGGTCGACAAGCTGCAGCGAGAGTATCTCGCCAGTGAGGTGACGCGACTCAAATCCACCCTTCGCGCCCGTGCCGAGCGCTACACCGACGCAGGCAGGATTGGAGTCCTGCACCTGTTCGACCGGCTCGACCGACGAATGGATGGCGTCGCCAGGGCAGTCCGCTTCAGCGACTATGGTGCCACGGGCTTTTTCGATGTGGTCAAAGTCGATGAGGCGGCTCTCGAAGAGCTCTATCGATACGATCTGACTCTGTTAGAGGATCTCTCGGGGCTGGCAGACGATCTGGCAGCCATCCCCCTGCCTGACGACGGCGATCCAGAGGAAGCTCTGGAGGCGGCTCTGGAGCGTCTCCAGCGACTGGAGGCCAAGTGGGCCGCTCGCGAAGGAGCCGTCAACAAAGTGGTGCAGACCGCCGGTGGATAGGACCCAGCGTTGCCAGGAGGACTGTCGATGAAGGTCATTCAATATGTAGATGCCACAGGTCAGACGATGGTGGCCAGGGTCCCCCGGCAGGGTACCGAGGCCATCAAGCTGGGCAGCCAATTGATCGTCGAAGAGAGCCAGGAGGTGGTCTTCTTCCGTGACGGTAAGGCTCTCGACACCTTCGGTCCGGGGCGCCACACGCTGGCCACACAGAACCTGCCCTTGCTGACCACGATGCTGGGGCTGCCCTTTGAGGGTAAATCTCCATTCCAGGCGGCGGCCGTCTTCGTCTCGACCAAGACTTTCCTGGATCTCAAGTGGGGCACGAAAGAGGCGGTCGTCTATCGCGATAGCGAGTTGGCGATGGTACGGCTGCGGGCGTTCGGCAAGTTCGCCGTCCGCATCACCAACTCCCAGGTCTTCGTCAATGGGGTCGTTGGGACGATGGGGGTCTACACGACCGATGGTGTGGAGTCCTACTTCAAAGATGTCATTGTCGCCCGCCTGACCGATGTGCTGGGCGAGAACCTGCAGTCGATTTTCGATCTGCCGAAGGTTTACGACGAGCTCTCGATGGCGCTCAAGTCCCGTGTCGCAGACGACTTCTCGAAGTACGGCATCGAACTGGTGGACCTCTACCTCGGTGCGATCACTCCGCCGCCCGACGTCCAGAAGCTCATCGACGACCGTGCTGGCATGGCCGCTGTGGGCGACATGAATGCCTATCTGAAGTTCAAGGCCCCCCAGGCCATGGGAGACGCGGCCCGACAGTCTGGGGGTGAGACGAGCAGCGGTGTCGGGGCCGGTCTCGGAGTCGGCATGGGAGCTGGAATGGGGATGATGTTGCCTCAGATGATGAAGGAGGCCATGACCGATTCCGCAGCCGGAGGAGGCAAGGGTGCCCCCAGCGAGGCAGCGACCGAGAGCAAGCCGGAGGCCACCGGCAACGCCGCAGCTCCGGCAGCGGCTGGGACGGCTCCCGCGGCTGGTGCTTTCTGTCACTCCTGCGGCGCCAAGCTTCCAGAGGGCGCCCGATTCTGTCCCGGCTGTGGTACCAAGGTCGCCGAGTGACAGGCAGATTGCCGCCGGAAGTGAAGGACGCTCGTTTCGTCTGCTCACAGTGCGGTGGCGAAGGCGCCCTGGAGTCCGGCCAGCGCTTCCTGACATGCCGTTTCTGCAACACCACCCTGTTTGTCGATCGGTCGGGCGTTGTGGGCCACTACCGTCTGCCCCGTCTGTTGGTGGCCGATGAAGCCACAGCGGCGGTTCGGCGGTGGATGGCTGGCAACGATACGGTCAAGGATCTCGACAGCAGAAGCGCCAACGAAGCCATGGAGGCGGTGTCGTTTCCGGTATGGCTCTTTCGGGTGCAGTTGGGGGGTGGAGAAGAGGTGTACATCGAGCCTGCTGCGGCCACGATGGTCCCTCAGTTGGCCGACCTCAAGCTACCGGCTGGCCGGCTCGAACCCTACACGGCTGAAGAGGAAGGGGTCGAAGCGATTCCAGAGACGATTCCTCTGGAGACGGCGCGTAGTTGGCTGGAGCAGCGTGGCCATGGCCGACCGACCGAGACGGCGCTGGTGCAATTGCCACTCTGGAGATGTCGATACAGCTACGAGGGCCAGACCTACCAGGCCCTGGTGGATGCCTCTACCGGGGCGGTCATGGCGGCCGTGTTCCCGGAGAAGGCGGAGAGTCCCTATTTCCTGGTCGCCGGTCTTGGGATCCTTCTATTCACGATCGAGGGGTTGGCGATCACTCATCCGGCCATCAAATTCTTGGCCTATCTGATCACTGCAATACCCCTGCTGTTGTTGGCCTACTGGGTGGCCCGCAGGATATGAGCGAGCCTGTCGATTCTTCGGGCATGACACGGGCATCCGAGAAGGAGGTCGAGGTCAGCCTCTCGGGCCGGGTCGAGGGCCTGAGCTGCCCGAGTTGTGGTGGTGCCCTCGACGTCGTGACAGGCCTGCGGGTAGTCACCTGTCCGTACTGTGATAAATCGCTTCTCGCCATCCCCGAAGTGGGCGTGCGGCGCTGGGTCGTCAAACCCACCGTCGATGTCGAAAGGGCTCGCGAGCTCGGAAGACAGTGGCTATCGAGGGGATGGAACAAGGACTCGCGACTGCGGCGTGAGGCCGAGATGGGTGAAGCCATTCTCTGCTTCTTACCGTTCTATCGAGTGGAGGCCGACTGCATCGGCTTCGCACTCGGCACGGAGGAGCGCCGACGAACGCGGGGCTCGGGAAGCCATCGACGGGTCGTGGTCGAGGAGGTCGACGTGGAACGGTCGGTGGCGAAGAGCTTCGATCGCACATTTCCGGCCCTCAACGTCGCCGAGTGGGGGATCCAGCAGGTCAATCTGCAGGGAGACCGAGTCGTACCCTACGATCAAGTGGCCCTCGAGCGACACGGGATGGTCTTCCCAGCGACGGGTTCGGAGGTGGTCGTCAAGAAGGCAGCAATCGAGCAATTCAAGCTGCAGTCGGATCCGGCGAGCGGCCTCAAGAGGATTCGTTTCCGCTACTTCGAGACCCTCCGGGAGCGCCTCAGTATCATTTACTACCCGCTCTGGGTCGTGCGGTATCGCTTCAGGAATCGCTCCTATCAGCTCCTCATGGACGCCGAGGACGGCACGCTGGCCTACGGCAAATCACCCGGCAACGACCTGTTCCGGGCCATGATGCTGGTTGGGTCTCAGGCCCTGGCGCTCTTCATCGGGACAACGGCTCTGCAGTTTACCGGCGGCAGCCCGGCAGCGCTCCTCATCATCGGTACCGCCATGATCCTGGCCCTGGCCTGGGGCTGGCGGCGCTTCCGCCACGGCGGGGTCGTGATCGAGGGCACGGGAGTCGACCCGGAGTTGGATCTGGGCGAGGCCTGGAGCAGCTTGGCGGATCCAGACGCCCAGGAGAGGATTCTGCGCGACCTCTTGCAGGGGCGCATACCGGAGATCGGCAGATGAGCGATGGTTTCGAGTTCAGGCTGGTGCCGCTGGACTGCCCGACCTGTGGAGCGGGGATTCAGGCTCTGGGCGAGGACGTCGTCTACTACTGTACAGCCTGCCGCAACGGCTATCTCCTGGATCAGTCCGACTGGAGTCTTCGACGCATCGAGACGGCGTTTGTGGCGACGGCCCACATCCAGGTGCAGGAATACAGACCATTCTGGCTCCTTCCGGCGAAGGTCGACATCCATCAGCACCAGGCTGGCAACGGTGGGTTTACCGGCATTCTCAGCGCCTTCTTCGGAGAGGAGGGGGCCTTCTACGACGGTGGTCAGGGGATCTTTGCGGTGCCGGCATTCCAGACATCACTCGAATCGGTGACCCGCCTCGTGCGCAGCTACACTGAAGCGCTTCCGGAGTTGAAGGAGAAGCTGGGAGAGCGTCTCCTTGGAGGATGCTACGGTAGGCAAGACGCGGAGAAGCTGGCTCACTATGCCCTGATCGCCACCGAGGTCGATAAGCCCAAGGTCCTATTGGATCTGAAGTATGAGATCGAGTTCGGTGAGCCGCGCCTGCTTGGAGTGCCGTTCACCAAGAAGGCCGACGCCACCATGGACGCAGTGTTCGGTATCGAGGTCTGATCTCCGAGCTCCTGGCGACTTGAAATCGGCTTCGATTGAGAGTGACGATCGAGAAAACGGTATTCTCTGAAAGGTGGCTCGAGCAGTGAGTGAATCCAAAAGCACCACCATCCACGGCGTCGAGCTCTTCTTGGGCTCTCCGGTGGAGCAGGTGCCGCCCTGGATCGGACAGCGCGAGGTCCTGATGCAGTTGCTCGCAGCCTGGTCCCGGGTCGAGGCTGCGGACCTGCCCCTGAACCCACGCCTTCTGGGTAAGCCCGGAGTCGGGAAGACCACTCTTGCATGCGCTGCGGCTCGAGAGCTGGGCCTCGATATCTACATCGCCCAGGCCACCATGGACACCCGACCCGAGGACCTCATCGTCTCCCCGGTCCTGGCGTCCGGAGGCGGAGTGCGATACATGGCGTCGCCGTTGGTCAGTGCCATGGTTCGTGGCGGAGCTTTGATCCTCGATGAGGGAAACCGCATGAGCGAAAAGTCATGGGCGTCTCTGGCCCCGCTTCTCGACCATCGCCGTTATGTGGAGAGTCTGGTGGCCGGAATCCGGATTCCCGCGCATGACGACTTCCGCTTCGTGACCACCATGAACGACGATGCCTCGACCTACGAGCTGCCCGAGTACATCCACTCCCGGCTGATGCCGCAGATCTACGTGGACTTTCCCGAGGAGGACGAAGAACGGGAGATTCTGCGGGCCCAGGTGCCATTCGCTGACGAGGAGGTCGTGGAGTACGTCCTGTCGTTCCTTCGAGCCGCACACGATCGCGACCTCCGCTACACGGTTCGCGATGGTATCAACCTGGTGCGCTACGCCATGAAGGTCCTCAAGCGAGGCGAGGTCGATAGTCCTCCTGAAGCTGTCGATGCGGCCATGCGGCTCTCCCTGGCCGGCGACGAACTGGAGGAGTTCGAGATCTCGTGAGCCAGCCGAGCGCTGCCAGCTTCGAAGTCGACAGGCTGGCCCCCGAAGTTGACGACGGCATTCACCTTCTGCCGGTGGTTCACGAGCGCGTCGAGCTGGCCAGCGTCGCCCGAGCGGTGCTCGATGCCTTGGATCCGGTAGCGGTGGCAGTCGAGCTACCGACGACAGTCCGGGCTGCGGCAGCCCTGGCTGTCGGACGCTTGCCGCGGGTCTCGTTGGTGATCTCCGAAGAGCCAGGGGAAGACGCCCTCGTGTGGGTCGTGGCACCAGGAGACCCTCTGGTCGAAGCCATCCGCTGGGCGGAGGAACGGCACAAGCCCTTCTTCTGCATCGACCCCGACCTGCCCTATGAGGAGCGCCACTCCGACCACGTTCCCGATCCCTACGCCCTCTGGCAGATGGGCGCGGATGCTTATCTCGAGAGCCTACAACGCGGCCTGGAGGAGGGGCCAGTGTCCGAAGTCGATGAGCGTCGAGAGGCCGGGATGGCGTTCCATCTCCGGCAAGCGCGAAGTGAGATCTCCGGACCGATTGTGGCTGTCGTCGGAGCAGCGCACGTCAGGGGTGTGAGCTCTCGGCTGAAGGGTCCGCTGGCGCATCCATTCGCCCGGATGCGCCGCAGTCGAGTCGTGGTGCGACATCTGGCTCCCAGAAGTCTCACGGCGCTGTTGCCTGACGCGCCGCTGGCACATTCCGTCTGGGAGCGAGTGCGGACCGGGGAGGCACCGGTGGACACGAATCTGGATTCGACGTTCTCATGTCGCGTCTCCGTAATCCGCTTCGGCCTCAGGGTGATCCAAGGGGAGCAGGGGGACAACGAGACCGAACGCAGGCAGAGGCTGGTGGATTATGCCAGCCTCGAGGGAACCCGAAAGGCCCTCGGTGGCTGGCTGGCGCCCGACCGGGCGCGCCTCGGTGGCGTCGTCTGGCGGGTCGCAGCAGGCTCCTACAGCGTTCAGACTGGCGAGACGGTGGCCGGCTGGCAGCGCAGGATGTTCTTCGATTTCGCGCGGCGATGCGCCAGGGTGCAGGGCAACTTGATACCGGGTCTGTATGAATGGGTGGTCGCCGCTCGCGGTGTCGGTGACGACAACTTGGCCTGGGAGGTCTTCGAGGCATCTCGGACCTACCCCTGGCAGGAGGACCACGCAGAGATCGAAACCGCTTCGATCGACGGCGACGAGCTCGACCTGGGGACCCGGAAGATTCGCTTTCGCCGCCGCTTCTTCAGGGTCAAGCAGCGGCCGATCGCCATCCCGGTGCGGCAGCACCCCCATCCCGAAAGTCCGGAAGATTGGCTTCGGGCGTTCGATGCGTCAGGCATTTGCTCCTTCCCTCCGGAAGACCTGGTGGTCGAGGATTACGGGCGATTCCTGCAGAGGAAGGCCCTCTCGGTGTTGTCGGCTGAGCGGCAGAGGACGGAGCCGTTCACGTGCAGCTTGCTCGATGGCATCGACATTCGGGAGACGCTCCGCAACGTCCACGAAGACCGGGTCTATGTTCAAGAGAAAGGGAAAGTGCCGGGAGATGCAGGCTCGGTGGTCGTCGTTTTTGATCGCGACCAGGAGGACGAGCGATTTCCCTTCGCCATGACGTGGTTGGGCGAGCACGATCAGGAGTCGGATATGGCGTTCTATTCCACCAATCCGGCGGACCAGGTTGTCGGCCCCGGAGTCATGCGGGCCACCTACGGTGGATTCGTCTTGACCCAGCCGCGGGGTAGGCTATCGGATGTCTGGTCGGATCCCGACTATCGATGGGCCCGCGGCAAGGCGGAGGTCCTGTTGATGGCCGCCATCGCCTCCAGCCTCGAGAAGATCGTTGTGCATCTGGCCCCCGCGCCGCCTGCCGAGCCCATGCACCGCTACGCCACTTCTCAGGGCAAGCAGATCCTCCACCTCCCTCTCTCCTCGCTCTCTCCCGTGACGCTGAAGAAGATCCGGGTCATGCACATCCTGGCCGGCCACGACAAGCTCGAAATCGCCAAAGACTACATATGGTGAAAAGGCCTTGAGGATTGAGGCGTCCGGGCGTGCCTTCCGGCCGGTCTTTGAGGGCTTGAGGGCATAAGGGCTTGAGAACTGCACGGACATCAAGGCATTGAAGCGGCCGGACCTGTGCCGGCCGGGGTGTGAGGGGGGCCATGAGGCAAAGAGGCAATGTAAGGGAGGGCCTTGCGCCCTCCCGTCCTGGGGCTTGGGTCCTGGGTGGACGACCACGATCTTACGGAGGTTCGTTCGGGTGGTTCGCAGGGAGACGGCGGCCGCTTCAACCCCTCAATCCAGTTGCCCGTAGTACACCTTCGTGTCGTATTCGATACGGATGTGGTCGTCGACTTCGTGGAGCTCGAAGATCTCACGCAGGGTCCGCAGCATGTCGGTGTGGCGGGGATGGTTCGGACCGGGGGTGTAGGAGGACGACAACAGGCGCGCCTTCAACCCCTCGAAGCCGAAGCTCTGGTGATTCTCGAAGGAGGCAGTACCGATGGGCTTGCTACCGAAGAAGGACTGGATGTCCTTTTGCCCGATCCGGGTGTGGTCCACCTCCTGGTAATCGGTGCCATAGGCGAGCAGGAGCTCCTCGAAGGCCTCGAGAAAGGGACTGCCCTGCTTCCTGCGGTCGTTCCAGATCAGAACCACCCATCCCTGGGGCTGGAGGATCCTGATGAATTCGCGTCGTGCAGCCCTGGCATCGAACCAGTGATAGGCCTGACCGGCCGCCACCAGGTCGACGGCAGCATCCGGCAAGCCGGTGTCCTCAGCGGTGCCGTCTGTGCTGGTGAAGAGTCGGTAGGTGGCCAACAACGCTTCGCCTGCCCTTCGCATATCGACATTGGGCTCGATGCCATAGACCCGACAGCCTCTGTCCAGGAATAGACGGCTTAGAATTCCGGTGCCAGAGCCGACGTCGGCCACCACCCAGCCCGGCGCGATGCCACACCTCTCCTCCAGGAGCTCCACGACCTCCGTTGGATACGAAGGCCGGGAGCGGACGTAGCTCTCGACACGGCGCCCGAATCGTTCTGTGGGTTTTCTCATGGTATTCGCTCTGGATGAGCTTCCAGCGACACCCGGTGACTCACCGGGGCGCCTCGACGGGCCTGCGCTTGGCTCGACTCTACGACTCCGACCTGGCCATTACCGCCTCCAGGGCCTCGACATCTTCGGGCGTCAGGTCGAGAAACTGGAGCCCGACGTCGTAGGACGCCGGTGCATCTTCCGGTAACGCCTGGAGCCAGACGACCTCGGTGAGGAAGGTCAGGGTCGAATCATCCGGGAGCCTCAGCTCGACCTCGAGTCTGTGTCCGGGCTCCATCGGATCATCGCTGTAGACCCGAACGCCTCCCAGGCCCAGATCGACGAGAAGATCTCCCCTCGCGGCCAAAGGACCTACGGGCCGCCAGTAGACTGGCGCCCGCAATCGAGGATAGCGCCTTTTCTCTTCGTGATCCCTGTTATCAGTCAAGCTCTCCTTCCCTTTCGAGTCAGGGCAAGCTTACCATCAGCACTCGAACGTGCAGCGCACCGCTCCAGGCAGGCCGGAGCGGCTACATTCTGTCCGGGAGGGGTAGGCCGAGAAGATCGCTGAGCACTGTCAGGCCGCGGACAAACACCTGCATCGTGGCGAGTCTGGCACTGCGTATCGCGACGTCCTGTTCCTGCAGGATGGGGTGGCGATGGTAGATAGCGTGAAACTTCTGCGCCAGCTCCAGGGCATGTCGGGCCAAGGTCGAGAGTTCGAGAGAGCCCCCGGCCGCCTCTGTCTTCTGCGGGATCAGAGCCACTGCCAGAACCAGGTCCCAGAGGTCGTCGGCCCAGACCTCCGGTGGCAGTCCGGCGACATCCTCGGGTGACACCTGGGTGGGCAGCCCGGCCTCGCCGAGGCGGCGGCCAATATTGAGCGCCCTGACAGCCGAATACTGCAGGTAGGGTCCAGAATCACCCTCGAAGCTCAGCGCTTCGTCGAGGTCGAAGGCGATGACCCGATTGGTGGTGGCCTTGATCATGAAGAAGCGTAGAGCGGCGACCGCGATCTGGTGCGCCAGGATGTCCAGGTCTCCGGGGCTCAGATCGCGATTTCGTGCACTGATCTCCTCCCGACTCTTGGCTTCCAACTGGTCGATCAGGTCGTCCGCCTTGACCCCGATTCCCTTGCGGCCCGACATCTCGAGGTTGCGAGCCTCCTCTTCGGTGTCGTCATCGAGAAAGCCGAACTGGCGGGCCGTCGCTGGTGAAAGGGTTACCATCTCATAGGCGAAGTGGATCGACTGGTTGGCCTGCTCGAGGTACCCGAGTGCTTCGAGCCCGGCACGAACGATCTTTTGGAGATAGCTCTGACGGGCGTCGATGACGTTGATGACGCGGTCTGCTTTGCCGAAGATCGGGTGCTCAGGCTCACCATCCACGGTGGTCTCCCAGACCTCCTCCGCCTGCCAGAAGCGGTACTGGAAGTCCTTGTCGAGCAGGCCGAACTTCCACAGTTGGTAGGCGATGTCCTTGCCGACGTAGGTCACGGTGCCGTCGGAGCGCACGATCACCTTGTCGGGATCCTCGAGCCCGGCGAATTCCTCACTTGCCGCCAACGGCATGATCCAGCAACCGGCGTTCTTGCCCTCCGCCTCGAAATGGACGGCACCGGTCGATTTGAGCTGCTCGGAGGCCTCGGAAAAAAAGTCGAGGCCCAGCACCGCCGACTCATGGGTCAACAAATCGTAGGAGATGCCCAGCCGTCGCATCGTTGCCAGGTGTCGGCTGACGACCCGGCGCGAAACGAGCCGCCCCATCTCGGCGCGCGGCCCGCCGCCGTGCCCGAGCGCCTGCAGGGCCAGGCGCCGAAGCTCCGGACGCTCGGGGTTGCCCTCGTACCACCGTCCGACTTCACTGTAGAGGTCCCAGCAGTAGTAGTCGAAGGGCTCGGGCAGGGCAGCGACCTGTTCCTGGGCCATCTTCCGGAGATCCGTGAAGCCGACGACGACATCGGCTAGCTGCACGCCGGTGTCGTCGATGTAGTTCTCCACCTCCACCGCGTAGCCCAGAGCTCGCAGCACATTGCTCAGCACATCTCCGAGGATGGCATTGCGAAGATGGCCGACGTGGGCCGCCTTGTTGGGATTGATGTTGGTGTGCTCGACGACGATCCGCTCTCCGGCGGTGGAGTCGGGCTGGATGAGGGGCTCGGAGAGAAGCTGACTGGCCACCAGGCTGCGGTCGAGGAAGAAGTTCAGATAGCCAGCTCCCTCGACCCGGAGGTCCCGAACGAAGGCGGGAGATGGAAAGTCAGCTGCCAGCTCTTCGGCAATGCCTCTCGGGTTGCGCTTCAGGGTGCGAGCCAGATGGAGTGCGGCAGGAAATGCCAGATCCCCCAGTTCCCTGCGAGGCGGCACTTCGACCCCCGGCTCGTACTCGACACCGAAAAGGGCCTGGATTCTCTCTGCCAGGAGTCGCGAAAGTTCGCCCTTGAAGCTGCTCAGCATGGCCAGCGGAGTCTATATCAAGTGGCTCCGGCGGTCCGGCTTGATATGATTGGGTGTCCTCTGAACAGTGAGGGGAGAACTGCGAATGGCCAAGGAGACCAAGAAGAATCTCGTGACTATCAGACTGAACGGGACTCGTCTCGAGCTGACGGAAGGAGATATCACCGAGTTCGTCGTCGACGCGATCGTCAATCCGGCCAACGAGAAGCTCGAACTAGGGACCGGAGTTGCCGGAGCGATTCGAGAAAAGGGCGGCCCTTCGATCCAGAAGGAGTGCGATCGCATAGGTGGAACAGCGGTGGGTACCGCCGTCATCACGGGTGCCGGAGACTTGCAGATCAAGCACGTCATCCATGCCGTCGGTCCCCGCCTGGGTGAGGGAGACGAGGATCGCAAGCTCGCCTCCGCGGTACGCGCTTCGCTGGCGCTGGCGGATCGGCATGGGCTCAAGTCGATAGCGATCCCCGCCATCTCGACGGGGAACTTCGGATTCCCGGTGAACCGCTGCGCGCGGGTCACCCTGACTGAGATCCATCGATATCTTCAGGGGGGTACGAAGCTCGAGAGGGTCGTGGTCTGCGTCTTCGACAAGGAGGCCTTCAGTACATTTCGGAACGAGCTCCGTAGAGGCTTCCGCTAGTCCGACCTTCTCACCGATTCCGTAGCGAAGGGTCTCAGGCACCGTACTTCGCCAGCCGACCGGCGTTGGCCAGTAGCAGCCCCATCAACTCACTTGCTGGAAACGTTCCCAGGTGGCCTTGGGTGGCGCAGGTCTCGGTAAACTCCTGGCTGCCGTCCACGAAGCAGACGGGAGAATGCACCAGAAGGGGCACCGGATGCCAGCTGTGGGCCGCCATCGGCGCCGGCGTGGAGTGGTCTCCCGTGATGGCCAGCACCGACGGTTCCAGGGCTAGTAACTCCGGGAGGGCCGCGTCCACCTGCTCCAGCACCTCGATCTTGGCCTTCAGATTGCCATCTTCACCGGCCTTGTCGGCCTGCTTGACATGCAGGAAGAAGAAATCGAACCGCATCCAGTTGTCCCTGACAGCCGGCACGATCTCGTGGAAGTACTTGCCGCATGGAACCACTTCCATGCCGCAGGCCGCGGCCACTCCCCGATAGAGCGGGTAGCCGGCAAAGGCGCCAGCCCGGAGGTGGTAGAGGTCGGGGATCTGGGGAAGATGGGGCAACCGGGACACTCCCCGCAGTAGCACGGTATTGGCCTTCGGCTCGTCTGCGATCACCTCGTTCATCCGAGCGATGATCTCTGCCAGGAGTCGAGCTGTTGCCTCGGCCTCGCGCGTCTGGGGCTGAGGGGCAAGCGGAGGCACCCCGGTCTTCTGGGGATCGGTGTCGGCCACCTCTGCCGAGTACCCGCTGCCGCGGAGAATCAGCACGAAGCGGTGCTCTTCACCGGCGACGATCTCGATTTCCGCCCCGTCGAACGCGCTCAAGGCTGCCTGCATCGAGCCGACGAGGCGCTGGCACACGGAGGTGGGAATACGACCGGCACGGCGATCGGTCAGATTGCCATCGCCGTCGAGCGTGGCGAAATTGCCGCGCGCCGCCAGGTCTCCCTGGCCGATCTTCAGACCGAGCCCGAGGGCTTCCAGGACTCCGCGGCCGATGTCGGCGTCCGGACTCGTCGGGTCGTAGCCGAAGAGCGACAGATGGCCCGGGCCGCTGCCGGGTGTGATTCCCATGGCCACCGGGACGGTTCGCCCGAGAGCGGAGCGCCTTGCGAGGGCATCCATGTTGGGCAATTCGGCCCGATCGAGGGCGGTCATGGGTTGATCCGCGGCGCGAATGTCGCCGACGCCATCCAGAACCAGCAGAACGATTCGATGGTCGTTTTCGATCGCTAGACGGGCCAGAAGATCGATGTGATTCATGGCAGGCTCCGAGTCGTGTTCTCCTTCGGTGTTGCGTTTGTGATCAGGGCGGGCCGTCAGGCGACGAAATAGGCGGTGGCGCGAATCTGCAGACGGGCCCGAGGATGGAAGCCGCCTCCGACCAGGGCGAAGGCGCTTTTGGTGGCAAAGACGGGCAGGACCAGCCAGCCGTCGAACGAATTTCCCGGTTCGTAGGGTGGTACGACCGGCTCGATCTCCGCCAGTTTGTACCAGTGCTCGTTCTTGGCATCGAACCATCCTCGAACCTCGACATAGGCTCGGTCGAGGTCGATGGTGCGGCGATTCGAGGGGTACCAGAGCGACATCAGCAGTCGTGTCTCGTCGTAGGCGCCGGTCTGCACATGGCTCTGGCCATCGACCTGCAGCGGGAACCAGAAGTTCCCACTGCTGTCGGTGGCGAAAATCTCCGGTGTGGGGTCGAAGTCGATCTGCTTCGGTTGAGCCGGTGTGCTCATCAGAACTCCTGTCCCCTCGCCAGCTGAACAGCACGGGCGATTCGTTGGCGGCTCTTTTCGTCGTCTTCGCAGAGCAGAGGCGCGCCTATCCCGAAGGCCGATGCGCCGGCGGCCCGATAGTCGGGAATCTCCTCGACGGCAAAGCCACCGGCAGCCAGCATCGGTATGTCGTTCAGCGGCCCGCGGATCACGGCCAGATAGCCTGCTCCTCCGACTGGTGGCAGGGGATAAACCTTGACGATATCGGCTCCCAGGTCGCGTGCCTCGACAATCTCGGTACAAGTAAGAGCACCGAGGATCAGGTAGAGGCCCATTCGACGGCAGACTGCGGCGACGACCGAGCTGACATTGGGTGACACCAGGAATTCGGCACCTGCATCGACCGCCGCTTCGGCCCGTGACAGGTCGGTCACGGTCCCCATGCCGATCCAGGGCGGACCGGTCGCCTGGCGTCTGGCTAGCAGCTCAGCCACCAGGTCCAGGGCACCTGGGACCGTAAAGGTGACCTCGATCAACTCGATCCCATTGGCCATGAAGAGCTCTGCCTGGTGTCGGGCGTGGTCTCTGTTGAAGGTACGAACGACCCCGACAACTGGAGACTCTGCTAGCGAAGTCGCTACCAGACCGCGGATGTCTCTTGTCTCAGTCATGGGGCGGTGCAGTCTATCACCGTGGATATGGATGATGGCCTCGGCTGTTGCACCTCGACCGGGTTCTCATGGCTCGCGGGCGTTTCGCTCGAGGCTGTCCTCCAGGCTGTGGAGGGCGCGCCGGCAGATACCTCTGAGGAGCTTCACCTCTCGCGCGGTGAGGCCGGCTCTCGCGGCCAGCTGGCGGAGCTCTTTCGAGACGCCTCCGAACGTGTCGTCACGGACAAAGCCGATGGCCGTCATGACCTCGGTAGCCTGGGCCATGAGTCCTTCCAGCTGTTCCGCAGGGGCAGCCAGCGGACGGCCCGAAGGGGGACCCGCAGCCAGCTTCCGGGTCTGAAACAGCTCCCAGGCGAGGATCAACACGGCTTGACCGAGGTTCAGAGTCGGTTGATCCGGCGAGCAGGGTATCCGTACCACTAGGCCGCAATGCGCCAGCTCCTCGTTCGTCAGGCCAGACGGCTCGGATCCGAAGACGAGGGCGCTGCGTGTGGATCTGTCCTCCGTGCTCAGAGTCTCGGCCAGCCCCCGAGGCGACAAAATCTGGGCCGTTGGCTCTCGGCTGCGAACCGAGCTGGTCCCGATGATCCTCTGGAAGGGCTCGAGGGCTTCGCTCAGGGAGTCGGTCGTAACGGCCTTGTCCAAGATTTCGCGGGCGCCCACCGCGAAAGCGTAGGCGGTACGTCCTGGCTTCATGGCAGGCTTTACGAGACGGAGATGCTCGAGTCCCATGTTTGCCATGGCGCGGGCGGTGGCGCCGATGTTGCCCTCCTCCTGAGGGCGCACCAGCACGATGGTGGGAGACAATGGGCCGGAGGTCATGGTCTGAATCTACCGCGGAGACCGGGTCGAGAGCGAATCCGTCGGTGCTTGACAGTCCCGCCGGCCGAAGTTACCTTGATCGGCAGAGGGCCGACCCCAGTCGCCTCGGCGTCGGGTGGAACATCTCATCGGCGCAGCTCATCGAGAGGAGAGCCATGACAGAAGGCAAGACTCCACAGACCTACCTCATCTTCACGGGCACCGGCCCGATTCTGGTGTTGTCGACCTATCCGGAGCTGACCGACGAGCGGCTCCTGAAGAAGCTCCGCTACAAGGGCATCGTCAAGTTCATCGCGTACCGTGTCGACACGGAGGCGGTGCAGGAGCGATATCAGGACTCCTTCGAGGGCATCGCCGAAGATCTGCTGAGCGTCGAGGACATCCGGGTGCTGGACTTCAACGGCCACCAGATCATGGCCAACTTCTCGCTCGATGAGCTCGGAGAGCCCATCAAGTACAGCGGCTGAGCTGCGCTCAGCCGCTGGGGCCTGACGGCCCTGGGGGTTGAGGCGTCCGTCGTACCTCCGGCCG
>JAUVRX010000115.1 GCA_030597375.1 Acidobacteriota bacterium
ACCAGTGGCAGCGACATGGATGGAGCTCAGTCCTGCCCCGATTGTAACCTCGGTGCCATCCGACTGCGTGGAACGTGGCACAGCCGCGAGTGGTGGGTACTGCTAGACTCTCCATCGCTTCGAGAGCCGATAGGCTCGAGCCCAGTCGACGGCCGCAATCATGAGTCTCAGCCCCAAGCAGCTTGCTCGGATCCTAGAGCGCCAGGGTCTCCTGACCGCCGTCCAGGTGGAGCAGGTCGTCAAGGAATCCAAGACGGTTCCGGGTACCGAGAACGGCGCCCGCGCCTACGAACAGCACGCTCTGGGCTACGAGATCCTCCAGCGCCTGCAGTTTCCCAGCGACACGAATCCTTCCGGCATCCTGGGAGAAGTCGAGATCGCCACGGCGGTGGCCGCCGATGCCGAGCTCGAATTCGTCCGTATCGATCCCCTCGACCTCGATGCCGACCTCATCGAGAGCAGGATGTCCCGGCCCTTCGCCAAGCGCCATCGGATGCTGCCCCTGGGGATGCGGGACGGGCGGCTGCAGGTGGCCTGCGCCAACCCCTACGACCTCGAGAGCATCGACTCGTTCCGCCGCATCGTCGAACGGGACATCGACCTCCTGGTGGCCTCTGAGCCCGACATCCTGAAGGGCATCAACGAGTTCTACGGTTTGCGCCACTCGGTGAAAAGGGCTGAGAAGGACCTCTCGAAGGGCATCGATCTCGGCAACCTCGAAGCTCTGGTGCGAATGAAGGACGAGGCCGAGATCGAATCCAGCGACCAGCACATCGTCAATGCCGTCGAGTTCATGCTGCAGCACGCCTACGACACCAGGGCCAGTGACATCCACATCGAGCCCAAGCGCGATGAGAGTCTCATCCGTTTTCGCATCGACGGGGTGCTGCACGACATCCAGACGATTCCAAAGATCGTTCACAAGGCGGTGGTCAGCCGAATCAAGACCATGTCCCGCCTCGACATCGCCGAGAAGCGACGCCCGCAGGATGGCCGTGTGAAGACCAAGCGGGGGGGCAAGGAGATCGAGCTCCGGGTATCGACGCTGCCTGTGGCCTTCGGCGAGAAGCTCGTGCTGCGGATCTTCGACCCGGAGGTCCTGATCCAGGACCTACCCTCTCTCGGCTTCTACCCCGATGAGCTCGAGCTCTTCGACCAATTCATCGCTCGGCCCCACGGCATCATCCTGGTCACCGGCCCGACGGGCTCGGGTAAGACGACGACCCTCTACTCGGCGCTCACCACCATCTCGAATCCTGAGCTCAACATCACCACCATCGAGGACCCCATCGAGATGGTGTCACCCGATTTCAACCAGACGGCTGTCAACCTCAAGGCAGGTGTGACCTTCGCTGCTGCCCTGCGTCACATTCTGCGGCAGGATCCCGACATCATCATGGTCGGTGAGATCCGGGATCCCGAGACGGCCCAGTACTCCATTCAGGCGGCCCTGACCGGCCACCTGGTGTTCTCTACCCTGCACACCAACGATGCAGCTTCCTCGATTACCCGTCTCATCGATCTCGGTCTGGAGCGCTATCTGGTCACCTCGACGCTGGCCCTGGCCATGGCTCAGCGTCTGGTGCGCACCGTCTGTCCGCACTGCGCCGAAGAGCGCTTCCTCAGTGAGGACGAGATCAAGACACTGATGATCTCGGTGTCCCCCGGCAAGCGGATCAAGGTCAAGAAAGGTAAGGGCTGCTTCGAGTGCCGCGGTACCGGCTATCTCGGACGGACTGGCATCTTCGAGGTCCTCGCCATTACCGATCTCGTCAAGCAGCTCATTCTCGAGGGTGCCGACAGCCCGAAGATCAAACGGGAGGCCGTAACCCACGGCATGCGCACGCTACGTCAATCGGCGCTGCGCAAGCTGGCCGAAGGTGTCACGACCTATGAAGAGGTGATGCGAGCCACCTCGCTCTGAGAAGCTGGGTCAGGGCTGTCTGTTGCGCGCATGCAGCCTCGCAACCACGAAACCGATCACCGAGCCAACTACGGCAGTAAGCGGCAGCAACTGCGCCTCGAGGCGACGCCCTCCGCCTTCGAGTTGGTATGCCATCCAATAGCCCAGCATCAAGGGGGCCGCGAGAAAAGCCGTGGCTGCCCATCGTCTCTCCCGCTCGGCATATCGATGAGCATAGTCGCGCTCGTCACTGGTCAACATCGGATCTTCGACGACCTGCCAGCGATTGCGGTCGATCTCGTCGAAGCGGGCGGCCGCAGCGAGGCCCGCCACGATGCCCATCACCAGAAGCACCGGGTGCAGCCAACCGGCAAGCCCCCCCGGCAGCTCCGGAAACGGTCCACAGCCGGCGCTGGTCACGAATCCCACGGCGGCGCAGCCCAAGGCTATCCAGAATGCCACCTTCTGCGCCCGCTCGAGGGGACTCATACCGAGGGCGTTCTGAAATAGGTATCCATCAGCTCGTAGGCGCGGCGGACATCTCCCCCCGGCTCGACGAGCCGGCCACACAGCGTCCTGAAGGTCAAACCAAGGGCTTCCAGGTCCCTTTCCTGAAGCAGCTTGATGAGCTCCTCGATGACCCGCTGGGAGGTGGGACCATAGGCCGAGCGAGCGAACTCACGCTCCAGGAGGATCAGGGCGAAGAAGAGCGGGTCCGGAAGCTCTTCATCCAAGTCGAGGCTCTCCGCGGACTCGATGGCCTCAGCCTGCGGATGCCGCGCCGATGCAGTGACGACGATCTTGGCTTCTTCCCCCTCCGGTAGCTCCGGCGGTTCGGCTCCCCGTTTCGCGAACAGGGGAAGCTCTCTCAACTGTTCGGCGAAGCGGGAGAACAGGACGAAGAGCTCCTTCTCGGAGGAGAAATTGCCGACCAACTGAGCGCCCTTCCCTATGGAAAGCTCCTTGGTGTCCTGCAGCACGATGCTGGCCCTGGCCTTGCTTTCGAGTTGCAGTGAGTGCGCCGTCACCTTCCAGGCAGTCAGGCTTCCCTGCACGTAGCAGGCCTCGGCGCAACGCACCTGGACGGCTTCCACGTCGGCTTCGGGCTCGATGCGGATCGAGCCATTCAGCGACTCCAGGATCCCGTAGTGACCCGAGGACTCGATCACCAGATTCCCCGGAGTCCGGATGCTGAGCTGGCCGTGAACGTCCGAATGGATCTCAGTGCCCTGGGGGATGATCATGGTCGGTGTCTTGCTGCTCAAGATCTGCTTGGACATCGCTGTGCGTCCCCGGGTCGATTGTGGCTTTCTACTTCACTACCGTGCGATCAGACGAGGCAAGGGCTCGAAGTCGGACAGGTCGGGAGCCTGTCGGGCCCGTATCAGCAATTGCTCTTCGTTGCGCCATCGGTGATCCAAGATATAGATCCTCGGATCGACTGGCAAGAACTCGCCTTCGCTCTCTCGCCTTCGAACCTCATAATGCAGGTGGGGACTCGTGCTCCAGCCGCTGTTGCCTACAGTGGCGATGACCTCACCCTGCTCCACCATTTGACCACTCTTCACCAGGATCTCGTCGCAGTGCCCGAAAAGGGTGATGAAGCGATCGCCGTGGGCTAATGCCACCAGGTTACCGTACCTCCACCAGGAGACGCTCTGACGACTCGGGTAGCGACCGGCGAAGACCACCACAGCATCGGCGGGAGCGCGGATCCGGGTCCCTGTCGTCGCCGCCAGATCCAGCCCGGGATGGTTGTCGATCTGCTTGGTGAACGGGCTCCGACGCCGACCGAAGGGACTCGTGAGCACGAACTCCCTTGCAGACAGGGGGCAGACCGAGGGTGTGACTCGTACCTGTTCGCTGTGCGCCACCTCGAAGCTCTCGAGCTCCTCGAGGAAGGTTCCCAGCACGGCGACCTGCTCGCGAACCTGCGCCTCCACGCCCTGTCCGTGCTGCACAGCGTCCGAGTAGATGGTCGTAATCGGCTCGGGCACGGGGTAGGGATACCCCCCCTGGCCGATCGACTCCTCGCTGTCCAGGCCGTAGGTCAGCAGGACACGCCCGGTCTTCAGGTGCAACTCCTCACTACGCACCTCCAGTTCCTCGAGCTCTGCAGTGAGCTGTTCCAGGCGGCGGCCCTGCAGACTGCGCTCCTCGGCCAGCAGGCGATACCGGGCCAGCCGGAATCGGTTGGCGACGACACTTGGCGTCACGACGAGTCCGAAGATCACCAGGAGCACGAGCGCCCCGGCGATGACCGTGAGACGTCGGATATGGCGTCGCGTCAGGAAGAGGTACCCGACGCCCCGCCGGATCCCCGCCGGATGAAACTGGATCTCGAGGACAGGCTCCCGCTTGGGAATTTCGTCAGCCATACGGGCTCCGAAAAGACCCTAGCACGACTCTTCGGGAGCGACTGCGGGCCTTTCCACAAGCCTGTCCAGCTCGGCCTCGCTGGCATGCCGGCCGATCCTCTCGAGCAACTCCGCCTGAACCCCTCTCGTTCCGGCGACCAGATTCCCGGTCTGCAAGAAGTCTCTTCCACCGTCCAGGTCGGTGACGACGCCCCCTGCCTCCTCGATCAGGAGGGCACCCGCGGCGACATCCCAAGCGGACAGACGGAACTCGAAGAAGCCGTCGAAGACCCCAGCGGCCGTGTAAGCCAAATCCAGCGCTGCAGCACCGCAGCGTCGAATGGCCCGCGCCTCGAGAAAGACATCTCGAAAGAGGTCGAGATAGAGATCGAGGGCCTCTTTGGCCTTGAACGGGTAACCCGTCGCCAGAAAGGCGCCCTTCAGACCTCTTCGAACCGAGACTTTGAGCGGGCGCCCATTCCAATGGGCGCCACCACCATGGGAAGCGGTAAACAGGTCGCCGCGATCAGGAGCCAGGATGGCAGCAGCCAGCAACCGATCTCCCTCTCGACAGGCGATCGAGACCGCGTAGGTAGGTAGGCCCTGCAAGAAGTTGGTCGTGCCATCCAGCGGATCCACGATCCATTCGAACCCACTGGAGTCACCGCCTTGGTAGCCCGCTTCTTCGCTCAGAATCCGGTGCTCCGGGTATCGACCCCTGAGGAAGGTCAGAATTGCTGCCTCGCTCTCGCGATCCGCGATGGTCACGAAGTCGTTCTCCGACTTGGCTTGGACATCGAGAGAGCTGTCCCCGAAACGCCGGCGCAGCACTTCGCCACCGGCCTGGGCCGCCGCCACGGCTACTGCAAGAAGTTCTTCGTTCACGCTCCGCATTATTGCAGAGACGCTCCAACCGGGGGTGAAGTTCGAGTCGGGTGGCCGCCCTAGTTCTTGGGACGATTCAGAAGGGTCCCACCAAGGATCGTGGCGACCGGCCGGCCTCGCAGGCGCCAGCCTTCGAACGGGGTATTGCGAGCCTTGCTGCGGAAACGCTTGGCCCTGATCGTCACAGGACGATTGGGGTGGAAGATCGTCAGATCACCCGGGGAACCCGGCTCGAGCGTACCCACCGGCAGGCTGAGCACCCGGGCAGGTCCGGCCGTGAACAGCTCCACCAGACGACTCAAGGAGATGATCCCCGGCCGCACGAGCCGATCCAGGCAGAGACTGAGATTGGTTTCCAGGCCGATGACGCCAAACGGAGCCACACTGAACTCGACATCCTTCTCATCGGTGTGGTGGGGGGCATGATCGCTGGCGATGGCATCGACGGTGCCGTCCGCCAGTCCGTTGAGCAGCGCCTCTCGATCGCTCTCGGACCGCAGAGGGGGATTCATCTTGGTGTTGGTAGAGAATCCGCTCTTGCTGACCGCTTCGTCGGTCAGCAGGAGGTGATGGGGCGTCACCTCACAGGTCACCGACAGCCCCTGCGCCTTGGCGCGACGTACCATGTCGAGGCTGCGCGCGGTGGATAGATGAGCGACGTGGTAGCGACCCCCTGTGTCCTCCGCCAGCAGCACATCACGGGCCACCATCACATCTTCGGCACTGCCTGGCGCACCGGGAAGACCGAGACGCGTCGACCATTCACCCTCATTCATGACGCCTCCAGCACTCAAATCGAGGTCCTGAGCGTGCTGGATGAGCGGGATGTCGTAGTGCTGCGAGTAGAGCAGGGCTCTGCGCATCAGCTCGGCGTTGGAGACCGGGAAACCGTCATCGGAGATCGCTACCACTCCAGCGCTCACCATCTCTCCGATCTCTGCCAGCTCCTCCCCTTTCTGCCCCTTGCTGACCGCCCCGATGGGAAAGACCCTGGCAAAGCCCGCCACCCTGGCCTCCTTCATCACATGCTCGGTGACCGATCGGTTGTCGATCACGGGAGCGGTGTTGGGCATGCAGGCGACGGAGGTGAACCCGGCCGCCGCAGCCGCCAGGGTCCCTGTCCGGACCGTCTCCTTGTACTCCTGACCGGGCTCGCGCAAATGCACGTGCATGTCGATGAGGCCGGGACAAACCACCATCCCATGGGCCTCGTAGATCTCGGCGCCCCGGATGCCCTTGACCTTCTCGTCGACCTGCGCGATGCAGCCGTCTTCGATGAGAATCTCCAGGAAGCCATCCAGATCCTGGCTGGGGTCGACTACCCTTCCGCCTCGTACAACCAGCTTCATGCTGCCTCCTGAAAGGCTCCGGCCAGCAGATAGAGCACCGCCATCCTCACCGCCACTCCGTTGGCAACCTGCTCCAGGATGACCGAGTAGGGCCCGTCGGCTACGTCGCTGGCGATCTCGACTCCCCGATTCATCGGCCCAGGGTGCATGATGATGACGCCGCGCTTGGCCCGCTTTAGGCGCTCGCGGGTCAAGCCAAAGAGATTGAAGTACTCCCTCGTCGAGGGAAAGGCCATGCGGGATTGACGCTCCAATTGGACGCGAAGAATCATGATCACATCAGCGCCCTTGATGGCCTCATCCAAGGTGTAGACCGCCTTGACGCCCAACTTCTCGACCTCCACCGGCATCATGGTTCGAGGTCCCGCCAGCGTCACCTCGGCCCCCATCTTGTTGAGAAGATGAATATTCGAGCGTACGACCCGGCTGTGCTCGATATCGCCCACGATGGAGACGTTGAGACCCTCCAGCTGACTCTTGTGCTGGAGAATCGTCATGGCGTCGAGGAGTGCCTGGGTCGGGTGCTCGTGCGCCCCGTCGCCGGCGTTGATGACACCTGCCGGAATCCGCTCCGCGAGCATGTGCGGCACGCCAGGATGGCCGTGGCGAATCACGATCAGGTCCGGGGCCATCGCCTGCAGGTTGAGGGCCGTGTCCACCAGGCTCTCTCCCTTGGAGAGCGAAGAGGTGGACGAGGAGAAATTCAGGCTGTCGGCGGAGAGCCGCTTCTCGGCGATCTCGAAGCTGGAACGTGTCCGGGTGGAGGGCTCGAAGAAGAGGTTCATAACCGTCTTGCCGCGCAGCGTCGGCACCTTCTTGATGGGACGCTCCGAGACCTCCTTGAACGACTCGGCCGTGTCCAGAATCAACTGGATCTCCGGCACAGAAAGATCCTCGATTCCAATCAAGTCCTTCCGGGTCCATCCCTCTTGTGTCATCGATGTCTACTCGGGTTCCATGATCATGACTTTGTCCTCCCCGTCGGTGCCGACGAAGCGGACTTCTACGAGCTCGTCTGGAGCGGAGGCGATCTTACGGCCGACGAAATCAGCCTGGATGGGCAGCTCGCGGTGTCCCCGGTCCACCAGAACCGCCAACTGCACCGCTTTCGGGCGACCGTAGTCGGTCAGGGCGTCCAAAGCAGCCCGAATCGTACGGCCGGTGTACAGGACATCGTCGCAGAGCACCAGGGTCTGGTCCTCCACCGGGCCAGGGAGACGGGTCTCCTTGACCACCGGCTGGGGGGCGATGACGGAGAGATCGTCTCGATAGAGGGTGATATCCAACACGCCGATGGGCACCTTCTTGCTCTCGGTACACTCGATCTCGGCGGCCAGCCTTTCGGCCAGCGGCACGCCCCGGGTTCGAATGCCCACCAGCATGAGCGCCTCCACACCCCCATTGCGCTCGAGGATCTCCCCCGCCATGCGGCGGAGAATCCGCGCTATCTGTTGTTCGCCAAGGACGTTTCTCTTGAGCTTCAATTCGCCTGACAAGGCGAGCCCTCCAGATCGTTGGCATGGTATGCCGCCCGAGTCTCGGGTGTCAAACCTCGATCTCGATCGCTTGCCGCCGATCCTCTGCTCGATCGCCTCGTCGCAGGCCACCTCGTCGTCAACCACTAGATCTCGGGGCTTCTCATCTCAGGCACCCCAAGGTCTTGTGGTAGGCCGATCGGCTCTGCTATTCTCCGCCGCCAAGGGAA
>JAUVRX010000181.1 GCA_030597375.1 Acidobacteriota bacterium
CAGGAGCCAATCGAAGCACGAGGCGCGGGCAAACTCCATGAAGCGCCTGGTGGCGTAGCTTTCAAGAAGTTGGTGTTCTATGGCTCCTCGAGAGCGGCGTCGCAGGGACTGGTTTCGGCTCGCGGGATCCTATTGGCGAGTCTTCTCGGGCCTGAGCGGTTCGGCATGTGGGCCCTCTTTCGACTGGCGATGCTGTATGGCTCCTTCGCTTCATTGAGCGTCTTTCGTGGGCTCGAGCTCGAAGTGGCACAGTCGCAATCGACTTCGGAGCCCGACTCACATCGAGGAGAGGGGGCCTCCAGAACTGCTCTGGGATTGACGCTGGTGACCTCTGGCGCGGTAGGTATCGCCGCGCTTGTCGCTTCGTTTCTGGTTCCCAATCCCAGTCTGATTGTGGGCCTGAGGGTATTCGCCGCAGTGGTCGTCCTGGAGATGCTGATCGTCTACGGCCTGACCTACTTGCGGGCCAGTGGGAACCTCTGGCGCTATGGCGCCACCGAGGTTCTCTTCGCCCTGTTCCACCTGGCCCTGGCAGTGCTGCTGGCCCTCAGGTGGGGTCTTGGCGGCGCCTTCGTCGGGTACTTGCTGGCAACTCTGTGCGTGCTGCCGGTGGTCGTGTGGCAGGTGCCGTTCCGTCCGGCATTCTCATTTGCCGAGGCTCGCCGTCTCCTGCGGGTCGGATTCCCGGTCGCCCTGACCTCGATGCTCGGATTCGCCCTCGTGGGCGTCGATCGACTCGTTGTGGGCGCCTACGCGGGGATGACGCAACTGGGCTTCTATGCCTTTGCGGTCTCGATCTCCGGACTCACCGCCTCCCTCGCCTGGGTGGTGAGAACCGTGGTTCTGCCCGAGGTCTATGCCAGTGCGAAAGTCGATGGGGCCACGACGGCCTTGCGGCAGCACTTTCAGGGCACCATCCTGCCGTTCGCGCAGGTCTATCCCATTCTGGTCTGGATCCTCGCGATCGGCGTCGGACCGGCGGTCGCGCTACTGCTGCCTCATTACCTCGAGGCGGTACCTGCGGCTCGGGTCGTCATCTTTGCCGGCGTCACGGCCGGATTCGTGAGTCTGGGCTCTCTGGGCGTAGTGGCCGCAGGGAGACAGAGAGCTCTACCGGTTCTGGCGGCGATCCTGCTGGTACTGAATGCACTGCTTTCCTATCTGGCACTCCGCTTCGGTTTCGGCATCGAGGGAGTCGCCGTGGGGACACTCTTCAGCCGCACCGCCTTTGGAGTCAGCATCCTGGCCATCACGGTGCAGAGCGCCAAGCTGGAGCGAGCCACTGAGATCGTTTTCAAGATCTCTGTTCCACTCTTGTGGTGCGCGATCGTGGTGTTCTTCCTGGATCGGTGGTTGGGAGGTACCGACCTACGCTCTGCGGCACTCTCCTTGCTGGCCTACCTGGTGCTGGTTTCGCCCCTGATTCCGCGTGCCGTGCGCGGGCTGGGAATGGCAAGGACGGGCTCCTAGCTCGCGTTTCGGTCGAGCGCGCTTTCATAGGCCTGCCGATACGCCTTCGCCGTAGCCTCCCAGGACATCGACTCTGCCAGCTCGCGGGATCTCTTTCCATGGGCCTGGAGCAGTTCGGGCTCGCGGACATACCGTTCGAGAGCCTTGCGAATCGCTTCGGAATCGCCGCGCTCCACGACCTGGCCGTTGCCATCCAGTAGCTCCCTGGCGCCGGTGGGTGTCGTAACAATGGGAAGCCCCGAGGCCATGGCCTCGAGCGCAGCATTTGGCAGGGCTTCCGCCAGGGATGGCATGACGAAGACAGACGCATGCTGGAAGAGCGGCTCGAGCTCTGCTCGACTGACACGACCTGTCAGCTCTACGGATGCCTCGAGACCATGAGCCCTGCGGTACGCTTCCAGGCGATTGCTCTCGGGACCCTCTCCGACGAGCATGAGGTGCAGGTTCGGGAACGTCTTGCTCAGATTGTCGAAGGCTTCGAGCAGATAGAAGACGCCCTTTCTCTCGATCAGTCTGCCGACGTAGAGGAAGGTCATCGGCTGCGCAGCGGCGCCAGGCGTGAACTGATCGACATCGACACCGTTGCGAATGACCCCGATGGGGATCTCTCCAGCCGTCCGCAGGGCGAGTGATCTCAGGTTCTCGCTGTTGGCGATAACCGCGCTGGCCTGGCCCCAGATCCGCCGGGACAGCCTCGCGAAGACCAGACGGTCCAGAAGTCGCAAACGAACGTTGTAGCCGGGCACGTCGGATCCTCGCAGGCCGACGATGTAGGGGAACTTGTTTCGCAGCCGATATCCGACGAGTCCAGAGGGCCACCCTCCCCAACAGTGAGACAGATCGTATGAATGCTGGTTGGCGAGTTTCTTGCTGAGCCCCAGCGCGCTCCAGGTCCACCGGGCGATCTCCGGGCCGGTCCAGAAGTGCAGGTTCTTCTTGCCGACGGGCAGCTGGAACGCTCGAATCCGATCCGCCAGTTGCACAGTCTCGCTCTTGTTCCCGAGCCCGCTCGTAATCAGGTCGACGCTCAGCGATTCGTCGGAGGCGAACTGTTGCAGAAGACTCTGGCAGGAGATCCCGATGCCACCTCCCAAGGGAGGGAACTCGTAGCTCAGCATGAGGATGCGGCGCATGATCTCAGAGGCTCTCGGGATCTCTGGAGCTTTCTGTAGCAGCGGGTTCTCGTTCGGCACGGTCTACCGGAGTGCGCTCCATCTTACAGAATCCCCGAGACACGGTTAATGGAAGTGGTTACAGGAGATATGCTCAGAGGATGAAAATCCACAGCATTACCGTCTATCAGGTCGACCTGCCCCTGCACGAAGGCACCTACAACTGGTCGGGAGGCAAGTCGGTCGCCGTGTTCGACAGCACGATCGTGCAGGTCGAGACAGACACCGGACTTCGCGGCTTTGGGGAAGTCTGTCCGTTGGGTCCGTTCTACCTGCCCGCCTACGGTCCCGGGGCCAGGGCGGGAATCGCGGAGCTCGCACCCCATTTGCTGGGGCAGGATCCGACGCAGTTGGTCCGATTCAATCGGCTCATGGATCATCACCTCAAGGGCCACCCTTATGCCAAGTCAGCCTTGGACATGGCCTGCTGGGACATCCTCGGCCAGGCGACCGGCCAACCGGTGTGTACGCTGCTCGGCGGCCGCTACGCGGAAGACTTCGTGCTCTACCGAGCCATCTCCCAGGAGAGCCCCGAGGCCATGGCGGCCAAGGTCGAGGGCTACCGTTCGGAGGGGTACCGCCGGTTCCAGTTGAAGGTGGGTGGCGATCCCGACACCGACATAGAGCGGATTCGCGCCGTCGCGGCAGTGGTTCAACGGGGTGATGTCCTGATCGCCGATGCCAACACCGGCTGGTTGATGCACGAGGCGGCGAGAGTCGTGCGCGCGGTGAAAGACGTGGATGTCTACATCGAGCAGCCCTGTCCCAGCTACGAGGAGTGTCTGACCATCCGACGGCGCACCGATCATCCCTTCGTACTGGACGAGGTCATCGATGGCATCGAGCCGCTGTTGCGAGGCCATGCCGACGGCGCCATGGATGTGGTCAACATCAAGATCAGCAAGTTCGGGGGGCTGACCAGGGCTCGTCAGGCGAGAGACCTCTGCGTCTCCCTCGGTATCGCCATGACCATCGAAGACAGTTGGGGCGGTGACATCACGACCGCAGCCATCGCCCATCTGGCTCACAGCACGCCCACGGAGATGCTGTTCACCGCCACCGACTTCAACAGCTATGTGACTGTGAGCACGGCTGAGGGGGCACCACAACGGGCCAACGGCCGCCTGGCTGCTTCGGAGGCTCCGGGCCTGGGGATCGAGCCGCGGTCGGAGATTCTCGGCGAACCCGTTGACCGTTGGGTGGACGCTTGAGGGGTGGCCTGGGACGCTCTCACTCCACCCAGAGCGGAACACGCTCGAAGCGGTCGACGTCGATCAAGCCCTGATCGGTCAGCTTGAGGCTCGGGACGACCTCCAGGGCCAGGAAGCTCATGGCCATGAAGGGGTCGTGAAGCGTGGAGCCGAGCCCGTGAGCGGCGGCAAGCGCCCTGTCCAACCCTCGGCGCACCTCCTCGATGGGTGAGTCGTTCATCAGACCGGCGATGGGAAGTGGAAGCTCGGCCAGGACCTGGTCGCCCTCGGCGACCACCAAGCCTCCACCCAGGGTAGCGGCCCGTCGAGCTGCGGTCCACATGGAGGTGTCGTCGGCCCCGACCACCACCAGGTTGTGATGATCGTGGGCGATGGAGGAGGCGAGTGCCCCGCGCTCGAGCCCCATTCCCTGTACGAAGCCCTTGCCCATGGCGCCGGAAGACCGGTGCCTCTCGATGACGGCGATCTTGAGCAGGTCCCGGCTCGGATCGGCCAGCGCCTCGGAGTCCTGCGATTCGATGCTGACCGTGAGGTTCTCGGTCACGAGCTGATTGGGTATCACGCCGATGACCCGAGCCCGGCCGCCCTGGCCCTCGATAGAAAAATCGACCCGATCCCAGTCGATGTTCATGGTGCTGCGCAGGGGATGGGATTCGTGTGCCAGGCGAGGCAGTAGCATCCTCCCATCCCGCGCCACTGGCCTACCACCCCGAAACACCAGATGGGGTGCGGGGGCCTCGAGATCGTCGAAGGCGACCAGATCGGCCCGTCGCCCGGGAGTGATGGCGCCACGGTCCGAGAGTCCGAAGTATCGGGCCGCGTTCCAGGTGGCGATTCGGATGGCTCGAATCGGGTCCAGACCACGAGCGATGGCCGTGCGTACCATGTAGTCGATGTGCCCCTGGTCCAGGAGATCCCGTGGCTGCCGATCGTCAGTGCAAAAGCAAAAACGATGCTGATTGTCGGCCGTGATCAGCGGTAGCAGTGCCTCGAGATTATGGGCGTTGCTCGCCTCTCGAATGAAGATGGCGAGACCCATGCGCAGCTTCTCCTGCGCTTCCTCCGCGGTGGTGGATTCATGGTCCGAGCCGATTCCCGCCACCACGTAGGCGGCGAGATCTCGTCCTCCCAGGCCAGGGCAATGACCATCGACCGGCAGCCCTTCGAAGGCCTGTAGCTTGGCCAGGACCTCGGGGTCGGCCGCCGACACGCCTGGGTAGTTCATGACCTCCGCCAGGCCGATGACCCACGGGTCGGACTTGAAGGGGGCCAGGTCGTAACTGTGCAGGACAGCGCCGGCGGTCCCCATGTGAGTGGCAGGCACGCAGGAAGGTGCCATGACAAACATGCTCAGAGGTCCATCCTTGGCACTCTCGAACATGAAGCGGATGCCCTCGGTGCCGAGGACATTGGCGATCTCGTGAGGGTCGGTAATGACCGTGGTGGTGCCTCTTGGCACAACGGCTCGGGCGAACTCGGCCGGCGGCACGAGACTGCTCTCGATGTGTACGTGGGCGTCGATGAACCCGGGAGCCAGAAACGCGCCCTTCAGGTCCAGACGGTCCTCTGCCGGATAGTCTCCCAGCCCGACGATGCGCGAGCGTGCCAGGGCCACGGAAGTCTCCTGGATCTCGCCGCTGAGAACGTTGACGACCCAAGATATTCGAGCGCCCCCACGGGAGGGGGCAAGCCCCTCCCCTACGTTGCCCGTCGACCAGGGAAGCCCACCCACACCGATCGGCACAGGTCCGGTCACCCCCACCCGCCCCGGCCGGCAGAGGCGCCGGCCGCTTCAAACCCTTAAGCCCCTACGACCTCAAGCCCTCAAAGACCAGCCGGAAGGGACGCCCGGCCGCCTCAGCCCCCAAGCCCCTACGCCCTCGAGCCCCCACGTCCGGCCAGCACAGGTCCAGCCGCTTCAACGGGCGGGGGC
>JAUVRX010000210.1 GCA_030597375.1 Acidobacteriota bacterium
CCACCGGCTCCGGCAGGTGGGCCAGGTCGGGAACGGCGGGCACGGTCTCGATGTGACGCCGGTTGGGGTTCACGGGGTAGAGCACGCCGCGGAACCCGGCGTTCCTGAGATTGGTATAGAGATAGTGACCGAAGCTGCCGGGGCGCTGTGAGGCGCCGACCACGGCAATGGACCGCGGTTCCAGCACCGGTATCAGGTCGGAGTGGGACTTCTCGAGCGTCGAGTCGGTCACGGAGCCATCTCCTCATCGGAACGAAGCTGCCTGCGTCGTGCATCCTCCGGCATTGGCGGGGACTCGTCAACACCTCATGCGACTTGCTTCGGACAGGCTAGTTCCTCACTCCCAAGGGCTTTGTGTAGACGATCTCACCGCCGATGACCGTCATGTCAGGCTCGATCTTCCAGATATCCTCGGCCGGGATGGTCATGTAATCCACAGGAATGACCACAAAATCAGCGAGCTTCCCGACCTCGATGGGTCCCAGGTTGTCTTCGGCGAACATCGCTTAGGCGCCGCCCATGGTGGCGGCACGCCGCGCCTCTTCCCTGGTCATGGCCTGTCCCGTGATCCAGCCACCCGGCGGATTGTTCTCCCGGTCCTGACGGGTCACTGCCGCATGTAGGGTGTAGAAGGGGTTGTAGGGGGACACCGAGAAGTCTGTTCCCGTCGCCACCACGACTCCAAGATCCAGTAGATCACTCCAGATATAGGCGTACTCCAAGCGCTCGGGGCCCATTCTGGCTTCAGCAAAGTGCATATCCTCGGTGGCATGCAGCGGCTGCATGGAGGCAACGATGCCCAGTTCGGCCAGCCTGGGCACGTCCTCCGCGGTAAGTACCTGACAGTGCTCCAGAGCGAACCTGGCATCTTCGCCGTCGATTCCGGTTGCCTGAAGGGCCCTTTCGTAGGCGTTGATCGCGATCCGATTGGCGCCATCACCGATGCAGTGGATCCGCATGTTGAATCCGATCTTCAGCAACTCGGTCGCGGATTGTGCTATCTGGTCTTCGCTCTGTCTGGGTTCTCCACGGTATCCGGGATAGTCCGCGTAGTCCTCGAGGAATAGCGCGCCTCTCGAGCCCAGAGCTCCGTCTGCAAATGCCTTGACCGACTGGACAAAATACTTGTCGTCGTGATTCAGCGGCTGGCCCAGCGGCTTCGCGGTACGCTCATGGACCATCTCGTTGATCCGAATCCTGAGCAGACCCACCTCGTAGAGTTTGATCCGTCTCTGGACCTCGTCATAACCGGTCATGCTGGCGCCATGGATCGTCGTCAGACCGCTGGCAATGGCCAACTGGGTCCCTTCTACGAGGTTTCGGCTCTCCTCGTAGTCGGTCATCGGAGGCAGGGGCGAAATAAGTTGGGTCAATTGCACCGGTGCCCTTTCCACGAACTCGCCGGTGGGCTCCCCGTTATCGTCCTTCTTGATATGACCACCAGGGGGGTCAGGGGTATCGCGGGTGATGCCGGCAAGTTCCAGGGCTTTGCTGTTTGCCCCGCTGCCATGTGTGTATCGGATGATGTAGACAGGATTGTCCGGGGCTACCGCATCGATCAGCTCCTTGCGAAACTCCGGCGGGTCCCAGACATCCGACATCCAACCACCCAACACCAGCCACCGTGGCTCAGGCCCAGGCCGCATTCCTTCCCCGGTAGCCAGGCAACGCTTGATCACCTCCTGCATCTGCTCCACCGAAGCCCACTCACCGATCGCAAGCCTGATGTCCGGAGTTCGTGGATAGAGGATTCGTTCTCCATACCTGATGTGCACGTGGGCATCATGCAGGCCTGGGATTATGGTCTTGCCTTCCAGGTCGAACACGAAGGTGAGGGGACCGATATGGTCCCGGGCTCCGACATCATCACCCACGTAGATGAACCGACCATCCTTCACCGCGATTGCAGATGCTGTGCTGAAACTGTCGTCGACCGTATAGATGTTCCCATTGAGGTACACACGGTCAGCCTCTTGGGCGTGACAATCTGCTGGCGGTGCAAGTGTGAACAACGCCAGCAGCACGAAGGCGGAGAGAATGCCACTCAGTCGTCTCGTCAGACTCATCTGATCTGCCCCCTTATGTTGATCCTTGCCGATCCCGGTCATTGGACCCAGACCACACGCAACAGATCCGCCACTGATCAACTCATTATTTGGCGTTTTGGGTTGTGTGTAAACCGCTTCCTCGAGCCCGTAGACGACCTCGATGTTGGGGTGGTTCAGATCCCCCAGAAGCTGGGCCTCGCGCTCCAGCCGAGCGAGATGCGGACGGCGGCGCGAGGATTGATGCAGGTGCGCGGGGTGAGCCCAGAGTTGATCCGAGATTGGCACAATCCAGGCACAATGGTGCCACGCCAGTGAGTACCCAATCTCCCTAGGTTATTGATTCTGAAGTACCGAGGGAGGGAGTCGAACCCTCACGAGCGTAAGCCCGCTGGATTCTGAGTCCACACTCTCGTTCTAGGCTCTGGTTGGCGCCTGCGATCGCCGATCCGGAGCTCGATCTCTGACTCCGGCTGCCCGCCCACCGCCATTTTCGTATTGAATCGGCCTTTCCGGCTTCGATACATTGTCTCTTGGCGTGGGGTGCTTTCGTCCATTTCGGGGCGACGTTCGCCAGTGGCTTTGTCAACTTGGCTAAAATCCACGGCGAAGTGTGTGATCCAAAGGACAGGATAACTCGGAATAGGGAGATCCTTTGATCGGGCGAGGTGTCCAAGCAGGCAAGAATCAACTCGAGTTGACCGAGGCGCTCCAAGCAGTCCTGCTGCAGATTTCTCAGGCAGTCGGCACTGCGGATAGCCTCAACGAGCTCATGGCGATCATTCACCTCCAGCTGACAGAGCTCACTGACACGACCAACTTCTTTCTCGCTCTTTACGATGACGCGACTGGCACCTATTCGTTCCCTTACCACGTCGATGAACGCGACGAGGTATCGATCTTCGAATCGCAAAGGCTGGACAAGAGCCTCACCGACTACGTTCGAAGAACTGGGAAGGCACTGCTGGTCGACGAGGAGGTCGACAAGCGGCTCGTCGAGGCCGGCGAGGTCGAGCTGGTCGGCAGCCCCTCGCAGGTCTGGCTCGGCGTGCCTCTGAAGACCGCCAAAGGTGTCATCGGCGTCCTCGGCCTTCAAAGCTACTCCGATGCATCGCTCTACTCTGAACAGGACCTCGGCTTGATGATGGTCGTCTCGGAGAACATTGCCCTCGCCATCGAGCGGAAACGGACAGAGGAGGCGCTGCGGGAGAGCGAGACGAAATACCGTCTGCTATTCGAAAATATGATGAACGGCTACGCCCTCCACGAGATCGTCGTGAACGAGAAGGGCGAACCTGTCGACTACGTGTTCCTTGAGGCCAACTCTGCATTCGAGCGGCTCACCGGTCTGAAACGCAACGACATCATCGGCAAGAAAGTCACGGAGATCCTACCGGGTATCGAGAAGGACCCTACCGACTGGATCGGCAAATACGGGGAAGTCGCTCTTGGCGGCCAGGAAATTCGTTTTGACCAGCACGCCCAAGCTCTCGACAAGTGGTATTCAGTGCTGGCATTCAGTGTCCGAAAAGGTCAGTTTGCCACCATCTTTGAAGACATCACCGAGCGCAAAAAGGCAGAGCGAGAGCGAGAGCATGTCGTAGCTCTCCTACGACAGAGCGAGCAACTGTACCGAGAGCTCTACGACTTGGACCAGGACGCAATCTACGTCACCACAAAGGACGGCGATTTCGTTGACGTCAATCCTGCCTTCCTCGAACTGTTCGGCTATGACCAGGATGATCTGCGCACGCTCACGGTCCTCGATGCCTACGTCGATTCCGCTGACCGACTCGAGTTTCAGCGCGTTGTCGAAAGAGAAGGAGCCGTCAAGGAGTACCCAGCCAAGCTCCGCAAGAAGGATGGGACGGAAATGGACTGCCTGATATCTGCGACGGCTCGTCGCGGCCAGGGTGGAGAAGCTGTCAGATACCAGGGCGTCATTCGGGACGTATCCGAGAAAGGGCTTCTCGAGGAACAGCTACGCCAGTCGCAGAAGATGGACGCAGTGGGGCAGCTGGCTGGGGGCGTGGCGCACGATTTCAACAATATCCTGACCGGCATCACGGGTTATGCGCAACTGACACTCGGCACGCTCGATGAGGAAGACTCACGTGCCCATGACCTCCACAAGGTGCTCGAGATGTCCCGCCGGGCGGCCGATCTCACCAGGCAGCTCTTGGCTTTCAGCCGCCGCCAGCCTCTCGAGCCCAGGGTCCTGGACCTGAACGCGCTGGTCGAGAACTCTTCCAAGATGCTCACGCGCCTCCTCGGCGAGAACATCGAGGTAGCAGTCTTGGCCGCCTCAGATCTTGACAACGTCAGGGCCGACCCGGGCCAGGTCGAGCAGGTGCTGATGAACCTCGTCGTCAACGCCCGAGGCGCCATGCCCGATGGGGGAAAGTTGATCATCGAGACGGCCAACATCGAGCTCGACGACAGCTACTGTGCAAGGCGCCCAGGGGCGGAACCCGGTCAGTACGTGATGCTGGCGGTCTCGGACACTGGGTGTGGTATGGACGAGGCGACGCGGCGGCAGATCTTCGAACCCTTCTTCACAACCAAGCAGAAGGGCGAGGGAACCGGACTCGGTCTGGCCACTGTCTACGGGATCGTCAAGCAGCACGGTGGCAGCATCGGTGTGTACAGCGAGGTAAACAGAGGCACGAGCTTCAAGGTTTATCTGCCCCGAGTCGATGAGGACATCGAGGAGACCGCTACTGACGGCAAAACCTCGCCTGTGGGGGAAGGGTCGGGGACGATTCTTCTCGTCGAGGATGAAGACGGCGTTCGTGAGGTCGCAAGACGAATGCTCGAGATGCAGGGGTATCGGGTCCTGGCGGCCGGGACTCCGAGCGAAGCCGAGCGCATATTCTCCGAGCACTCGACCCATGTCGACCTCCTGCTCACAGACATCGTCATGCCGGGAATGGATGGTCCGGCGCTGCATGCCCGGCTCTCACAAAATGGCCGATCCCTGAGGGTCCTCTACATGTCCGGATACACGGAGGCGGCTGCCTCCTACAGCAAAGTGTTGTCGTCGGG
>JAUVRX010000208.1 GCA_030597375.1 Acidobacteriota bacterium
GCTCGGCGCCTCTGTGGTGCGGACCTCGAGAGTGTCGAAGTCGACCTGGCGGAGATCCAGTCCCTGGACCTGATCACCGTTCTCCGGGCCAAGGGTGAGAAGGCCTTTCGGCACCTTCAGCGACCCCGGAGCGCGGAAGAGACCGGGTTGGAGTTGGCTGCCATGGGAGGCTTTCCAGGGCCGCTGGTCAAGTGGATGCTGAGCACTGTCGGGGCCGAAGGGATCGCTCGAGCCGCCATCGCCCTGGGCGATGATCGGGTCACGGCTCGCTGTGCCCTGCTCCTTCTCGATGCAGAGCGAGAGATCGTCGCCGTGGGCGAAGTACGGGGACGGGTCGTACTCCCGGCCCGCGGAGATCACGGGTTCGGATGGGACCCGGTCTTCATCCCGGAAGGCGAAGATCGGACCTACGCCCAGCTTCTGCCTGAGGACAAGGACCGGCTGAGCCACCGCGGTCGGGCTTGGCGCGACCTGCTGGAGAAACTGGCGCTATCCGGAGGCCAGGAGTCCTAGCGAACTAGAGACTCTCCCCACCCATCAACCAGAGAAGCAGGGCTTTCTGCACGTGCATGCGGTTCTCCGCCTCGTCGAAGATGCGACTCTGGGAACCGTCGGCGACCTCGGCCGAGACCTCCTCGCCCCGGTGGCAGGGCAGGCAGTGCAGGAAGACGGCCTCCGGCAGCGCTTGTGACATCAGATCCGCGTCGACCATGAAGCCGGCGAAGGCCTTCAAGCGTTGCTCCGCCTCGTCCTCCTGACCCATGGAGGCCCAGACATCGGTATAGACGGCGGAGGCGCCGCTCACAGCCGCAGTTGGATCGCCCGTGATCTCGATCTTGGTGCCAGCCTCGACAGCACCGGCCCGGGCCTTCTCCACGTACACCGGATCGGGCTCGTAGCCCTGCGGAGTCGCCACCGCAATGTCCATCCCCACCATCGGCGCCATGATCATCAGCGAATGGACCACGTTGTTGCCGTCGCCGACATAGGCCAGCTTGCGGCCCATGAGGTCGCCAAAGACCTCCTTCAGGGTGAAGAAATCGGCCAACGCCTGACAGGGGTGGAGGTCATCGGTGAGTCCGTTGATGACCGGAATCGAGGCGTACTCCGCCAGGTCGACGACGTCCTGATGGGCGAACGTCCGGGCCATGATGCCATCGACGTAGCGCGACAGGACCTGAGCGGTGTCGGAGATCGTCTCGCCCCTGCCCAACTGCAGATCACGGCCCGACAGAAAGAGGCCCTGCCCTCCCAACTGGAACATCCCGGCCTCGAAGCTGACGCGGGTCCGGGTCGACGATTTCTGGAAGATGAGAGCCAGGCTCTTGCCACTGAGTCGCGACCGGTAGCGCTCCGGCTCACTCTTGACGCGAGCCGTCAGAGCGAAGAGGCCACGCAGCTCTTCAGGTGTCAGATCGGCAACGGAAATCAGGCTTCTAGCTTTCACGGCAGGGGGCCCTCCTCGAGTAGACCGCGCCGATGCTAGCAGACCTTCAGAGACCGCTGGAGGCTCCGACCCTCTGCTAGAATTCCCCTAGCCCGCATGATTCATGACCCCGCGAGCAGATTGTGGAAAGCGTCCGTCAGATCGGGTCACCCGCAGGGAGGAGCACCGGAGGCAACCTTGCGGGTTGTTGAGGAGCGACGAGCGAGGACGGCCTGAGGTGGCGGGCGATCTCCACCAGATGCCGTGGGGCTCATGAATCATGCGGGCTAGGATCATGACCAGCGAACCACCCCAGAATCCGCTCTTCGAACGCTATGCATCTCGGGAGATGGCCGAAATCTTTTCGGCCTCCCATCGATACCTGTGCTGGCGGCGGCTTTGGATCACCCTGGCCGACTGCCAACGCCAGCTGGGGCTCCCCATCACTCAGCAGCAAATCGCCGATCTCGAGCGGGTCGCCGGCGACCTGGACCTGGAGAGAGTCGCCGAGATCGAGCGCCAGACCCGTCACGACGTCGTGGCTCATTTGAGGCATTTCGCCGAGCAGGCTGGCGACGCAGGGAGCATCCTCCACCTCGGAGCCACCAGTGCCTTCGTCACCGACAACACCGACGCGCTATTGATCCGGGAGGCATTGGAGCTCGTCAGGAGCCGTCTGGCAACGGTCATCCGCGAGCTGACCTCATTCGCCAGGGGCACGCGGTCGATTCCGACCCTGGCCTTCACTCATTTGCAGCCTGCCCAACTGACCACGGTAGGCAAGAGAGCCTGTCTCTGGTTGCAGGACTTCCTTCTGGACCTGGAGGCCGTCGAGGCTCTTCTGACGGGATTTCGATGTCGCGGGGTCAAAGGCACGACGGGCACGCAGGCCAGCTACCTCACTCTGTTCGACGGTGACCACTCCAAGGTCCGTGACCTCGACAGGCTTTTCGCCGAAAAACTGGGGTTCTCCAGCTGTTTCCCGGTCACGGGTCAGACCTACCCCCGGAAGATGGACTCACAGGTACTGGCCGCCCTGACAGGGGTCGGAGAGTCCTCTCACAAGGTGGGAACCGACCTCCGCCTGTTGCAGGGCATGGGCGAGCTCTCCGAGCCCTTCGATGTGACACAGGTCGGTTCCTCCGCCATGGCCTACAAGCGCAATCCGATACGGGCCGAGCGCATGTGCGCCCTGGCGCGACGGCTCATGATCGACGGCCTCAACGGGCCCATGAACGCCGCCACCCAATGGCTGGAGCGCAGCCTGGATGACTCCGCCAACCGTCGTTTGGTGATCCCCGATGCCTTCCTATTGACCGACGCCATCCTCACCCTGGCAGCCGGTATGGTGGGACGGTTGAACGTCCGAGAGGATCGAATCAAGTTCCATGTGGCACGCGAGCTCCCCTTCATGGCCACCGAGAGCCTGCTCATGATCGCCACGATGCGAGGCGGCGATCGACAGGAGTTGCACGAGTTGCTGCGAAAGCACAGCATGGCGGCTCACGAGGCGGTGGCTCGGGGAGAGGACAACCCCTTGATACAGCTCGTGCTGGCCGACCCGGCTTTCGACCTGGATGCCGCCGAGGTCGAGGCCAGTCTCGACCCGACGCGTTTCATTGGGCGCTCGGCCGAACAGGTAACGGAGTATCTCGACGACGTCGTCGAACCGGCCATGGCCGACGTCGAGGCAGCCGCGGTCGAAGAGCCCAGGGTCTAGCGGTGCGCCTCAGCAAGCAGGAACGAACCCACTGGCTTCTGCTGATCCTCCTCCTGCCTTCCCTTCTCTACAGCCTGTCGTGCGCCACGGGCAGAGCGGCCCGGGAAGGCAAGGTCGGGTTCACCGAGCGAGGACTGGCTTCGTGGTATGGCCCCGGCTTCCACGGTCGTGCCACCGCCAGTGGCGAGACCTACGACATGTACGACCACACGGCGGCACACCAGACACTGCCACTCGGCACCGTCGTGGAAGTGCGCAATCGCGACAACGGCAAGCGGACCACGGTCCGAATCAATGACAGGGGCCCCTTCGTCCGCGGCCGGATCATCGACCTGTCGCGCTCGGCAGCCAAGGACCTGGAGATGCTGGGCCCGGGCACGGCACCGGTGGAGCTACGGGTCCTTCAGACCGCCGAGCTCGCTCCGCATCCCGGGGGCTACTGGCTGCAGGTAGCGGCCTTCCAGGACAAGTCCCACGCCAAGGATCTGCGGCGGACGCTGAGCTCGAGCCAGCCCAAGGCACAGGTGCAATCAGTCGGTGGTTGGCACCGCGTTCTGGTGGGACCGTTCAAGAACAGGAAGAAGGCGCGACGCGCCGAGCAGCAGCTTCGTCAGCTCGGCTACAACCCGGTCTTGAAGACCGGAGCCTAACGGCGCCGGCCGCCTCAACCCCTACGCTCCTAGCTGCGCCAGCCAGTCCTTGATGCCGTCGTCGAGGGATCGACGGCGAAGGTGGACCGCGAAGGCGATCTCGACCAGGCGATCCACCAACCGGGGCAGGGGAAGGCCCGCCTCCTCCCAGAGCTTCGGATACATCGAGATGCTGGTGAAGCCCGGAAGGGTGTTGATCTCGGTGGTCGCCGGACCGGTTTCCCCTTCCAAGAGGAAGTCCACTCTCGCCATGCCATGGCCGCCGATCGCGGTCATCGAATCCACCGCCAGAGAGCGAATCCGCTCTGTGACCCGGGGGGACACGTCCGCTGGAATCTCGAGCTCGGCCGTATCGAGAAGATACTTGTCCTCGTAGTCGTAAAACAGATTGCCCGGCAGGATCTCGCCGACAACCGAGGCCTCGAGCTGCTGGTCGCCGAGCACCGAGCACTCCAGCTCCCGGCCCTGGACTCCCCGCTCTACCAGGGCCGTGGTGTCGAAACGGAGAGCAAAATCCACGGCCTCCTGAAGCTCCTCCGGGCTGCCGACCTTGCGAACCCCGACACTGGACCCACCGATGCTCGGTTTCACGAACAGCGGAAACGGAAGTCTAGGCAGCGCCTTCAAAGCCCGTTCCGGGTGTGCCTCGAAGTCGGACCCACGAACCCACCCGTACTCCACCACAGGCAGACCACAGCTCTCGAGCTGCCGCTTGCAGAGCACTTTGTCCATGGCCAGTGCACTGGCTCCGACGCTGGCCCCGACGTACGGGAGATCCAGCATCTCGCACAGACCCTGCAAGGTGCCGTCTTCTCCCCAGGTACCATGGACCACAGGAAAGAGCACCTCGATCGACGAGTCCAGAAGATGTCGCAGAGTCGGCGCCAGTTCCCCCTCCATCGCTCCCAGGTTGTCCAGATCGCCCTTCACGGCCCTCTGTGACAGTTCCCGGTCGAGCCAGCGACCGTCCTGGGAGATTCCCAGGGGCACCACTTCGTGACCCGCCCCGGTCAAGGCCCCGATCACCGTCCTCGCCGAGCGGATCGAGACCTGATGCTCGACACTGCGGCCACCAAAGGCCACGCCTACTCTTGCCATGCGCTCGTCTCCATGCTGTTACCTCGTCTCCAGATCCACGATCCGCACCTCGCTGATCTCGGGAAGGGCCTCCAGACTGGCGACGCTCTCCTCGGAGGGCTCCTGATCGAGACGCAGCACGGCCAGCGCGTCTCCCCCTCCCTCCTTGCGGGCCAGGTGGATCTCTGCGATGTTGATGCCGGCATTGCCGAGCAGGGTA
>JAUVRX010000257.1 GCA_030597375.1 Acidobacteriota bacterium
ATCCCTGAGCGACTGCTCGAAGAGGTGGAGCCCATCGACAAGTACCACGTCGGGCCGGTGCCGATCGAGCAACGGTGCTTGCTCGACGAAGAACTCGTCGCTCCCAACCTCGAAATACTCTGCCCGAAGGTTGCACGGGTTCTTGAGGCTCCAGGCAACTTTGTCCTTGATCGAGATCTTGAACTCCGGATCCACTGCCATCTTCTTTTTCGCCCTCACGGGGAGGAAGGTCCTGCCCCGACGCACACCGATCTCCAGGTAGTTTCCCAACCCCTTCTTGTCGATAATCTTCTGAATCAAGGCGCGTCGATTCATCGAGCTCACCCTACCCACGACCCCATCAGGCGGATCCTGACCCCGGGTCGCGATTGCCAGCTTCGGCATCTGACTCTCGGTACTTCTTCAAGACGGACCTCGTCGGACCCGAAGCCTCGACCCGGCCACTGTGGAGCCAGATCGTCTGCTCACAGAACTCACTCACGAAACCCAGATTGTGAGTCGCGATCAAGTAGGTCTGTTCACCACCGATTCGGCTGGCGAAAAACTGATCACACTTCTGCTGGAAAGCCCGATCGCCAGAGCTGAAGGCTTCGTCGACCAACACGACATCCGCCTCGATATACCTCGAGATCGAGAAAGCGAGCCGGGTCCTCATTCCGGTGGACAGCGTTCGAAGCTCGGCTCCAGCGAATTCCCCCAGGTCAGCCCAGGCCAGAATCGAGTCCATATTGTCCCGAATTGTCGAGCGACGGATACGACACACGGCGCCGTAGAGCCAGATGTTGTCGGTGACGCTGAGCTCGTCCACCATGCCGGCGCCCAGTCCCACGACGAGAGCTACCTCTGCTGCGACCGAGACTGTGCCGCTGGTTGGCAGGTACAGTCCTGAAATCGTCTTCAAGAGCGTCGTCTTCCCAGCACCGTTCTCACCCACGATCGCTACCAGGGTCCCCGGCCTGATCTCGAGATCGATGTCTACGAGTGTGTACCCCTGTCGATCTTCGCCTACGGTGGGCCGAAATCTGCTGGCCAGCAATTGCCACAGGGTCTTGGAACCCCTGCCACGGGCGTACCGCTTATAGACCGAGTCCAGCCTTATCGCACTCTGGAGATCAGACATACTCGACGATCCTCGGCTCGAGGAGCTTGAAGATGCACCAACTCAGGACGAGCATTACCAGGTTGGTCAGGGTAATGACCACAATGGTCCTTGCATCCGGTATCTGGTTGTCGATGAGGATGGAGCGAGACACCGCCAGCAGTTGCGCCAGCGGGTTGAGCATGACGAGGTACCGTGCCATACCGTCGCCGAGGGACGAAGCGCTGTAGAAGATCGGCGTGATGAACATCAGGGCTCGCAGAAACACCTGGTAGAGGTGTTGGAGATCTCGAGCCATGGTAAAGGCGCAGGCCAGGAGCAGCGAGACCCAAGTCACCAGGAGGACCTGAGCCAGCACGACGAGGAGCATCAGCAGGTGCGTCCAGTGAGCCGGAGTCCCGGTCAAGTAGGCCAGGACGACACAGGCAGCCATCGCAATGACGAAATCCGCGGTGTTCGCGAGCGTCGAGCTGACAACCAGCAGCTCCTTTGGAAACAGAGCTCCACCGGTCAGCTGACGCATGGTCACCAACGACCGCATCGAGGTGCTGGTGGCATTGGCGAAGTGGGTATACTGGACCATTCCAAGAAGAAGGAAGATTCGGTAGTTCTCGACTCCCTCCCCAAAACGGGTGGCGAAGAAGACGAAGAGAATGCCGACCATCACGAGCGGATTCAAAAGGCTCCAGAGTAGGCCGAAGAACGTGCTCTGATCCTTGAGCTTGAACTGCGAGATCGTCAGCTCGCGAAGGAGATTCAGGTCCCTGGAGTCCGAGAGGCGAAACCGGCCGGTCATGCACGGGCCTCCTCGAGGTCTGTACCCGACTCGAGTTCGGATCGAGGACGGACCGAGATGGCGAGGCTCCGACTCGGTCGCCAGTGGCTCCAGTGACGAAACTCCCTCTCCACGGGACCGTCTCGGACAATGGACCAGTCGAAACCTCCACAGAGGCTCTCGATCCAGCTCCGAGCGATCATCATCGTCAGGTGGACTCCGTTGCAGGCGTGCGGGCCGAAACCAAAAGGCGAGTACTGGCTGCTATCGAAGCGATGATTCAAGAAGCGATCGGGGTCGAAGGTGTCCGCATCACGGAACACGCCAGAGTCGGCATGACTCTCTCTGACGCACACTCTCACCAGCCACCCGCGTGGCATCGTAAATCCGTCGACTTCGAAATCCTCGACGACCTCCCGATACAGGTACTCGCTCTGTGCCAATCGAAGTGCTTCCATGACGATGCGATCCGAGAGGTCCGAATCGGTGTCGGAGTCGAGCTCGCCCCGTAGCCGATTCACCCAATCGGGATGATCACCCAGGATCTTGACCAGCCATCGAAGCAGGGCGACTACGTTGTCGGACGAGATCTTGTGAATGAAGAGGAGATTGTCGACAGCAGTCGGATCCGGCATCGTCTCGTCGGATCGAACCAACTCACCGAGAGCTGACGACGACTCCTGCCACTCATCGTCAGCCCTCAGGGAATCCGCCTCCAGCATCACCCACCGGCGCAGTCCTTCCAGTGCCTCGAGGGCTTCATTGCCCAGCGAGGAGCCAAGGGGCTGCTCTCCGAGTGGTGGGTAGATCTGCTCGAAGCGTTCGAAAGACTCACTCCCAGGCTGAACTCCGAAGAGCACGCTGAGAAAGGACTTACTGACGAGTCGCTCGAGGTAGGGCTCGGGTGAGATCGACTGGCCCTGGGCGCTGGCCACATCCATATCCGCCAGCTCATCTTCTGCGGCAGCTCTGATAGTCAGCTCCGACGCACTGACAACGGTAGGGCTCAGGGCGGCCCGAAAGAGACCCGCATATCTTCGATGGGTCGTGTCATCCATGTACCGCAGGAACCCGCCATCGATTTCTCGGTTGAACGGCTGCAGCGACGGCCCGAGGCTCTTCCGGTACTCCCGCAAGAGCCGGTGCCCTCGATCGAGTCCGACCACGCAGATGACTCCACGATGAAACTGAGCCATCTTGAAGACCGGCCCATATTGCAATGCCTGCCGCGAATAGAAATCCCGCTCGACGAGGGCCTCGATCGATTGCCATGGGGACAAGCTTCCTGGTGGCAGGCCGCGGCTACGTCCAAAGCCGGGTCGACTCCGCCACGCCGAGGCTCCAACGAACAACACCACGACGGCGGTCACGGCCGGAAGCCAGTTCGGTTGGTACACCGCCAAAATCAGGCTGACTGCTATCGCCAAGAGACCCACAGTCGCCAAAGCCAACCATTGCCTCGGTGCAACCTGGCGAAAGGAGGGCCTGGCCAGCAATCTCGAGAGCGGCCAGGAGCAGACCAACAAGACAGCCAACAGGAACAGGGTTACGGGAGTCATGGCTCGAGCCACCCCGTCAGGTCACGGGCAATCAGCTCCTGACATCGTTCGATGTCGGGCGCCAGGACCTCGCAGATTCGTGCTCGAAGGACGGGGTCGAGCCGCGGCTTTTCCAGGTCCTTCAAGAACAGCGGCGCCGCCAATCGCCTCACACCCTCAGGCAGCAACGGTCGCAATGTTGTTCGCACTCCGACACTGCGCGTCCAAAGCGCTCTGCGCAACGCTCCACGCACCTGGCCACTTTGATGGTGCCTGGGCAGGCTCATCGAGCCGCTCGGAGACGAATCGACTCCGAGAAAAGAAAAGATGTCGCCTAGGAGATCCCGGGGGGCCTCGCATAGATCTTCGAATAGATAGACCCTGATCTGCTCGCTTGGAAAGATCTCTAGATAGCGGCTTAGGAAGTGCCCATAGCGTGAGCAGCCCAGGTAGCTTCCGAAGGCCACGTCGTCGGGCAGGCCCTCCGCCAGCTCCACTCCGATGACCGCCTCGAAACTCTCGCGAGTCTCCAGGCCATCTCGCATGCGTCCCATGTAGTGGGCCCAGGCGCGCTCGGCCGGATCGCGGAGGATCGCCACGAGCCTGGCCTCGGGGCACGTTCCGAGAATGCGCCGTGGGGCGGCCCAGCTCTGCAGGTAGACGGGGGAGACTTCACCCACCGCGGCCTCTTCCCGCGCTCCGGAGAATAGCTTCTCGTAGCTCTCGCGGCTGGAAACCCACTGACCCGCCATCTGCCTGGCGACAGGTCCTTCCCACGCGGGCAGCGAGTCTTCCGCCACGAAGAAGTTGGGTGACTTGCGAGGGCACATGAAGATGTCC
>JAUVRX010000236.1 GCA_030597375.1 Acidobacteriota bacterium
CAGCCAGGCGGCAGACGAAATCCACGAGGGAGCCATCCGGCACCGGCACCCGCATGGCCAACCCGTCGAGCTTGCCGTCCAGATGCGGCAGCACCTTGCCGACGGCCCGAGCTGCACCGGTCGTCGTGGGGATGATGTTCTCGGCGGCTGCCCGGCTTCGCCGTAGATCCTTGTGCGGCACATCGGCCAGCCGCTGATCGTTCGTATAGGCGTGCACCGTCGTCAGGAATCCCTCTTCGATCCCGAACGCATCGTCGAGAATCTTGGCAATGGGTGCCAGACAGTTCGTGGTGCAGGAGGCGTTGGAGACGATCCGATCTGCCGGGTCGAGATCCTGATCGTTGACCCCAATGACGATGGTGGCGTCGATCTCGTCCTTCGGCGGTACGGTGAGAATGACTTTCTTGGCACCCGCCTCCAAGTGCTTCTGCAGCTGCTCTCGTAGACGGAACACGCCCGTCGACTCGACGACAATGTCGACCTCGAGCTCGGCCCAGGGCAGCTTTGCGGGATCCATTTCGTCGATCATGGCGATGCGGTCACCGTCCACGAACATGAAGTCGCCTTCGACCGTGACGTCCTTGTGCAGCACACCCATGACCGTGTCGTACTTCAAGAGGTAGGCCAGTTGCTGGTTCTCGTAGAGATCGTTGATCGCTACGACCTCGATATCGTCCCGGTCGCTCAGGATCCTGCAGACGCTTCGTCCGATGCGGCCGAAGCCGTTGATTCCTACGCGCAGGGGCATCAGGCGGCCTCCTCGACTTGTAGTTTCATCCAGCAGCGAATCAGATCCACGACCCTGTGGGCATAGCCCCATCCGTTGTCATACCAGGAGAGGGTCTTCGACACACGATCCGCCAGCACCATGGTGGCGAGTGAATCGAAGGTACTCGAATAGGGACTTCGAATGATGTCGCTGGAGACGATCGGATCGTCCTCGTAATGCACGATCTCCGTCCATCGGGGCGAGGAGGCTGCCGTCCGAATCACCTCGTTGACCGCGGTCACCGTGACCGGCTTGCCGTGCCAGCAGACCAGATCGACGCAAGAACCGTTCGGCACCGGAACGTTCATCGCTTCTCCGGTGACACGGCCCTCGAGCTCCGGTATCAGGCCCATGATCATCTGCGCCGAGTTGGTACTCTGCGGGATGATGTTCTCCGCTGCCGCCCTGCCGCGACGCGGGTCTTTGGCCGGCACATCCGCCAGGCGTTGCTGGTTGGTGTAGGCGTGCACCGTATTCAGGAACGCTTTCTCGATCCCGAATGCATCGTTCAAGATCTTCATCACCGGTGCCGCGCAGTGTGCGGTGCAGGAGGCATTGGAGATGATTCGATCCTCGGGGCGCAGCTGATCATCGTTGACGCCCATGACGACGGTGATGTCGGGCGGGTCCTTCGGCGGGGCGCAGAGAATCACCGCCCTGGCCCCTGCCTCCAGGTGCCCCTCCAACTCCTTTCGGGTCCGCTGTTGGCCGGTCGCCTCGACGACGACGTCGATCCCGAGGTCTCCCCACGGGACGTCGCCCGGACGCCGGCCCGAGAACATGGGGATCTGCTGGCCATGGACATAGAGGTATCCCTCCTTGACGCTGACCTCCTCCGGAAAGGGCCCGAAGATGGTGTCGAATCGGATGAGGTACTCGAGTGCCGCATGGTCGGCAATGTCACTGATGGCGCTGATTCGGACGTCGGGGTTCTTGTAGAGGATGCGGAATAGATTGCGACCGATCCTCCCCAAACCCGACAGGCCGACTCGAATGGTCTGCATGGATCTACCTCCTTCTTACTTGTCAGGGTCCACCGGGTCGCCTCGACGGCTCTGTTGGACCCACTTTGACACGTTGTACCACAACCGCCTCCCTGGCGGTTTGCATTCAACTCTCTGTTACAACCTGTTCACACGATCCCATGTACATCGTCGCTGCGATCCCGAAGATCGCAGCGCCTCGACCCGCATTGTTCATGGCCGCGCTCAGCTCCTGCTCAGTTTGGCGCGAGCTGCTGCAAGACGAGCTACCGGCAGGCGGTAGGGTGAGCACGAAACGTAGTCGAGGTCGCACTGCTCGAAAAAGTCGATCGAGTGCGACTCTCCCCCATGCTCTCCACAGATACCGATCTTGAGGTCGCTCCGGCTCTGGCGCCCGCGCTCACAGGCCATGGACACCAGCTGTCCGACACCCTCCACATCCAGCCGTTCGAACGGGTCGGTCGACAGGATTCCAGACTCCAGATAGTCGGGCAGGAATCGACTGGCGTCGTCACGCGAAAAACCATAGGCCATCTGGGTCAGGTCGTTGGTTCCAAAAGAGAAGAAATCCGCAAAAAGGGCGATGCGATCCGCCACCAGGGCGGCTCGTGGCACCTCGATCATCGTGCCGATGGGTATCTCCAGCTCCACCCCCAGTTCTTCTTTCACCCGTTGGACAATGCCTTCGATGCGCTCTCGCAGGCGGGCCATCTCCTCCTCGCTACCGACCAGGGGAACCATGATCTCCGGCCGTGGGTCCCGACCCTGCTCATGCAGCGCGCAGGCGGCACGGACGAGGGCCTCCACCTGCATGTCGTAGATCTCCGGCGTGGTGAGACCGAGGCGGCATCCGCGATGACCCAGCATGGGGTTGAACTCACTGAGCGCCTCGGACTTGGCCGTCACCTCGTCGACCGTGATCCCCATCTGGTCGGCAAGCTGCTCGATAGCCTTGCGGTCCCGCGGCAGAAACTCGTGGAGTGGAGGGTCGAGCAATCGGACCGTGACCGGCAATCCGTCCATGGCCTCGAAGATACCCACGAAGTCCTCCTGCTGCACCGGCAGTAGATGGTCCAGAGCCGCAAGCCGCTCCCCCTCATCCCGGGCCAGGATCACCTGTCTGATCCAGGGAAGACGGTCCTCTTCGAAGAACATGTGCTCTGTGCGGCAAAGACCGATTCCCTCAGCGCCCAAAGCTCGCGCCACCCTCGCATCGTGGGGCGTGTCGGCGTTGGCCCGAACCTTCATTCGCCTTTCCTGATCGGCCCATGCCAGGATCTCGGCAAACGCGTGCACAGCCGGCGACTCGGCCTCCTTGCCTTCCAACAACACCTGCAGCACCTCGGAGGGCTTCGGTGCCAACTCGCCGGCGATGACCTCCCCCGTCGTACCATCGATGGAGAGCTGATCGCCCTCTTTGAAAACCCTGCCGTCCACCCTGAACTCCCCCTTGTCCTCATGTACGGAGAGGGCTCCGGCCCCGACGATGCAGGGTTTGCCCATACCGCGAGCCACGACGGCCGCGTGGGACGTCAGGCCTCCGCGACTGGTGAGAATGCCGGCCGCGGCGTGCATGCCGACGATGTCCTCGGGCGACGTCTCGTCGCGAACCAGCAGAACTGGCCCAGCCTCGGCCATCTCGGACGCACGCTCGGCGGTCAGGGCGATGCGGCCCGAGGCCGCACCCGGCCCGGCCGCAAGACCCTTGGCCAGCAACCGGTCACCGGCCACCGCTTTCTGCTTCTCCTCAGGGTCGAAGACCGGTGCCAGAAGTTGATTGAGTTGCTCTGGCACCACCCGCAACAGAGCCTCCTCCTGGCTGATCAGGCCTTCCTCATCCATCTCTACCGCGACCCGGACCGCTGCCGCGCCAGTGCGCTTGCCGGTCCGCGTCTGGAGCATGTACAACTTGCCGTGCTCGATCGTGAACTCCACATCCTGCATGTCTCTCCGGTGATTCTCCAATGTGGCACACACCTGCTCCAGAGTCCCGAAGGCCTCGGGGAATTCGTCGCCCAGGCCGCTCGTGCCATCGCCAGGAGCAATGGCATGAGGAGTGCGGATACCCGCCACGACGTCTTCACCTTGAGCGTTGATCAGGTACTCACCGTAGATCTTCTTCTCGCCGGTCGCCGGATCACGAGTGAAGGCCACACCGGTCGCACAGTCGGGACCACGATTTCCAAAGACCATGGTCTGTACATTGACCCCCGTGCCTGAAGCCTCGGGCAGGCCGTGAAGACGTCGATAGTCCCGGGCCCTTTGAACATTCCAGCTGTCGAAGACCGCACGAACGCCGCCCCAGAGTTGGTCCATCGGCTCTTTGGGAAAAGACTCGCCGCGGCTCTCGATGATCTCCTCGAAGGCATCGACGATCCGCCCCAGACCTTCTCCCGAGATCTCATAGTCCGTCTCCACCCCCTCCTCGTGGCGCACCTCGGCCAGAACCCCCTCGAAGAGCGAATGGGGTACCCCGAGAACCACATCGCCATACATGGTGAGCAGACGTCGATAGCAGTCTCGGATGAATCGCGGATCGACGCCCGCAGCTATCTGGGCGTCGACGATCTCACGGTTCAAACCGAGATTCAGGACGGTGTCCATCATGCCAGGCATCGAAACGGGGCCGCCAGATCGGACCGACAACAGAAGAGGATTCTGCGGATCGCCGAACTTTCGTCCCTGAAGCTCCTCCAGATGGCTCAGGTTCTCCATGAACTGCGACTCCAGGCCTTCGGGATATCGTTTTCCGCCGGCGTGGTACTGCATGCACGCCTCGGTCGTCAGCGTAAAACCTGGAGGTACCGGAATTCCCAGTCCGCTCATCTCGGCCAGACCGGCTCCCTTGCCACCGAGCAGCTCCTTCTGATCACCGCTGCCTTCGGCACTTCCACCGCCAAA
>JAUVRX010000309.1 GCA_030597375.1 Acidobacteriota bacterium
GGGCGCCGTCGGGGCCCCGATGCTGCGGGGTGTGGGGCTGGGCCTGGCGGTAGGGGCTCTGGTGGTTCGCGACGGCCTGCCCCCGGCCGCGGTACGTCTCGATGGCTGGTTCCTGCCCATGCTGGGACTGGAGGTTCTATTGGTGGCGGGTGCTAGCTGGATCCTACGCCGGGGAATCACCGAGCTCCGTCTCGCAGGCGTGATGCTGGCTGCTCTCGCGGTCTGGATGACCCTGGCATCGCAGCTCGTGCACCTGGGGCCTGTCCTGCGAATGCAGGCCTCCATGCGCCCGATCGCCGAGCGACTACGGCAAGAGCCTGATTGGGAGAAGGCTCAGATCATCGTCGCCCACACCCGAGCCCATGGCCTGAAGTTCTACCTGCGCCGCTTGACAGACGCTACCCTGGACAAATCGGACGTGGTGCTCGAGCCGACGCCGGAGATCGAGGCCCGACTTCACCCTTCGATCGAGGAGCTTCACATTCGGGACAATGGCGGGCTCGCAACCTACCTGGTGACAAGGGAGCGGGAGATGGAGCGCCTGGACCTGTCGAACTGGGCAGTCCTGACTCGCGAGGGTTCCTTCGTGCTGCTGAAACGGGAAGCGACGAGTCCGTAGTAGGACTGACGGCGGGTGTCTTTGGGTGGCTCTGGCCAGCGGGCTGAGGAAGCGTCAGCAGACGCCGTGAGCGGTCAGTGTTCCAAGAGCCAGCTCCTGGCTGTCCGATTCGGTCTCGACCAACGTCCAGAGTCTGGGTTCCAGGCGCTTGAAGTGCAGTACACCGCGGGCCTTTAGCAGGGTGATTCCACCCCGATCGCAGGCTGCGACGAAGTAGATACCTGAAGTGCGAGGCGTGTCCCGCACTGGAAAAGCATCCTCGCCGAGGCGATGCGTTGCGCCACAGGCACATTGGAACGGTGCATGGGTGTACTCGTCGTACTCGTAGGCCGTTCCCGGCTCGTATCCCCTGGCGGTCTGGCTGCCGAACTCTCTCGGTGGAACCGATCTCATTTTGTGCCTCCCCTGCCGCTCTGTTGAGAATCTCGCAAGTCTCAGCAGAGGTTACGGGGAGGGGCTGGTGCGCACAGTGGTCCCGCGCGCCAACTTGCTTGCAAGGGGTGCCAACGAGTTCGGCCTAGAAGTCCGGTGGTGTCTTTTGCCACTCGTAGCCGGACCTGGCCATCTCGTAACCCAGGTCGAACAGCTTGCGCATGTAGACCGGGTCGAATACCTCTGTGGGCATCTCGTCGAATTCTTTGGGAATGTAGGCCAGATGAAACTCGAGGCCGTCGCGCTTGGTGAGCGCGAAGATGCGATAGAGATCGCCGATGCCCTGTGTGCGAATCAGCGAATCGATGGTGCGGCTGGCGATGGGGAACAGCTTCCGATTGACGGCTACGGCCTTCGGGTCGAGCCGGGAATTACGAATCACGAATACGTTGGGTGTCCCCGGAACCTCCAGTTTCTTGAGGACTTCATTCCAGGGAATGCCGGCTGGGTAGAGAATGACCTGCGAAGCGGTACCACCATCGACGTGCAACTCGTCGTACTGCCGGCCGTCGACTTCGACCTCGATCGCCACTGGCGGGAAAGCCACCGGGATCGACGCGGAGGCCAGGATGATCTGCCGGACCAGATCATAGGCAAAGGGCTCTCCGCTGGCTGCGATACGAGCGATGTTCCAGTTGACCGGCCTCTCGACATCGAGATTCGTAGTGCCGATGACCAGATTGCGTCCCTTGCGATGCTCGTCGGCCAGGGCCCTCATGAGATCGTCGTCCATGAACTTGGCGATGAGGTCGGCCAGCTTCTTCGTGTTTCCCAACGCATCACTCGTTACGGCGGTGATCGGCATGCGCTTCTTGACCAGATCCTTGGTGGAGTAGGAGGTGTAGATGTGTTCGATCACGTCGTCGTACTCGGGTCCCAGGAAGGCGAAAGGAGCGGTCAGGGCTCCGGTGCTGATCCCCGTGACCATGTCGAACTCAGGGCGAGTCCCCGCCTCGGCCCAGCCTTTGAGCAGGCCTGCACCGAAAGCGCCGTTGGCGCCCCCACCGGAAATCGCCAGGTAGTTGTGTGGTTTGCCGAACAAATGGGGATACTCGGCCTGTAGCTCTTCCTTGCTCTTGGCCATCCAGGTATCGGCATAGGCGGGCTTCTCATCACCCCAACTTCTGGCTCTCTGAATTCCCGGAATCACGGCGTCCTCGGAGCGTTGGTCTGGCACGGGATTGCGCTTGGGCACCGAGGCACAACCCTGCGCGAGAGCGACCAGGAGAACGGCAGCCAGCAGCCGCATCGTCAGCCGGCTAGTACTAGACAGGCATTGGGTTCCTGGGCTTCGGCGGGCGACGGGAATAGAGGTCATGACGAATCTCCTTCAGAAATTTTCCGGACCATCCAGGATTCTACACTCACTGACATCTCAAAAGCGGGGTCGAGCTCCTGGCGACGGGCACCTCTGTGAGGGAGGCCTCCAACGAGTCAGACTCGACGAACCTCTAGGGGAGAGATTCGCGCAAGAGCATCGAAGTCGCGATCGTGGTGCACCACAGTCAATGAATTCTGTAGCGCACAGGCGCCGATCAGGCAGTCGACACTCGAGCGGATGGTGAATCCCGCCCGACGAGCCGACCGAAAGAGATCGACGGCCATCAGGAAGACCTCCTCGGACAGGGGAGACTCGACGATTGGGAAGGCGAACATCGCTTCACGGGCCAGGCGGTATGTCCGCTGGTCGCCGAACCCCTGCAGCACTTCCTGAATCACCGGCAGACAGGTGACGACCTCCTCGAGGTCCATAACGGCTTCCAGATCGAGGCTACTATCCCTGCGAAAGAACTCGATCCAGACGGAAGAATCAACGAGAATCACGACTTGTCGGCCTTCGCATCTCGGCGCATTTCTCCGAGATCACCCTGCCACAGCCCTGAGTGACCCAGAAGCA
>JAUVRX010000078.1 GCA_030597375.1 Acidobacteriota bacterium
GATCTTCGAGAAGAACACCGAGGTGGCGCGCATCCAGACCCAGGTGGCCGACATGCAGCAGTCCCTGCGCGTCGCCCAGAACGAGATGACCCGCATGATTCGCATGACCGGTCGCGGGGGACTGCAGGCCATCCTGAACAATCAGGGGACCCGACTGCTGCCGGCTGTGACCGTTCAGGACAACGTCGCGGCCGATACCTACGCCGTCTCCGGGATCAACCAATCCAAGGTCATGGAAGGCACCGACGTTCTGAGCATTCGAGGGGTCTTCACCGCGCCCATCTATCAAATCAACAACGCCGACCCGACCTCATTCATCCTCTACGACTCTTCCGGCACGCCCACAACCGACTCACAGTCGGCGGTACGTGGTGACATCATCGTGCGCACTCCCAGCCCCACGGGGATCCCCCAGGATCTCCAACCGCTCGAAGAGGCCATCACGGATGGAAACCCGGAAGCCCTGATCCTCGTCAGCCCCATCGACGAGAGGATCTACGCGATCGTGGAATTGGATCCGGCAAGCACCGTGGATGTGCCGGATGCCCAGATCACCGTCCGTTTCTCGGTCAATAGCGGTACCCATACCGGCGAATATCGAGATCTCTACCTTTCCGGAACGGGTCCTGGGCCGGTGCTGCCGAGTGCACTGACGGCGGCCGCCACGGTCGGGATACTGGAAGAGCACCGTTTCTATGTGCGGGACCCCGATCCCGACCCCATTCCGTCTCTCGCCGTGGCCCGCGTCTATCCCAACACCGAGGTCGTCCATGGCGGCGCCAACACCGATGCCTGGTTGGACATCGCCGACGGCATCTCCGAATTGCAGATCGCACTGGGGTTCGACAGTGATGTCGGCCCACCCCAGACCGACATCAACGGCGACGGTGAGATCGACGTCGTCATCACCGAAACCGACGATGGCGAAGACGACGATTGGCTGTTCAACGCCCCCGGCGACGACCCGAACGATGCGCCCTGGGTGCCGCCCTGGGACGATACGATCCCCGGTGCCCCCCGAGTTCCCCGCCTCTATTTCGTGCGGCTCAATACCCTGGCTCGGATCCAGTCGCAGGTGCGGCACTTCGCGGCACCCCAGATTCAGCGAATCGAGAACTCGCCGCTCGCCAACACCAACACCGACGCGGAACGCCGGTTCCGTCGACAGCTCCTACAGACCACCATCGACTTGAGGAATCTGTGATGCGAGAAACCCTACGAACCCTTCGGCACGAATCGGGAAGCGTCTACGTCCTCGCCCTTCTGGTGCTGTTGATCCTGACCATCGTCGGGCTCGCCCTGTCCCTGGTCACCCAGACCGAGCTCCGGATCGGCGCCAATGAAAGGATGACCCAACAGGCGTTCTACGCCACCAACTCGGGGATAGACATAGCAACGGCCAAGGCGCTCGTGTTGCCCGATCTGCGCTCCTTCCAGCTCGACGTAGCGGAGCCCGACAGTCGAGCCGGCGTCCACCTTGGGCACCGCCTCGAGGTGTCACCGTTCCTGCCGATTCTCGATGCACCCTGCAACCTCTGCCAGATCAACGAGGACAACCCGTACTTCAAGGTCAATCATGCAGTGGCCTCGACGGCAACCCGCATCGCCTGGATGGGGCCTGCCGGCACGCCTCCACCGGCCAACCCGACTCCCCTGGCTCAGAAGCGCCTCAGTGTTCTGGTCTCTTTCCAGCCCTGGGACACCCCGATCACCGAGAAGGTGAAGGCAATTACCGACCCCAACCGTGGCGGGCTCGAATTCGCATTCTGAGCGACTCGGCTGCAGCCCGAAAGGAAGGTACGTACATCATGGCAAACTCGACGATCACCCTGAATCGCTGGCTGGCGCTGGGTCTCCTGGCGGTCCTGTCGTTCGCCGCCGCAGCATCCCTCGATGCCGACGATCGCGACCTGGTCCGCGAGGCCGGGCGCGAACCCTATCTCTTCGTCATCTTCGACGTCTCCGGCTCCATGAACTGGACGCCTCCGGACGAAGACAAGGGCGTGGCGAGGGACTCCTTCGCCCCCGCCTATGGCGACGACCCCAACTCGAAGTTCTACCAGGCCAAATCGGCCCTCTTCCGGGTCGTCAACGACCCCGAGCTCGAGGGCGCGGTGAACTGGGGCTTCGGCACCTACAACCAGGACCGGGTGCGGGTCTACCGCAAGCACTGGCTCCACAACGCCACGGAAAAACCACCCTGGGCCGACGCTCTTCCCTACCCGGCGCCGGGGCAGGCCAAGCTCTTCGGCGATCACTGCATGGACGATCGGGACACCGACATCACCTGTGATCTGGACTCTGCTCATGGAGAGATCACTGGAGACCAACTGGGCACCTGCGGTACACCGCAGAGGCTGGACACCAGTCTGGAGGACGTCGGTGAGTTGCTGAGCTTTCCCGTCCTCGGTGATACGGGCACGACCCTCACCTACGAGTGGGTGAGCTATGGCGGTCGTCGCTTCCGAGTCACCTGGGAGCAGGTGGAGAGCGGCAATCTCGGTGACCCGACCTTTACCGCCAAGCTCAAGATGCGCGAGGCCCGAAGCGATTGTCAGGTCTGGCTGGGCGAGGAACAGGAGACCGTGATGGAGTTCGCGCCCGTCTACGCACAGGACAATACGGGGCGCGATCTCGCTGGTGCCAACGAGGCTCTCATCTGGCAGATCGAGGGCAAAACCAACCAGGACGGCGAACCGGCCGGTTTCTGGAACTACGTCAACGACACCTACAACAGCAGCGGCTGGTGCAACGGTTGGGACCCCAACACCGACTCGGGCACCGACGCCGATGCCGGGATCAATCTGAAGGTTCCGACCGTGGCGGATCCTGCCGCACGCGGGGCGGTCTTCCATCGCGGTGACATCATTCCACTCGACTGGGAAGATCCCGTGGTCTGGGGCGCTGGCAACGCCAACAAAGACGCCATCCTCCGACGCCTGGCCCCCAACTGGGATCCCGACGATCCTGCCTTCGTGCCCGAGCTGCGCTCGGCACCCTACTTCGAGGATCATCCGGACGCCCTGGTCGGCACCAACCACAAGCTCTCCCTGAAGCCCGCCTACGTCCATACACCGCCCATGATCCCCTACGGCTCGACGCCGATCGGCGCCTCCATGGACGATTTCATCACCTGGTACGACAAGTGGAAGGCGGTGGCCGACACTCCGGACGGCGATCCCACATTCGGCTGCAGAACGGTCAATCTGTTGATCCTCTCCGATGGAGACGAGACCTGCGGCGGAGCGCCCTGTACCGCTGCCACACAGCTCTATGACGGCCGCAATGTCCGCACCTTCGTCGTCGGCTTCGGCCTGGCCGCCGTCACCGGCAATACTCTCGACTGCATTGCCAAGAACGGTGGTACCGACGCCATCGACTTCGACGGCGATGGTGTCATCGACATGACCGGGCCCATCTATCCGGGCAACGAGGACGAGCTCGTCGAAGCTCTCAAGCAGATCATCGTCGCCATCCAGCCGCGGCCCCGCTCCTTCGCGGCCGCCGCCGTGCCCCAGGCCTCGGCGAACACGCCGGACAAGACCTACCTGACCAGTTTCATCCCGCTCCTCGAGGAGCCGGTATGGCCTGGTCGTCTCGATGCCTACCTGCGGCCCGTACCGGTCTACGAGATCACCGTGGAGCTGCCGGATGGCACCGAGGAGCAACGCTTCATACCGGACAACAGGCCCTCGGCGAGCTGCGGTCCCGATTCCCAGAATCCGGACAAGAAGAGCCAGTGCCACCTGTGGAATGCCGGCGAGGAGCTGCTGGCTCAGGCATCTACTGACGCCCAGATCCTGGCAGGCGACTACAACCTGGGTCCTGACGAGGACCAGCGCCGGGTCTACTACCCACAAGTCAAGGATCCTGGACTTCCCGATACGCGCCTCTACTATCAGCGCCCGGTCGACGACGCGGGCTGGCAGGACCTATTGGAGGCCTACGGCATCTGCACAGAGGGCGATCTCCCCTGTGGATTGGATCCGGCCAATCGCGACGAGGCCATCGCAACCCTGGATTTCTTCCACGCCGTCAAGGTAGCCGAGGATCCAACCGATCCCAGCCAGGAGATCCGCTTCATGCTGGGAGATATCTTTCACTCCGACCCGGTCGTGCTGGGAAATCCGGACAACTTCCGCTACTGGACGGCTGATGTCGGCGGCAGCGGTCTGCTTCCCCTGGAAGACCCCTGCGGGCTGTCACCGACCGGCTACCGCTGCTACTTCGCTAAACAGCAGCTCCGTCGCAAGATGATCACGCTGGGCTCCAACGGCGGGCAGCTGCACACCTTCGACGCCGGCATCTTCCGCGGCCTCAACGGCAACGGTTGCGAGAACAGCACGATTCCGAACCAGCAGATCATTCAGGGCGACTTCGACGGCGGCACTGGCCGGGAGCTCTTCTCCTACGTGCCCCGCGTAGCGCAGTCGAGTCTGTACGATCTGCAGCTCCTGGGGGACCATGCGTTCACCCTCGACGGCAAGGTGTCGCATGGCGACATCCTCATCGACCCGATGCACGACGGCATTCCGGTGGAAGACGAACGGGAGTGGCGGTCGGTGCTCATCGGCGGCATGCGTGAAGGAGGGGCGGGCTACTTCGCCCTCGACTACACGCAGCCGGACAAGCTCGATGTGTGCAACAACATTCCGGTGATCCCGGAGCCGCTGGTCGGACCTCGAAACTGGGTTCCCTCTTGCCTGGACGGTGGTGCCGGCTGCGGCACGCTGCCGTTCCCGGCAGTGCTCTGGGAGTTCGCCGACAACACGGACTGTGGGATTCAGCTCGACGACGGATCCTGCGATGACGACGCCAACGGCCTGTCCGATCTCGGAGATTCCTGGAGCACGCCGGCTATCGGCCGCATTCGGGTTCTGACGGATGGCGGCAACACTCTCGAGGACCGCCACGTGGCGATCTTCGGTGGTGGCATGGACCCCCTGCGCAAGGGCATGGCCGCTGCGGAAGGCAACCACATCTACATCGTCGACATCGAGACCGGTCGCACCCTCTACAAGCGTCCCGTCGAAGGTTCGGTGCCCACGGATGTGGCAGCTGTCGATACAGACCAGAATGGTGTGTTCGACACCCTCTACTTCGGGACCACCATCGGAATCATGTACAAGGTGGACCTCAGCGAGCCGCAGATCCTCGAGGACGACGGACTGGGGCCACGCGTCACGGCCGAGGAGTGGGATCCCTTCCCGATCTTCCTTTCCCCGGGTCACGCCTACTACTATCCGCCGGCCGTGATCTTCGTAGCACAACTGGGCAAATACGCCCTTTCCTGGGGCTCCGGCGAGCGGGAGGACCTCTGGGAGGTCACCCAGCGGCGGGGTCGACTCTACATGCTGCTGGACAGGGATTTCAGTCGCGACGACTACCTCGACGGCAATCTGCCCCTACTGGAAGCCGATATTCAGCCGATCCTGCCGGATGCGCCCTGCGCTGATGTCGACTATCTGCGGCAGTCTCCGTTTGGCTGGTACATCGTGCTCGAGGAGGAGGAGCGCACCCTCAACCGCGCTTTCTCGCTGGCCGGTGTGACCGTGATCTCCACCTACCAGCCGGAGCAGGAGATCGGCCTGGGCGGCGGGGTCTGCGTGAACACTGGAGATAGCCGCACCTTCGTGGTCAACACCACGAACGCCTGCGGGCTGCTGCCGTCGGACGATCCGAACAATCTGGATCGATACTTCGTGATCGAGGGCGGCTTCCTGTCCTCGCCCTTTGTCGAGACCGGGCAGACCAAGAACCCGGATGCCGACGACGACGGCCCGACGGCCGACGACATCCCGGACGACCTGATATCGGTGATGGGTGAGATCCGCAAGCTCTTCCCAGCCGATTGCAGGTTCGCCAACTACACCATCAACATCAAGGCGGTCCGGGATGACACCGGCATCCAGTTCCTGGCCGCCATCCCGATCTGCACCGTGGAGACCAACTGGAGGGACTTCTGATGCATGAGCGCACCTCGAATCCGGCGATAGGAGCCCTCCCTCTGGTTCTCCTCATGGCCTCGCTGTTGAGCTTCGGCTCGGCAGCGAGTGCCGACTGGCTCGTGACCAGCGACGGCGTAGCCGTCGAGACCCGAGGGGCATGGGAAATCAAGGACGAGACGGTGATCTTCACCAGCCCCGCCGGGGTTCTCTCCTCGCTTTCCCTTGCCGATGTCAATCTCCAGGCTAGCGAGGCTCATACCGAGGAAGTGGTACGAGCCGCAGCCAGCGCTCATGCGGTCGAGGTGCCTGTCAAGCGTCGGGCCGTCATGGTTCTCACGGATAGCGACGTGCGTCATGCCGAGCCGGAAACACCTACCGCTGAGGACGCTGGCGAAGCGGCCACAGTCCCGGCCCCTCGAGAACCCGGATCCAGCCTGGTCGTCACAGAGTGGGAAGAGGACTTCAATGTCAACGAGAACTCCCTGGATGTCGTCGGCTCCCTGCGCAACTCGGGCCGAAATCCGGCGACCAGCATCAACCTCAGCGTGCTCCTCTACAGCGATTCCGGGGCCCTGCTCGGCAAACGCGAGGCTCGCCTCGTCAGGCCCGTTCTGAATCCGGGGGAGAGCACCCGTTTCATCGCCTCTTTCTCGAGCGGTTTGACCTTCTCCAGCGCCAGATTCGACATCCAGAGCCGCGGCTTCCGAAGCCACGACCCGACCCATGAGAAGAGCGAAGAAGAGTTGGTCCCGGAAGGGAACTAGGAACTAGGACGACAAAGAGACCCGCTTCACTTTGCTGCTGCCGCGCCGGAGCTCGACGATGCAGACCCGGCAGCAGCCGTGACGCGAAAGCGCCTCAGCTCGCTCCAGGGGCTTTGGATGCCATTCGCATCGACAGCCGCCACCCGCCAAACAAAGGTGCCTTCTCCCTGTAGGCCGACTTTGGCGACGGTTTCCGTGCGGTCCTCGACATCGATTACGCTGCGCACGAAGAAGCGACTCGGAGCGACCTGTAAGGCATAGCGTTCAGCGCCGGTCACTGGCGCCCAGGTCAGCACAAGATCCGAGTCCGTGCCCAGAAAGACCTCGAAGTCGTCGTCGGGCGCTACCAGGGCCGGAGCCATGGGTAGCGTCTCAGGCTTCGACAGGGTCCCTCCGGACTGCACCACCTGTTCGAGAGCCTGGACCTCGCGGCTCGTGCCGTCGGCGGTGGCTACAACCATGCTGCCTTCGTAGGTCGCAAAGTGGCCAACGTCCTCTTCCTCGTTGTAACTGATCAGGGCCGACGTCTCCTCCCGTATGCGAGCCTCTGCCCCGGGCGTCGATACACGGCTGCCACTCTGACCGGTCCCCAGATCGACCCAGCCGAATTCCAGGTTGATGGATTGTTGCCGGGCGACTCCCGGAGCTGGCCGAGCCCGCCCAACCAGAATCACGGTGTCAGGTCGAACCGTGTAGAGCGTTCCATCCACCGTCATGACTTCGGCCGAGCCACTGCCCGAGGTCTTGACATAGTCGCCAGCGTTGAGCGCCACGCGACTGCGCGCTTTCTCCCACGGCCCTCTCTCTCCACGGCGGAACTCGACCTCGCCCTCGACGGCGATGAACATCGCCTCGCCCTCGGGTCCACGCAGGCGTAATGCGCTCAAGATCGAAGTCAGCAGGGTTCGACTTCGCTGGCCATTTCGATAGGCCTCCTTGAGCTCACCCACCGCGCGACTGGCCTTGGCCTCCTCCAGGTGCCCGCTGGCCTGATCGTACTCTTCACGGTAACTGTCGACACCACCAGCATCTCTCACGGTCTGCAGTAGATCCTGTGCTTCCTGAATCACGGCTGCCACTTCCCGCTCCAGGACCAACCCTTCGACGAACCGATAGCCCAGGTATCCGGCCGCAACCAGCACGACCACAACCACGGCGAAACCCCATCCCCTGATGGTCTCACCGGAAATGGTGTACCAGTCGTATCTCTTCGGCCGTTTCTTTTCTTCGGTCACCGGAAGGCAGCCTCGATTCGCGCCCATGTCGGGGTTCCAGCAATATAGCATAGGCCCTCACTCTCGACTGCGATATTCGGGATAGCCCGCCAGGTCGTGCTCCTTGATCCGACGCAGAAGCGTTCGGTAGCTCAGGTCCAGATACTGGGCGGCTCGGTGCTTGTCACCATCGCTTTGTTCGAGAGCGTCACAGATTCTCTGCCGTTCGCTTGTGCCGCTTTCCGCAGACAGCAGCGCCCTCAACTCCGCCGCCTCGAGGCGTGGACCGTCACCGACGATCATCGCCCTCTCGAGGACGTTGGCCAGTTGGCGAATATTGCCCGGCCACTCGTGGTTCTCGAGCAGACTCGCGGCCTCTCGGGTCAACGGGCGAGACGCGACCCCCTGTCTGGCCGCGATCTCTTCCACCAGATGCTGAGCCAACAGCGGAATATCGCTCGCCCGATCCCTGAGTGGTGGTAGCTCGATCGGGAAGACCTCCAAACGGTAGTAGAGATCGTCCCTGAACCCGCCCGCCTCGACCATCGAGCGCAGATCTCTGTTGGTGGCCGCCACGAGCCGCACATTGGCCTTGAGAGATCGCGAGCTCCCCACCCTCTCGAACGTGCGCTCTTCGAGAACCCGCAAAACCTTACTTTGTGTGGACAGGGGCAGATCACCGATCTCATCCAATAGCAGGGTACCGCCATCTGCGGCTTCGAATCGACCGGTCTGTCGCCGATGGGCACCGGTAAAGGCCCCCTTTTCATGGCCGAACAACTCGTTCTCCACGAGGGTCTCTGGAATGGCCGCACAGTTGACAGCCACGAACGGCCCGTCCTTCCGCAATGAAAGTCCATGCAGGGCGCGAGCGAAGAGCTCCTTGCCGGTGCCGCTTTCGCCGGTCAGAAGCACTGTGCTGTCCGTCCGGGAGACCCGCTCCAGAAGCCGTAAGGCCGCGCGCAGCGTCGGATGCCGACCGACAATGACAGGACCTCCTGGCAACTGGAAGACCGACCTGTCTGCATCCTCTCCGAGTAGTGACTCCACCAACTGGAAGAGATCCTCGATCTCCACCGGCTTTTCCAGGAAGTCCGCCGCTCCGAGCTTCATCGCCTCCACAGCCGTTCCGACGGTGCCGAAGGCGGTGAGCACCACGACAGGTACTGTGGGCTGCGCGTCTCGGGAGGCCCGCAAGACGTCGATTCCCGACATCCCGGGAAGCTTCAGGTCGGTCAACACGATGTCGAGGGACTCCGCCGCCAGACTCACCACCGCCTGCTCGCCATCCGCACAGGCTGTCACCGCGTAGCCCTCCTGCTGCAGGGCCCGCTCGAGCATGCGGCGGAGCGACTCGCGATCCTCCACCACGAGAATATGGGCCGCAGGCATACTTCGATTCTACTCTTCGCGCAACAGCAGGGACTATGAGGTTTTCGACCTGGCTCAGCGGCCGAGCGCCGTGCGGACAGCGGCCGCCAGGATGGCGTCGTCCTCGGGATCGACCGTCCGGAGGTCCAGGATCAGACGACCCTCTCGGATGTAGCCTACGACCGGAGGATCGCCGTGGCGTAGCTTGTACAGAAGGTCCGGATCTCCTGGCAGAGCCAACGCTTCACCAGCGATCGGTCGCTCGGGAGCCGCTCCACCACCGACGAAGGCCTCGGCCCCGACGATATCGGCCTCCAGGGTCTGGGCCATCTCCTCCAGGCGGCGTCGGTGCACCACCGGATCGACCCACAGCCGACTCAGAGGCAAGGGTCTTTGAGCCAGGTGAGAGCGAAGCACTGCCTCCAATGAAGCGTAGGCGGTGCGGTCCGGTCTCAGGGCCCTATAGAGAGGATGCCGGTGGCAGCGCTGGACGAGATCCTTCCTGCCGACCAGCAGACCGGCTTGAGGCCCACCGAGCAGCTTGTCGCCGCTGCTGCAGACCAGGTCGGCACCCGCGGCGATGAGCTCCTGCACGCTCTCATGTCCCTGAAACTGTGGGGCCGTGTGGGGTCGCAGCAGGCCGCTGCCTTCATCGACGGCCAACGGCAACCCGCGACGACGAGCCAGTTCCACCAGGTCTGCTGGTGCTGCACTGGCTACGAATCCCGAGATGCGGTAGTTGCTGGGATGCACCTTGAGGAGAAGGGCCGTTTCAGTCCCGATGGCCTGCTCATAGTCGTCGATACGGGTACGGTTGGTGGTGCCCACCTCCACCAGCCGGGCGCCGGCAGCCCGCAGAATGTCGGGAACCCGAAAGGACCCCCCGATCTCGACCAACTCGCCGCGGGAGACCACCACCTCTCGATCCTTGGCCAATGTCGCCAAGACCAATACCAGGGCACCGGCGTTGTTGTTCGCCACCAGCGCCGCCTCGGCCCCGGTCAACGTCGTCAGAAGGAGCTCGGCACGACGGTTTCTTTCGCTCCTGCGCCCCGACTCCAGGTCGAACTCGAGGTCACAATAGGCATTGAGAAGAACCGGTAGTCGGACAGCGACGTCGCCAGGCAACGGCGCTCTCCCGAGGTTCGTATGGAGGAAGATCCCCGTCGCGTTGAGTACACGGCTCAGCTCCGAGCCGACGCCAAGACGCAATACGGACTCCACGCTCTGAATCAGCTCGC
>JAUVRX010000316.1 GCA_030597375.1 Acidobacteriota bacterium
AATCCCAACGATCCCTCTCCGCTGTGTGGCGCTGCCGACCTGTACGAATTTCCCATCCTCGAATACGACCACTCACTCGGCTGCTCGGTGACGGGTGGCTATCGATATCGTGGGCACTCCATCGCCGGCCTGGGCGGCATCTACATCTTCGGCGACTACTGCAGCGGGCGCATCTGGTTCGGCACGCAGCAGTCCGACGGCAGGTGGACCCGGGCTCTATGGCGCGACACTGCCAACTCCATCAGCTCCTTCGGAGAGGACGAGTCGGGTGAGCTCTACCTGGTCAACCTGAATGGAACGATCTACAGATTCGAGAGCGCCAGCTCCATCTTCACGGACGGGTTCGAGTCGGCAAGCCTGGCCGAATGGTCTGGGGTCGCTCCCTGACTTCGACCCCGATCCCGCCCGGCGCAGGAGCGTTCGGGCATCAGCGGCTGGTCTCGCCCCGAAGCTTCAGGACCCAGCCGGCTATTGCCTTGACTTCTTGCGTATCGAGCCTCAGCAGTGACCGAGGGTGACGCTCTACCAGACCCTGGGTCACTGTCTCCTGGATCGCGATGCTGTCGCCACCGCCGTACTTCCAGTCATTGTCCGTGAGATTCGCCCTTGTGATTCCCATGTACCGGACGGTTTGGCCCTTTGCGTCCAGCCCATGACAGCTCGCGCAGTGCTTGCGGTAGAGCTTCTCCCCTGTCGATCTCTTCGGCAGCAGATCGCCACATCCGAGCACGAACAGAAGAGTCCCGAACAGGAGAGAGGTCGCCAGGAGGTGTAATCGCGATCTTCGAGTGCTCACAGTGGAACCAGTTGCCTCATCTCCACCCACGAAAGCCAGTGATCTACTTCATAGCAGAGCCTGAGCCTGCGGCGCACACTACGGGATGAAAGCGATAACTTGCACTGCCAGACGCTACGAGGTGGTTGATGATTCTGGAAGAGCAACACCGCCAATCGCAGGAAGTCTCCCAACCCGACTCTCGAAGGGCTCTGCGTGTCCCCATCATGGTCCTGAAGGCGGACTGCAGCGAAGGACAGAAAATATTCTTCGGGTATGCGAAGAACTTGAGCAAGACCGGCATGATGATCGGCACCGTCAATCCGCGCGAGCCGGGTAGCCAGTTCTGGGTGGAGTTTTCGCTGCCCGAGCCGGTCAATCAAGTCGCCAGGTGCCACTGCGAAGTCGTTTGGAACCGTCGCTACTCTCGTCAGCATCAGTACGATCCAGGAATGGGGCTACGATTCCTGGATCTGCCCGCCGACATTGCCGAAGCCATCGACGACTGGATTCGAGAGCTCGAGCGCCAGAGACTGCTCCGATCCTGATTGCCACAATCCCCGCAGACTCTGGTTGCCTCCTCGCCCAGGACTCAAGGCCCAACTGGGCTTCGCATCGAACGATGCGGAACCTATTCCGATCAGATCGCCCCCTTCTTCCGCAAACGGCGAATCACCTCTCCACCCAGCTGGCTGTAAGCCCTGGCCCCAGCCGACCAGCCCTGATAGTCGTAGATCGAGGACCCGTAGCCGGGAGCCTCGGCGAGACGCACGTTGATGGGTATCTCCGTTTGGAAGACCTCCCTTCCGAGGGCCCTTCGAATGGCTTCGACCACATCGTTGGTCACCGAAGTACGGTGATCCACCATGGTCAGCAGAATGCCCAGAAGGTCCGGCAGTCCACGCACGGTGAGACCCAGGGTCTCGAGACCCACGAAGAAGTGATTCATGGCCTCCATGTCCAGGTCGTGGGGCACTACAGGGAGGATGTAGAAATCCGACGCCACCAGGCCGTTGACAGTCAGGATCGAAAGACCGGGTGGACAGTCTACGAGGATGAAGTCGTATTGCCGGCGCAGAGGCTTCAACGCCTCGATCAACCTCCGCTCCGGATGTTTCTTACGAGCCAGGGCGAGATCCGCACCGACCAGCTTCATGGATCCGGGAATGAGCTCGAGGCCCTCCACCCCAGTTTCCACGATCACGTCCCTGGCCGCCTGCTCCCCGAGAAGGAGATCTTCGCTCGACAATCCCACCTCGTCGCTGGCAACGCCGACCGAGTAACTGGCCGAGCTTTGGGGGTCGAGATCGACCAACAGGACCCGCAGTCCGCTACCGGCGAATCCGGCCCCCATGTTGACGGCCGTCGTGGTCTTGCCGACGCCACCCTTCACATTGACCAGGGAAATGATCATCGTCTACCCTCGCTTTCTCTTTCAGATCTGACTTTGGAGTACGACTCGGTCCGAGGTCGCCATTCTATCGCTCGGCAGGGGTCCGAGCTGCCATCCAGTTCCGAATTCGGTGAGGTAGACTGCCGCGAGCCCGATGAGAGCCCTGATCGCCCTGGCAGTGACTGCCGCAGTGCTGCTTTCCGCACTGCTGTTGGCTCCTGCGCTGGTCTATCCCTACTTCGAAGATGCTTCCCTCTTCGCAGCCGTTGCGAACTACATGCTCGAGGGCGAAACACTCTACCGCGATGTCTTCGACCACAAAGCGCCAGCCATCTACCTGCAGGAGATGATTCGGATCTCCCTTCTCGGCCC
>JAUVRX010000185.1 GCA_030597375.1 Acidobacteriota bacterium
GTAATGTAGAGCTCCTCGCGCTCGCTCACCTGGTCGCGCAGTTCGAAAGCCCGCGTGTTGTTCTCTCTCGCGAGCTCCCATTCGCGGAGATTGGCGTAGATGGTGCCCAACGCCCCGTAGGCCTGGGCAAAATCTGGGTCGAGCTCAATGGCCCTCTCGAGGAATGGAATGGCGTCGCTTTCCTGTCCGCTGGCTCTCAGCTTCTCGCCTCGGCTGAAAGCCTTCAGGGCTTCCAGGGAAGAGGTCGTGGCCCTCTCTACAGGCTCGTCGAACCTCTCGATCGAGGCCAGGGATTCACCCAGCGCGCGCCGGATCTCCACTGCTGCCGTCCCTACAGCCGCCAGGACCTCCTCCTTGCTCGATGCCTCTACCTGCTCCCGTGCCAGTGCTCGACCGGAGAGACACTCGTCTGCCGTGAGTGTGACGACGTAGTTGTTCCCCAGGGGGGCGATCTCGCCTCTGACCAGGGCCTTGAGGCCCTGTCGCTCACAGATTTCGTGCGCGATCTCAGGCGTGACGCGATCCTCGGCCTGGCGGCCCATGAATCGCAGAGCCTCCTGCACCTGACGCTCAGGGAGGATATTGAGGTAGGGCGATTCCTCGAGCTTCACGGCCAGGGCCTGCTTGAGGGTATCGTCGAAGACCGGATCGCCGGTCGTGTTGGTGAAGTCGGTGAGCAGGAGCACATCACTTTCGGTGAGAGCAACGGTCCCAGGTCGCTGCAGCAGGAGTATTGCGATTACCGCCACGGCCGCCAGCAAGAGTGCCGAGAGCATCCAGAGGATTCGTCTCTTGCCAGAAGGCTGGGTCGGCTCGGCAAGGGGGACTCCCGCCGATGGAGTGGCCAGAATGGGAGGTTGCGCTGCCGACACAACGGGCTGCGCAGCCGAGTAGGAACCGCTGGATACAGGCGTCTCCATCGCTGCCCCGGTAGCCGGGGTGACGGCGGAGGAATGCCCGGATTCCATGTCCCGACGCAGGCGGCGAAGGTCGGTGTGCAGCTCGAGAGCACTCTGATAGCGCAGCACTGCGTTCTTCTCCAGCGCTTTGTTCAGAACCTGTTGGAGCTCCCAGGGGGTTTCGATGCCCAGATGGGCCGGAGGCACAGGTTCCCGATTCAGAATCTGGTCAAAGATGGCTGCCTGGGTGGCGCCGGAGAAGGCCTGTTTGCCGGTGATCATCTCGTAGAGCACCGCTCCAAGGGAGAAGAGATCCGAACGGGCATCCACCTTCTTACCCAGAGCCTGCTCGGGCGACATGTAGGCCACCGTTCCCATGGCCTTGCCCGATCCCGTGAGGTCGGCCGTCTGGGTGGGCGCGTCGGCGACGATGGTCTCATCCTCGCTCCCCGGGGTTGCCTGCGGCGCCAGCTTGGCGAGCCCGAAATCGACGACCTTGGCTTGCCCGCCCATCGACAGGAAGATATTGGAAGGCTTGATGTCTCGATGTGTGATGCCCTTGGCGTGGGCTGCCGCCAGCGCCTCGGCCACCTGGATGCCGAGCTCGATGACGATCTCCAGAGGCATGGGTCGGCCACCGATGGCGTACTTGAGGTTCTGGCCCTCGAGGTACTCCATGGCGATGAAGGTCACGCCCTCGAACTCGTCGATCTCGTGGATGGTGCAGATGTGCGGATGACTCAAGGCGGCAGCGGCACGGGCTTCGAGCATGAATCGCTCGACTGCTTGACGGTCCTGTGCCACCGACTCGGGGAGGAACTTGAGGGCGACGAAGCGGCCGAGTTTCGTATCCTCGGCCTTGTACACCACCCCCATTCCGCCCGCTCCGAGCTTCTCGACGATCCGATAATGCGAGACGGTCTTGCCGATCATGGCGAAGTCCCGCGGCAGAGTCTTTTCTGCTGACAGGCTTCAGCTATTGTACCTGCGCGTGCCCGTGCGGCAAGCAGGCCTCAGGTTCCAGCAGCGTGTAGGATGGCCCGATGGACAATCTGGAGGTTCAGATCCGCTTCGAGCTCGAAGGCTGGTCCCTATTCATGGTCGAGCTCGAGATGGCACTCGGAGGCGTGAATCAGTTGCTGAGTCTGCGCCGGTCTGTAACCCTGAGGGTCAGAGATACCCGCAATCTGGAGACTCTTTCCAGCGATCCCACGGTGGCTGGTCTTCGCCGTCTGTTCAGGGCCGCGGGGTGTGACCCTACCCGGTATCGACCCTCTTCAGAGGCCTTGCTGCGGCGGCTGCTCAAGGGCTCCGAGATGCCGGAGATCCATCCCCTGGTGGATCTGAACAACTGCCTGTCGGCAGAGTTGGCCGTGCCGTGCTGCGTGATGGCCGAAGGAACCTTCGAGCCGCCCTTCGTGATGCGTGCCGGCCAGGCTGGTGAGAGTTACGAGTCGCTGCGAGGCCCCTTCAACCTGGAGGGCAAGCCGCTGTTGGTGGACGCGCGGGGCCCGTGCGATGCGCCCATAACCGGTAGCGAGCGGGTCAAGGTAACAGCTGAGACGGAGCGGGCCACCCTGGTGGCCTATCTGCCAAGAGAGGTTCTCTCATGGGAGCGGGCACTGGAGAGACTCGAGGGTCTCCTCGAGGAAGCCCCTGTAGCACGCCTCCATGCAGCGGGTGGAGCCTGACGCCACGGGCTCCTATCCCGTTAGCCCTTCTCGAGCTAACCAGGTCTTCCAGGTTCAACTGTCGTCGATCTCGAATCGCCTCATGAACTTTCTGTCGATGCGATCCTTGAGCCACATGACCCACCGACCCTCGAAGGACCGCCCCCATTTGGCGCCCAGGGCGGTGCCGTCCCCGAGATTGAGCAGAGTCAGGAAGTCGGACTGTGGTCTGTAGCTCTCCAGCGGCTTGCCTGCTGCCCTGGCCCGCAAGTTGTGCATCAGGACAGGCCCCTGACGCACCGCGTAGACGCCGGCTTTCGGTGTCTCTGGAAAGTCGCCGAGAGTAGCGCAGTCACCGACTGCGAACAGGTCGTCCTCCCCTTCGACCTGAAGAGTCGAGCGAGTGATTCCGAACCCTCTCGAGTCGGTAGGGAGTCCCGAGTCTCGAAAGAAGGGATGACTGGCCGCACCGACGACCCAGATCAGGGCATCGAAAGGAAGGGGGTCTCCGGTCTCGAATCGAACAGTTCCCTCCTCGGCGCCCATGACCCGCCGCTCTGGGATGACTCGAATGCCCCGCCTCGCTGCCTGTCGAAGGATGCGGCGCACCAATCCCATCGGATAGCCGTCCATCAGCCGCCGGCCTGAATGAACCAGTTGCACCGATATCGGCCTGTCGGTTTCCTTCAAGAGTCTTGCTTGGAGCGTAAAGGCCAACTCGACGCCGCCGGCCCCTCCTCCCACGACGACGACTCGAAACGGCGTGCGATCCACGTTCTGCTGAAATCTGGCCACCAACGGATCGATATAGGCAACCAGGTCGGCAATGGGTCGGGTGGGAAGAGCGAAGTCACGAATGCCGGGCAGGTCCAGACCGACTACGGTGGAGCCGATGTTGATCGAGGCCAGATCGAAGGAGACTGGCGGCTCGTCGGCCACGATGACCTGCCGGCGGGTGCGATCGATCTCCGTAGCGCGGGCCACCACGACCCGCGCTCCCGCTTTCCGAGCGAGGGGGGGAATGTCGATCTCCAGGTCTCTGGCCTGGTACTGGCCTGCCACGAAGCCTGGGACCATCCCCGAGTAGATGGCGATGGGAGAGTCCACCACCACAGTCGTCTTGAAACCCGGGATGGGCTCGAGTGCCAGACTCTCGAGGATCTGTACGTGGGAATGCCCGCCGCCTACCAGGACGAGGTCGCGTGTCATGGCCCTAGGATAACCGGCCAGCCCCGCACTTCCCATCCGTCCTGGGTCTTGGGTCCTGGGCAATGGGGGCTTGAAGCGGCCGGACCCATGCCGGCGATTGGTTCCGGCAAAACGCTCTATTGCTGCTCTCGAGTGGAGGTCCGTCCGAGTGGTCCGCAGGGGGACGGCGGCGGCTACACAGACTTTGACGGGCGGGCCGCCATCTTGTCTCGTCATTCGCGCCGGATCTCCTGTGCACTTTGAAGGTCCTTGCCATGCGCTCGACGAGGCACCCCCTGTCGAACCACCCGAACGAACCTCTGGCACCGTTAGGGCAGTGAGGCAGTGAGGCATTGAGGCAGTGGGGCAGTGCGGCAGTGAGGCAGTGTGGGTTCGAGGGCATAGGGGCTTTGAAGCGGCCGGACCCCGTGCCGGCCGGGGAGTGAGGGCTCGAGGGCGTAGGGGCCTGAGGCTTGGGGGAGAGCGGCGTGATCCAGTTGTGGTGCACCGCCGAATACCCGGCTTGGCGCATCTTGTCGAGATCCTGTCGGCTAGCTGTGGACTCGGCCCACCCTGCTGGGCGGGACCGAGGCCCGCCTGCAAGGGTATTGGGACTCCTCTCGTGTCCTGCTACAAACTAGTGTGGAGGAGAGCCGTATCTCCCTTCGAATCTCGGATTCGATACCGAGGCCAGGAAAGGTTCGCTGTCGTGGCCTCGCAGATAACGATTGACAGCTACCCATCCGCAAAGACCATTGCAGGAGGTTCGAGAATGAGCGTCATGGACAAGAAAGCCGACCTGGCAGGCCCCGGAATCAGCACCTACGAAGAGGTGGAGAAGATCCTCCCGAATGACTACGAGTCGTTGCTCACGCCCAAAGAGACCATGGTGGCGCTGTTTGCCGTCAAGCGGTACATCGAAGACAACCTGTGCAAGGAGCTCAATCTCTCCATGGTGCAGGTGCCGCTCATCGTCGACGTGGAGAGCGGCGTCAACGACATGCTCGACCGGGACGGCTCCCGAACCCCAGTCGAGTTTCCATGCGGTCTCGGCCTCGACAAACCCATTCAGGCCCAGGTCGTACAGGCAGCCACCAAATGGAAGCGGGTGGCTCTCAAGCAGTTCGACTGCAAGGTGGGTGAAGGGATCAACACCGACATGCATGCCGTGCGTAAGGACTACTTTCTGGATCACGACCACAGTGCCTACGTCGATCAGTGGGACTGGGAGCTGGCGATCTCCAGGGATCAGCGTAATCTGGACTTCCTCACCGATGTGGTGAAGAAGATCTGGAAGGTTCTCAAGGGTGCTGAGCTACGCGCCCAGGAGCTCTTTCCACAGCTCGAGAGTGACAAGTACCCGAGCCTGCCCGATGAGCTCACCTTCCTCCACGCCGAAGAGATTCTCGAGATGTATCCCGATCTGCCTCGCAAGGCCCGCGAGACCAGGGTGTTGCAGGACTATCCAGCGGTCTTCATCTATGGCATCGGCTGGCCGCTGGCGGACGGGTATCCCCACGAGATGCGGGCTGCGGACTACGACGACTGGGTGACCGAGACGGTGTCGAAGAAGGGTGCCCCCATGCATGGTCTCAACGGCGACATCCTGGTCTGGAACCCGGTGACACATCGTCGCCACGAGCTCACCTCGATGGGCATCCGGGTCGACGCCGAGACCTTGAAGCAACAGTTGGAGATGAGCGACCTGCTCCATTACATGGAGTTTCCCTATCATCAGGCGATTCTCAACGACGAGATCCCGCTCTCCATCGGCGGCGGAATCGGGCAGTCTCGCACCTACATGCTGTTGCTCAAGAAGGCACACCTGGGCGAAGTGAGTGTCAGCGTCTGGCCCCGGCAGCTCAAGGACATCTGCGAGAAGAAGAACATCTTCGTCTTGGAGTAGGGTCCTTGGACCTGGGGTCCCGAGGGCTAGGGGCGTGGACTTGGCGGCAAAGCCTCGGTGATGACGTCGAGGAC
>JAUVRX010000099.1 GCA_030597375.1 Acidobacteriota bacterium
CGGGCCGTCCAGGCGAAGAAGATCATGCTCTGTGAGGAGATCCAGGCCCGCCTTACCGAAGAGGACGAGATCGATGAGATCATCTGCACGGAGTCGGCCCGCCTGGAGGATGGTGAGGCGGGGCACGTGGTGACGGGTGATCGAATGGTCTATCGCCCTGATGAGGAGCGGGCCACCGTGACCGGCAACCCGGTAGTGATGATCGACGGCAAGGGTGGGCGAATCCAGGGCAAGGAATTGATCTACGATTTCGTCACCGGTACCGCACGGGTGAGGAGTGAGCCTCGCAGGATCGAAAACGAACAGACCGAGGGAGAAGGGGAGCCATGACCGGAACTCCAGTGCTGGCTACCCGCGGCCTCAGGAAGGTCTATTCGGGCCGCGCTGTGGTGAACGATGTCTCGATCGAGGTCCACCCGGGGGAGATTGTCGGCCTGCTGGGGCCCAATGGTGCCGGCAAGACGACGACCTTCTACATGGTCGTCGGCCTGACGCAGCCCGACTCCGGCAAGGTCTTCTTCGGGCAGCAGGACATCACCGAATTGCCCATGTACCTGCGAGCCAGGCGAGGCATCAGCTATCTGCCCCAGGAGCCTTCGGTCTTTCGAAAATTGAGCGTCGAGGACAATCTGCGGGCGATCTTCGAGACCCTCGAAATCCCCCAGACGGAGCAGGACCGGCGAACCGAGCAGTTGTTGCGGCACTTCGGTCTCGAACGCGTTCGAAAGACAGAAGGGTATGCTCTGTCCGGAGGTGAGCGTCGTCGCGTCGAGATCGCGCGCTCCCTGGTTCTGAGCCCCTCCTACATCCTTCTGGATGAACCGTTCGCGGGCATCGACCCCATCGCCGTTGTGGATATCCAGCGGATCGTGGAGCAGCTCAAGACCATGGGAATCGGCGTCCTGATTACCGACCATAACGTCCGGGAAACATTGAAAATCACCGATCGGGCCTATATCATCAACAATGGTGAAATCCTCCGTTCCGGGGCTCCCAAGGAGCTCTCCTCCGACCCACAAGTCCGCAAGATCTACTTAGGGGAAGACTTCACACTCTAGGGTAACGGCGAATGGCGCTCGAACAGAGACTCTCACTCAAACTGGCTCAGAAGCTGGTCATGACGCCGTCGCTGCAGCAGGCGATCAAGCTGCTGCAGATGACCCGCATGGAGCTGCAGACCGTGGTGGCGCAGGAGCTGGAGGAGAACCCGGTCCTCGAAGAGGGAGACGAGACCTTCGAGAGCGAGAGCTCGAGTGAGACTGCGGAAGAGACTCCCGAGGCCGAGAAGGAGGCAACCGACGAACTGGACCACCAGGAGTCGATGGACGACATCGATCTGGATGCCTACTTCAACGACTATCTCGAGGGCTCGACCGGTCCCCCGGTGTTCGAACCGCGGGAGGCACCGCCCCTCGAGAACACCCTGACTCGAGAGCCCGATCTCTACGATCACCTGCTCTGGCAGCTTCACATGTCGGATGTCTCTGCGCGCCAGCGCGAGATCGCCGAGGTGATCATCGGCAACCTGGAACCGGACGGCTTTCTCATGGCCAGTACCGAGGAGCTTCAGCTGATGGGGTGGCAGGAGGTGCCAGGAGAGGCCTATACAGTGCAGGAGGTCGAAGAAGCTCTTCTTCTGGTGCAGAGCTTCGATCCGCCCGGCGTCGCCTGTCACGATCTCAGAGAGAGTCTCTTGCGGCAGCTCGATGCCCGTGGAGAACCGGAGAGCTCCCTGGCTCGCAGAGTCATCGAAGAGACCTGGGACCTCTTTCTCAAGCGACAGTTCCAGCAGATCGCCCGGCAAGTGGAGATTCCACTGGCCGACCTGGAGCCGGTAGTGGACACCATTCGGGGCCTGCAGTTGAGGCCAGGGCGGAAATTCAGCACCGAACGGACCCACTATGTGGAACCCGACGTGTACATCGCCAAGGTGAGTGGAAAGTACGTCATCCTGCTCAACGACGACGGCATGCCACGCCTGCGCATCAGCAATGCCTATCGAAGAATGCTGCGCAGCCTGGTGCACGACGGTAAGCAGGCGGATGCGAGGCAGTTCATCAAGGAGAAACTGCGCTCTGCCATGTGGCTGATCAAGAGCCTCGATCAGCGGCAGAGGACGATCTACAAGGTCGCCGACTCCATCGTCCACCAGCAACAGGCATTCCTGGAGCGTGGAATCGAGTATCTGAGACCCATGGTCCTGCGAGACGTGGCCGACGACATCGGAATGCACGAATCGACCGTCAGTCGTGTGGTGTCGAACAAGTACATGCATACGCCTCGAGGTCTGCTCCCCATGAAATTCTTCTTTCACAGTGGAATCGACCGCGAGTATGGCTCGGATATCTCATCGCTGACCGTCAAAGGCAAGCTTCGGCAATTCATCCAGGACGAGGATCCCAAGCGGCCGCTCTCCGATAGCGAGCTGACCCGGATGCTGCAGCGCGAAGGCATCAATATCGCTCGGCGGACGGTGGCCAAGTACCGAGACGAGTTGGAGGTGCCGTCGTCCACCAACCGCAAGCAAATCTTTTAGCCCGACCTTCTCACCAGCGTTCTACTACAAGATCGAATATGCCCGAACTTACGACGTTTTCCACCCTCACCCCTCCTCGCCGTACTTCGAGTACGCCTGCGGGGGCTTCGGGCGTCAGGCCTTGTACCTCCGGACATCTTCGGCCTTTCGCAACGAAGCTGGTGAGAAGGTCGGGCTACTAGCTGCGGAGCGAGCAACCCAAGAGGGCAACAGATCAAGGAGAAACATGAATATCGACTACGTTGCGCGCAACTTCGAACTGGATGCCAAGATCCGCGATTTCACGGCCGACAAGCTGCAGAAAGTCGCCAAGTTTCTGGACGACCCGGTCGATGTACGGGTCACGGTAGAGCAGGAGAAGCACCGCTGCATCGCCGATCTACACATCACTCACCGATTCGGCATCATCCAGGCGAACGAGGAGACCGACGACATCTTCGATGCCGTCAACCTGGCCGTCGACAAGGCCGAGAAGCAGGCCAGGCGCTCCCGCAACAAGTTCAGGGACAAACGTAGGAAAGCGGATCGCAGCAACGGCAGCCATTGGCCGATGGAGATCGTCGACGAGGCTTCAGTCGGCTCCGGCGCTGAACCCAGAATCGTCGAGTCGACGGTGCTCAGCATCAAGCCGATGAGCCTCGATGAGGCCGCAATCGAGCTCGAAGAAAGCGATTACGGCTTCGTGGTCTTTCGCAACGCGATGAATGATCAGGTCAATGTCCTCTACAGACGCAAGGACCACAACTACGGACTCATCTCGCCCGAGTAGCGACAGCTCCCCGTCTCTCGGCTCATTGACCGAGCTCGAGCTCATCTTTCCGGACCTCTCGGGAACGGACCGGCCAGGTGTGCTGCGCGCTCTGGCCGACCGGATGGCGAAAACGGGTGTCGTCGCGGACTCGAATTCGATGTACCGACGCCTCGTCGAACGCGAGGAGCTCGGCTCGACGGCCATCGGCCGCAATGTCGCCATTCCCCACTGCAAGATGGACGACCTCAGCAGGGTGGTGGTGGCCATTGGCCTGTCGCCGGAGGGTGTCGATTTCGAGAGCGAAGATGGCGAGCCGGTGCGGTTGTTCTTTCTGGTCGTCTCACCGGCCGATACTCCCGCAGCGCATCTGCGATCGCTGGCCGCGATCTCCAAATGGGTCAAGGCCGATCGTCACGTCGAGCGTCTCCTCGAGCTCGAGAAGCCTGAGGACATCTGGGCACTCCTGCAGGAGGGGAGTGACTAGTTGCCAGGTCCCACGGAGTACGTGGAGGTTAGCGAGCTGCTGGGGCAGGAGCTCTCCGATCTGCGCTTTACGGTTCTGTGTGGCGATGATCACCTGAACAAGCGCATCACCCACCCCCGAGTCCAGAAACCGGGCCTCGCCTTCGCTGGGTACTACGACTACATCAAGCCCGGGCGCGTTCAGATCATCGGCGAGAGCGAGACGAAGTTTCTTCTGACTCTAGACGCCGAGACCTGCCAGGAGCGCTTCGAGCACATCTGCTCCATGCCGGTGCCAGTGTTCATCATCACCAAGGGGCTGGAGCCGCTGCCGGGTTTTCTGAACCTCTGCCGTTCCCGGGAAGTGCCGGTTTTCACCTCGTCGTCGATGTCGTCCCTGATCATCAAGAGGGTCGGATACTTCCTGGAAGAGCACCTCGTGCCCTCCACTGTCCTGCACGGTGTACTCCTGGATGTCTATGGCCTGGGTCTGCTGTTGATTGGCGATAGCGGGGTCGGCAAGAGCGAGTGCGCATTGGACCTGATCTCTCGGGGTCACAGCCTGGTAGCCGATGATCGGGTGACGGTGAAGCGATACCCCTACGGCGACCTGGTCGGCTACTGCGAAGAGCCGTTGAGGCACCATATGGAGCTCAGGGGCCTCGGCATCATCAACGTCAAGGATCTGTTCGGTCTGGCAGCCGTTCGGGACCGCAAGACCGTTGATCTCGTCATCGATCTGGAGCCTTGGGACGAAACGCGGGCCTACGACCGATTGGGCCTCGACGAAACGGTCTACAAGATCCTGGAAACCCCGTGCCCGTACATCAAGATGCCTGTTGCCCTGGGACGCCACCTCTCGATTCTGGTAGAGATCGCGGCCCGAAACCATGTCCTGAAGCTGCAGGGCCACCACTCGGCTCGAGAGTTCGCTCGCAAGCTGGAAGAGCAACTCGATCTCGGACGACAGAAGCGCAGTCCGCGAAGTGTGCGGCCGACGGCGGACCTCGATTCGTGAACGACAAGATCCAACTCGTCCTGATCACGGGCCTCTCCGGGTCGGGCAAGAGCAGTGTCGCGAAATGCTTCGAGGATCTGGGCTATTACTGCGTCGACAACCTACCGTTACCGCTTCTGCGTCAGTTCCTGAACCGTCCTTTGGAGCTGGTCGAAGGACATGACCGGATCTCGGTCGTAGCGGACGTCCGCGCGCCCGGATTCGCAGAGGAGTTCCCGAGGCTTCTGCGCGAGATGGACCGCGGCCGGCTGAGTGTTACCCTGCTTTTCCTCGAGGCCTCCGAAGAGACCCTGGTACGACGTTTCTCGGAGACGCGACGCCCCCATCCACTAGCCGGCGATCGGCCCCTGCTGGAAGGCATTCAACTGGAGCGCAAGCTGCTGGCGGACGTCCGGGGAGTCGCTGATCTGGTCCTGGATACCTCCGACTGGTCGATCCACGAAGTGCGGAATCAGGTGTTTCGCGAGTTCGCCCGGGAGTCGGAGGACGCGGCTGTCACGGGTCCGGTGGTTTCGCTGGTGAGTTTCGGATTCAAACACGGCATCCCCACCGGTACCGATCTCCTTTTCGACGTCCGGTTCCTGAGCAATCCGCATTTCGTGCCGGAGTTGAAGAGACTGACAGGGCAGGATGCCGCGGTGCGGCATTTTCTCGACGACTTCGATGAGTACCATGAGCTGCTACAGCGGCTAGAAGAGCTACTGCTTTTCCTGTTGCCGCGTTATAGCCGTGACAACCGATCCTATGTCTCTGTGGCCGTTGGCTGTACTGGCGGACGACATCGTTCCGTGGCCATAGCAGAGGAACTGGCGAGTCGCCTGCAGAAGGCGGACTGGTCTGTAAGAGTCATCCATCGCGACATCGCTCGGTAGCGTCGTGACATCCGGCTGGAGGGATTCTTGAAGAGGTGACGACCATGGTGAGCACCCTGATTCTTACCCACGGTGGGTTGGCCCGGGAGCTGGTCGAGGCGGCCGAGATGATTCTCGGCAGGCAGCCCAGATTCGATGCGGTGAGTCTCTCCTGGACCGATTCCTTCGAGGAGTCCTCCGAGAAGGTCCGCAGAGCCCTGGAGACCCTCGACACCGTCGGTGGAGTCCTGATCCTGACGGACATGTACGGGGGTACCCCCTACAATGTCGCTGCCAGTTTCCATAGACCGGGTGAGATCGAGGTCGTTTCTGGCGTCAATCTACCTATGGTGGTCCGACTGGGATGTCCCGGCGTCAACGAGATGGAGGTCTCCGACTTGGCCAGCTGGATCCAGGCCAAGGCTCGCGGCAGCATCTGCCGAGCAGGAGAGGATCGACAGGAAGAGGGAACCTGTGATTCCAGTGCGGGTGCAACAGATCTGAAGAAGGCGCCATGATCGAGCGCGAGATGGAGATCACCAACCGCCTCGGCCTGCATGCCCGAGCCGCCGCCAAGCTGGTGCATATCACCGGCCGGTTCTCGAGCCAGGTGAAGTTCCAGAAAGATGGCGAGGAGGTGGACGCCAAGAGCATTCTCGGGATTCTCCTCCTGGCTGCGGCTCAGGGCTCGCGGATCGTTGTCCGCTGTGATGGGGAGGACGAGCACGAAGCCATGCAAGCTGTCACCGACCTGATCGCCAATCGCTTCGGCGAGGAGACTTGAGACGGTGGAGCCGAAACAGGAGCCGAAGGTTCTTCAGGGACTTGGAGCCTCCCCAGGGGTGGCTATCGGCAGGGCCGTCTGTCTCAGTAGTCACAAGTTCGAGGTCTACCGGATTCCGATTCCGGCAAACGACGTCGAAGCCGAGATTCACCGTCTGGCAGATGCCACGCAGCAGGCCCGACTCGAGCTCGACGCCACCCGGAAGCGAGCCCACGAACAATTGGGCGACGAGCTGGCGGCCATCTTCGAGGCCCAATCGCTGCTGCTGGCGGACGCTTCGTTCCTCAACCGAGTCGAGCAGCGCATCCGGGAAGAGCAAGTCAACGCCGAATGGGCGGTGCACAAGGTGGGTGAGGAGTTCCTGGACCGCTTCGAGAGCCTCGAGAGCGAGCATTTCCGTGAACGTGGCGACGACCTGCGCGACGTCACCCGGCACCTGCTGCGGGCTCTTCAGGGAATCGCCCACCACGAGCTCTCCGAGATTGGCGGCGACGTGATCATCGTGGCTCACGATCGGACCCCATCAGAGGCGGTTCGCCTCGGACGCCAGCGAGTCGTCGCTTTCGCCACGGAAACCGGTGGACCGACGTCCCATACCGCGATCATCGCGCGAGACATGAATATTCCTCTGGTCACGGGCCTCGAGGGAGTCACAGCCCTGGTCACCGACGACGATCCGGTCATCGTCGACGGCACAGAGGGAACGGTCATTCTCCATCCGCAGGATGACCAGCTCGCGGGGTATGCACGACAACGGCAAGAGCAGGGTGAAGAGGAGCGTCGGCTCCTGGCCACGAGCCCCCTGCCTTGCGTCTCCAGGGATGGGGTCGCTGTCGAGCTGATGGCCAATATCGACCTCCCTGAAGAGCTCGACGACGCCGGCCGTTTCGGTGCGGCGGGCATCGGCCTCTACCGAAGCGAGTTTCTCTACATCGAGCGCTCTCCCGAGCTGCCGACCGAATATGAGCATGTCTCGACCTATCGACGACTCCTCGACACCATGAGCCCGCAACCCGTCCTGATCCGCACCTTCGATCTGGGTGGCCGAAAATTGGCCCGCGAGGTCATGGCCACCGACGAAGAGAACCCCGTCCTGGGACTGCGAGGCATCCGACTGACCCTGGCACGGCCCGAGATTTTCAAGATTCAGCTCCGGGCTCTGTTCAGGGCTGGTGTGGGCAGGAACCTCTGGGTCATGTTGCCCATGGTCTCGGCCAGGGAGGAAATCCTGGAGTTTCGCGCCTTCGCGGACAACGTCATGGAGGAACTGGACAGCGAAGGGATCGAGTTCACTCGCGACTTCAAACTCGGCATCATGATCGAGGTCCCGGCGGCCGCCATGATCGCCGATGTCCTGGCCCGGGAGGTGGATTTCTTCTCGATCGGGACCAACGATCTGATCCAGTATTCCCTCGCCGTGGATCGCAACAACGAGCATGTCTCCTATCTCTACCAGCCTCTGCACCCGGCGATCCTGCGGATGATTCGATTCGTGCTCGACTGCGCGCGGGACAGCGACGTGGAGGTGTCCATGTGCGGGGAGATGGCCGGCGACCGCCGCTACACACCTCTTCTTCTGGGGATGGGTCTTCGACGCTTGTCGGTCAGTCCCCGGTCGATTCCGGAGATCAAGAATCAGATTCGAAGCCTGGAGATCCGAGAGCTCGAGGAGGCGACCGTGCGCTGCCTCGGTATGGGCTCCGCTGAGGAGATCGAGCGCTGCATGCAGACCCACCTGGCTCGGAACGTCCCGGTGGCCTAGAATGCAACGACCGGCGGCGTCAGGGATGGCTTCCGGCGTGGCGCTGAGTTGGAGGAAACCAGAATGGAATCCAAGGTTCGAACGGTCGAGAAACCATGGGGGTACGAGCTGATCTTCGCTCACACCGAGAAATATGCGGGCAAGATCCTGCATGTCAACGCTGGGGAGGCACTCTCCCTGCAATACCACGAGGAAAAGGACGAGACGCTCTATCTCCTCCAGGGCGAGTACGAGCTGGTGATCGAGGAAGAAGGGGAGCTGGTCCACCATACGGTGCGGCCTGGCATGGTTTTTCGGGTTCGACCCGGAACCCGGCACCGGATGACGGGCGGATCGGAAGGCTGTGACATCATCGAGGTCTCTACTCCGGAGCTGGACGATGTCGTTCGTCTCGAGGATCGATACGGGAGAAGCTGAAGTCGTGATCGGCCCCATCATCAAGACCACCGCAGCCGTCTCACTGCTGCTGTTCGTTGCAGCTTGCTCCGGACAGGGGACCCAGCCCCAGAGCCTGCCGCCACAGAGCGTCAGCAAGCTCACCCTGGACGACTCCGAGTTCGAGGAGTACGTGGTGGCTCAGGAGGAGGAGCCCGCGGCCGAGCTGCCTCCATCCACCGTTGTTGATGATGAGGCGGACGAGCCGGTCGGCGGAGCGGTAGTCATGGTGGATGAGCTGGAGGTCGAGCAGGACGATACCCTGGTGGTCATCGAGGATGGGACGGTGGAGACCTCGGAGAGCGAGATGACCCTGGCAGAGAGCGCTCGAGCTGAACGGCGCCGACGCGGCCAGAGTCCGCCAGCCCAGATCGTCATCACGCACAAGAACCCCCCAGCCTATGCGACCGGTGAATGGACGAGCTGGAAAGGTCCAGGCGCCACCAGATCCCCTCAGAGTCCGGGAGC
>JAUVRX010000101.1 GCA_030597375.1 Acidobacteriota bacterium
CGAATCATCAGGCGCGTCAGCGGACGGTCGCCTCCCGTCTCGGTGACAACCTCAACGGCCTCGAGGAGCCCTTCGTCGGGCCTCAAGTCGACGACCGAATCCGCCGGCGTGGTGTTCGGCAACTCGATGACCAGTCGGCCATCGCTGTCCCGGTAGGTAGTCCAGACAAGGGCGCCATCGCTGGCCACCTCGAGTTGGGCTCCTTCCGGCCCCGAATGCACCGCCAGGGATCGGATCTCGGTTGTCGAGGTCGCCGCAGCCTGGACCGGCAGAACCGAACCAGCGGCGGTCAAGAAGATCGCCACCGTGACGCCAACGAAGACGCCAGGGAGCTGCATACCCCTCCGACTATTTCTATTCGCGATACTACGCATGTCGCTCGCCTCCCTCCCACGAGCAGGTGCCCGGGATATCCCGTACCCACTCATGGGTTGAGCTTCTTGACCACATCCCGAAACGGCTTGAGAGCGGTCGGATCGTCCACAATCTGCTTGAATATCGCTTCGTTCCCACTAATGCCAATCACATCACCGTCGTAGAGTTGATCTCCAACCCTGAGCAGATAACTCTGCTCTCTGTCAGCGGACTGGACCTGGATGATCGGCCCGTCCTCGGTGACAAAAATGCCGGTGATATCAATCTCGTCAATCAGAAGGCCAGGTATTCCCTCTGGCCTCAGTCCCTGAATCAACGGACGGTCTCTGGCCTCCAACAGCGACTTGAACGGATCCCGGCGATCACCGGGATCGTAGTGATAGCCCTCGCCGGCCAACATCGCTGACTCGTCCTTCAGGATGTCGTCCACGTTGGTGTCGGGTTCGTCATCCAGAGCCGGCAGGGCCTGCCTGGCCGGTGCCTCCTCTGACCCCTGGGCCAGGACAGCAGTGGACTGCCACCCGGTGACCAGGAACAACGCCACGAAAAGCGCTGCCAATGCCAGGGTTCGCTGTGGTGTCGATGTCATAGGGTCCCTCTCCCGATCCTCGTGCCGTCTACTGACCCTCGGCCGCGCCCTCTTCTTCCACGGGCACGGACTCCTTGTAGATGAACGTCTTCGCCGTGAAACTGGCCTCGATCGTGTGATCGCTCGAACCCTGCTGGCGGACGTTCCGAATCTTCAGCCCTTCGATATTGATGATGCGGGAAAACCGCCCGATGCGATCGAAAAGCAGTGCGAGGTTGTGATAGGTGCCATCCAGACTGATGGCGATCGGCCACTCGCTGTAGAACTCCTGATCGACGAAGTTCCCAGGCGTGAACCGCTTGAGCGCGAAATCACCCTGCTCCGTCAGGTCCCTGATTCGACGCAGCATCTCGGGGGTGTTGCGCCTAGCAGGAAGGATGCGTAGCAGCTTGTCCAGTTCGAGCTCGAGGCGCTGGACTTCTTCGCGAAAGCGCGGTAACTGCGCTTTGGCCGCTCGACCCTCTTGAATCTTGATCTGAAGGTCGACCAGTTTTGTCTCCAGACGATCTAGCTCCTCGTACCTGGGTTTCAGCAGCCAGTGGTGCCCACCCCAGTAGAGCAAGCACGCCAGCACGAGGCCGACGATTGCCGAGACCCACCAGGGTTTGTCTTCCAGACCGGTGCGGATTTCCATTCTCGCCAGCCTCTCCTATCCTGCCGCGGCCTCGGCCTCTTCGGGCTGCTCCGGCTGCGGAACTTGATAGGTGTAGTTGAAAGCGACCACGAAAGTGTAGATCTGACCCCGTTGCGATGTATCTCTGAGGATCGGCTCTTGAAACTCAGGCACGCGATCGAGGTTCTCGATGAAGTTGGCTACGGCATTGGTATTGAAGGCTTCGCCGGAGATGGTAATGGTCGTCGGCGAGACCTCCATCTTAGTGACCCACAGAAGCTCGGGCAGGGCGCGGGATACCCGATCCATGATCTGTACAGGCCCCCTCTGATTGGTCTTCAACTGCTTGATGACCTGCACTTTGCGCTCGAGCTCGGCCTTCTTGGCTTTGAACTCTTCGACCTCCTTGATGTAGGGCTCGAGCTCCTTGACTTCACGTTCCGCCTCCGCCACCTGCATCTTCATGTCCTGCACCTTGCCATTGACAATGTAGAGGTGCCCAAGAGTCACCAGTACGCCGGCCAGGATCAGCCCGACAAGGGCCCACAGCCCGACGTTGGCTCCGCCTTGAATGTCCTTCAAACGCGAGGGGCCCGGCGCCGTCGGACGCTTTCTTTCGCCAACCAGATTGATCTTGATCATGGTTCGCTCTTCCCCGACCTTGCGAACTGCCAGTCCCACGGCCACGGCCAACATCGGTGCCCTGGCCTGTAGCCACTGGCTGTCAAAGTCGCTCTCCCGGTAGTGAATGCGGCGCAGCGGGTTCATCAACTCCGTGCGAACACCGAACCTCTCCTGCAGTACGGATTGCAGGTTCGGCGTCTGCGCGCAACCACCAGAGAGCACTAGCTCATCAACGGTGTCCTCGGCGGCCGTCGCGGCGAAGAAATCGAAGGTCTTCTGAATCTCGGAAGCCATCTCGGCGGAAACGGAATCGAGAACCGCCCGGACTTCTGCCGCCGAGCACTCCTCGACCTGCTCGCCCCTCTTCGCCCTCTCGGCCTGATCGAAAGAGAGATTGTATTCACGCTGCAGAGCTTCGGTGAACTGATTGCCACCGAAAGAGATGTCCCGCCAGAAAACCGTGGAGCCGTGCGCCAGGATGTTGATATTGGTGACTCCGGCACCCATGTTCACCAGCGCCACCACCTTGCTTGGATCCAGGTCGTAGTTCACCTCATAGGCGTTCTGCACCGCGAAAGCATCCAGGTCGACCACGGCCGGTGTCTTGCCACACTGACTGATGACCGACACGTAGTCGTTGACCTTGTCCCGCTTGACGGCGACCAGAAGCACCTCCATGGAGTCGTGCCCGGTCATGCTGTCGGACAGCACGACGTAGTCGAGTCGAACGTCGTTGATGTCGAACGGGATGTACTGCTCAGCCTCCCACTGGATGGACTCCTCCAGCTCTGCGGCCGGCATTGCGGGCACCTGGATCTTCTTGATGATGACCGAGTGCCCGGAGACCGAAGTGGCGCAATTCGACGACTTGGCGCCGGTCTCCTGCGTTAGCTTCTGAATGGCATCCACGACCAGCGACGAATCCATGATGGACCCGTCGACAATGGCTTCCGGTGACAACGGCTCCACCCCAACTCGAAGGAGATGGTAGTCACCAGGCTTGCGCTCTTTGAGCTCTACGAGCTTGACACCGGAGCTACCGATATCGAGCCCAACTACGCTTTTAGACCGTGACAAGAACACGACGCCAGGAAACTCCTGAAAACACTGTGTTTATGCAAGTTTACACATCATTTCTTCAAGCTTTACTGGAAACTAACAAGAAGCCTTTTTCCCTGTCAAGGGCGCCGGTCACAGAGTCTCGGTCCGAGTCGGGCGCCCTACCCCAGGCAACCCATCTTCCCGATCCATCACCGGCCTCCCTCCGAAGCTTCGATGAATGCGCATAGATGCATCTCGGTCCACCCTACACCCGGTACCGAACCGCTCTCGCTCGAGTCGCATCTATTGGTTCTCTCCCACGTTTCTGCTACCGTAGGCGCCTTCTTCTGAGATGTCAAGGAGATCTATAACCATGTCCAAACAATGTGCAATCTGTGGCAAGGGAACTGTAGCAGGGCACAGCATCAGCCATGCCCATAACGTTTCGAATAGAACCTGGGAACCGAACCTGCAAAAGGTACGCGCGGTTATCGAAGGCAGGACGAAGCGCGTCTGGGTTTGCACCCGCTGTCTACGAAGCGGCAAAGTGCAAAAGCCGGAGGCCCGCAGTTGGCAACCCGACGAAGCTGACGCCTAGGCCAGGCAGCGGCCTCTCTTCACTCGGAACGATCCGAGTCGACTCCCGCAAATCAACCACGACCCACCCGGGCGCGCCCCACCCAGGCTCGGGTGGCAGGCTGTGTACGACTCAGTCTGCCCCCTGGTCCGCTTTGAAACCGGGTCCACGTCGCCGGTCGACCTCGAGGACTCCGGGCACCGCCCGGATGCTCTGGCGGAGTCGCTCGAGGTGCTTGCGATTCTGCACCTCGACAACGACCTCGATCAAGCCCCGTCCCGACTCGACGGTGCCGGCCTCGAACTGGCGAATATTGCTGTTGTGTTTTGCCATCACCTCCGTCAGACGGGCCAGCATGCCAGGGTGGTCTTCGGTCTCGATGACCAGCACCACCGGGTAGAGCTCATCACTCTGGCGGGCCCATTCCACCTCGATCTCCCGCTCCTGGTTGTAGAGCAGGTTGCGGACGTTGGTGCACTCGACCGAGTGCACGGATACGCCCCTGCCACGGGTGATGTAGCCGACGATGGGCTCACCGGGAACGGGACTACAGCACTTGGCGAGATAGGCGAGAAGATCGCTTTGGCCTTTGACCGCGATGGCGTCACTGCCGAACGGCAGGATCTTGGTGACGGCGCGACGCAGGGGGCCCGGCTCCTGCTCTTCTGTCTCCAGCTCATCGCTGGTCAGGACTCGATTCAGCAGATGACGGACCGAAGTCTTACCGTAGCCGACGAAGGCGAACAGGTCCTCCGGACGGGCGAGTCCCTCAGCGATCAGATACTCGGCCAGGCCATCGCTGCCGAGGAATCGCTTCATCCCGACTTTGTGCTTCTTCAACTGCCGCTCCACGAGGCGCCTACCGATCTCGGTCGCTCGCTCTTTCTGTTCCGTATTGAGCCACTGGCGGATCTTGGTCTTGGCTCTGGAGGTGGCTACGAAGCTCAGCCAGTCGCGGCTCGGGAAGCGCGACGGGTTGGTCACGATCTCGACGATGTCGCCGTTCTTGAGCTCACTGCGCAATGGCTCGAGCTTGGCGTTGATCCGCGCACCGACACAATGGTGTCCCAAATCCGTGTGAATCTTGTAGGCGAAGTCCAGTGGCGTGGCGCCCCGAGGAAACGAGAATACGTCGCCCTTCGGCGAGAAGACATAGACCTCGTCGGGGTAGAGATCGATCTTCAGGGAGTTGAGAAACGTGCGTGGATCCTGCACGTCCTTCTGCCACTCCAACAACTGGCGCAGCCATGAGAAACTCTGGTCGGTTTCGGTTGGCTCTGAATCGCCCTCCTTGTAGCGCCAATGCGCCGCAATACCGTCCTCGGCAATCAGGTCCATCTCGCGGGTGCGAATCTGGACCTCGAACGGCTCGCCGCTCGAGCTCACCAGGATGGTGTGCAAAGACTGATACAGATTCGGCTTCGGCATGGCGATGTAGTCCTTGAAACGACCGGGAACCGGTCGCCAGGCCTGATGCACCACTCCCAGACAGGCGTAGCAATCTCGCACCGACGCAGTGACGATTCGGAACGCCAGATAGTCGTAGAGCTGAGAGGGATCGATCCCCTGTCGGCGCAGCTTTCGATGGATGGAGTAGAAGTGCTTGACCCGAAAGCTGATCTCAGCCTCGAGCTCCGCTTCCTTCAACAGGCTCACGAGGCGAGAGCGGATCTTCTCGGTGGCCTGGCGTCCGTGCTTGACCTTCTGCCGAATTTGACTCCGGAGCTCGTCGAACTGGTCGGGATAGAGATGGTAGAAAGCCAGGTCCTCGAGGTCTCCTTGAACCTTCGCCATACCCAGTCGATGAGCGGTCGGCGCATAGATCTCCAGCGTCTCTCGTGCAATGCGGCGACGGGACTCGACCGGCATGTGCTCGAGCGTCTGCATGTTGTGTAGTCGATCCGCGAGCTTGATGAGAATGACGCGAATATCCTTGGCGGAGGCCAGGAGCAACTTGCGAAAGGTCTCGGCCTGCGCCTGATCGCGCCGCACGTAGGCATGACGACCGATCTTGGTCACCCCGTCTACCAGCTGAGCGATCTCCTCACCGAATCTCTCGGTCACCTCCTCCATCTCGGCCAGGGTGTCCTCCAGGACGTCATGCAGGAGACCGACAGCCACACAGGTCTCGTCGAATCCCTGGTCGGCCAGAATGAAAGCTACATGCAGCGGATGAGTGAAATAGGGCTTTCCGGAGCGCCGCACCTGATCACTGTGCGTTTCGCGTGAGAACTCGTAGACCGACCTGAGGAACTCCTCGTCGAAGGGCCTGTCATGGCGCCTCAGAGCCTCCAATACGTCATCGAACCGAACGTTCTGACGCACCTGGACGGGTGGCTTCTGATGGCTGGAGGAGAGCGATCTCTTGAGGTTCGGCATTCACCGGCTCGGCGACCGCGCCAGGCAGATCCAGGCCGTCGCACTTTTCAGCTGGATTATAGAGGAGTGCCGGGCCCTCGACCCCTGCAACGCCGCTCGGGAATGCCCAGCTTGACATCGTCATGATCGAGTCGAGCTCTGTGGGGAGCGCCCAGCCATCCAGGGATTCGGCAGGGGGAGGGCCTTCCTGTCTCCTCGTCGGCTCGAGGCGAAGCTCCGCTGGGAGCCTGTCCGAGGTACCCCTGTCGCTGCGCGGGTCAAGCGGCCCGAGTGAGGAGCGCTCGGGATGGTCCGAAACGTGGAGCTGTCGAATGGATCAGGCTGTGGCCCGATTCGACGCTCGTCGATTGGAGCCCGTGCCGAACCACTGCTCCCAGAGCAGGGCGAAAGGGCTGGCTATGTAGATCGAGGAATAGGTTCCGACGACCACACCGACCGTGATGATGAACGCGAATCCTCGCAGCACATCGCCCCCGAAGAACAGGAGGCTACCGACCGCCAGGAGAGTCGTGCCTGAAGTCAGCACCGTGCGAGAGAGGGTCTGGTTGAGGCTCAGGTTCATGGTCTCCACCAGGGGTTCCCGGCGATTGCGGCGCAGATTCTCCCTCACACGATCGAAGACGACGACAGTGTCGTTGACCGAATAACCGACAAGAGTCAGGAAACCGGCGATCGTGGTCAAATTGAACTCCAGGCCCGCCAGAGTGAAGAAGCCGAGAACGATCAGCACATCGTGGGTCACCGCCACCAACGCACCGATGGCGAATCGGAGCTCGAATCGGAACCAGATATAGATCAGCATGCCGAGCATGGACGAGACCACAGCCAGAATCCCCTTGCGGCGCAGCTCCGCGCCGATCTGGGGTCCGACGTTCTCCGATCCGAGCACAGCAAACCCACCCAGGTAGGTCCGCCCCTCCAGAGCGTCCAGAACCTCACCACTGACGCCGGCCAGTCCTGCGACTTCATCCCAGGAGACGAGCAGCCCGTCTTGCCGCCGCTGCTCCAGGATCACCTCGGCTACATCCGCATAGTGCAGCGCCGCAACCTCCTGGTCCTGGGCCACGACCCGGTCCGGATCGCTTTCGAAGAGCAGATCCGCCAGAGCGTCGCCACCCCGTCGATTGAGATCGAAACCTCCAGCGGATTCACCGTTGAAGTGCCGATCCAGAGCCTCGATCACCGCAACTTGACTGCCCTCTTCACTGCCTTCGATGGTCGAGGTCTTGATGATCACCTCGTTGACTTCTTCGGCACCGAACCGCTGGATCTGGGCGTCTCCGATACCGGCAGCGGACATCACGTCCCGCAACTCGTCGACTTTCGGCTGTTGCCGAAACTTGACCGTCACCTGCGTACCACCCGCGAAGTCGATGCCGATGTTCAGATTCTTCTGGATGAACACTTCGAGGACAGCGACCGCCAGCAGTGCCAGGGAAACCAGCACGAAGTACTTGCGGTACTTCATGAAATCGATGTTCGTGTCTTGGAAGAACTCCATGCGCTCAACTCCCGCAACCGTGTCTCGTCAACCGATCGAGTCGTGTCCGGATGGCTAGATCGACAGTCGCTCGACGCGACGCCGCCTCGAAAGAAACAGATCGAAAATCCATCGACTGACGAAAATTGCAGTAAACAAAGAGGCCAGAATGCCGATGGACAGGGTTACCGCGAATCCCCGAATGGCGCCGGTTCCAAACTGGAACAGAAACAGGGCCGCGATCAAAGTCGTGATGTTGGCGTCCATCACCGACGACAGGGCCTTGCCGAACCCGGCGTCGATGGCCGACTTCACCGTTCTACCGTGATGCAGCTCTTCGCGAATTCGTTCGAAGATCAGGACGTTGGCATCGACAGCCATGCCGATGGTCAGCACGATGCCAGCGATGCCGGGCAGGGTAAGGGTGGCTCCGAAGTAGGCCAGAGCACCGAAGATCAGAATGATGTTGAGGACCAGAGCTACGATGGCATTGATTCCTGTCCTCTTGTACACCACCAGCATGGCGAGTACGACGAGCGCCAAGCCGATCATTCCAGCCCTGAGTCCCTGTTGGATGGAATCGTGCCCCAATGTCGGGCCGACAGTCCTCTCCTCCAGATAGGTGATACCGGCGGGCAGCGCGCCAGATCTCAGGACTGTGGAGAGATCTTCGACTTCCTGTCGGGTGAAGGAGCCTTCGATGATGCCGGAGTCGCCGATGCGCGAGCGGATGTTCGGAGCGGAGGCCACCCTGCCGTCCAGAACGATCGCCAGGCCCTTGCCGACATTGGCGCCGGTGGCTTCAGAGAACAGCTTGCCGCCTTCATGAGTGAGATAGAAATTGACCACCGGCTGATTGAACTCACCGACACCGGGCCGCGCCGTCTTCAGATCTCGGCCCGTAATGACCGTTCGCCTCTCCACCGCATAGTACTGCTGGCCGAGGGTGCGGCCCTGATCATCACGAATGGACCCGGTGAGAATTTCGATGTTCTGAGGCAGTTGGCCGCCGTAGTGCGCCATGATCTCCTCGCGGCTGCCAACACCACCGCCACCCAGTGGGTGGCTCACGAGTCGAAACTCGAGAAACGCAGTGTTCTTGATCAGCTTCTTGACGCGCTCGGGATCGTCCACGCCGGGCAGTTGCACGACGAGGCGATCACCATCCAGGCCCTGCCGCTGGATGACCGGATCCGCGACACCGAACTCGTCGACACGATTGCGGATGGTCTCCAGGGCCTGCTTGACAGCCAGATTGCGGATCTCGTTGCGATTGGCGATCTCCATCTTGAAGGCCAGAAGGTCACCGCGGCGCTGCCAATTCCAACCGGGCAGGTACTCGTTGACGA
>JAUVRX010000299.1 GCA_030597375.1 Acidobacteriota bacterium
CGCGCCCAGGGGATATGTCCCGGGTCGGCTCACCTCCCCGAGGACGTAGTAGATTTCGGTCCCTTCCAGCTCGGAGGGCACCATCACGAAGTCCCCCGAATCCAGTACGAGATCCTGCCCCCCACCCTCTGCAAGCAGAGCGCCAGTGACGTCGAGGTGGATCGTGACGCCCTCGCGTACAATTCGCACGTCGGAGAGGGTCGCGCTCGTGGTCGGCCCCCCGTGCAAGAAGATGAACTCGGACGCTGTTGTTCGTCCCCGCAGGGGGAACCTGCCCGGACCGGTTTCCGGCCGCGTCCTGATCTGGATTTCCCCCGCGAGGGTGGCCTGCCACGCTCCGTGTTCTTCTACCTCGACATCGATGTGAGCTGTGGGGACATACTCTCGGATTCTGTCGATCAGGATCCGGGCAAGCTCGGATGGCGCCAGCCCAGCAGCCTGAAGGTAGCCCAGATCGAAGCGGGGAAAGAAGATCGTACCGTCCTGCTGGACGGGCAACGAAGCCTCAGTGGGCTGGGGCTCGATATAGCTGGTTACCTTCAGCATGTCACCAACGCCGATACGGTACTCTGGTACTCCTTCGACCATCTTGAATGTCGAGTTCCGCCCCGGTCCACGCTGCAGACTATCGGGGAGCGCCATACCATCACGAAGAACCACCTTTTGACTGTTGGCATCTTGCTCTGGTGTGGTTGCCTGCGGAGCCTCAATGCTTGTCGCCTCGTCCCGCGCCGCGTCGGTCCCGGCGTCCGAGCGCTGCTCCTCATACTGCTCCTGATACTGCTGAAGCATCTCCTCCTGGCTGCCCTGAGGCGCCTTCTGGCCCGAGCCCAGGCATCCGGAGAATGTAAGCGGCACGACGAGCAACAGAGCGATCGCACGCTTCCAGGGGCTGGCCGCAGAGTAACGCCCCAGACCACCGACTCGGTGTCGACTTCGCATGTCGGACAAGAGGCCTCCTACTCGGGTGCTCTTGTGGTGTCAGTGGAGAATCCTGCGCCGGACTCATCGCCTGTCACTGCCTCACCGACCGCCTCATCGTTGGCCACTTGGGGTGCCTCGACGAGCTGCAACTCAACCAGATCGGGGATGGACAACGGCCTGGACACGTAGAGGTGAGGCGACGCCACCAGATCGATTTGCCTGCGAGTTTCAGAGCGCCGCTTCTTCTGGTCAAAAACCACCTCGACCATAGGCCGCATCGGGTTGACTCGGCTCCCTCTGAGAACCAGGGCGATCTCGCCCGTGCTGAGATGCACGTATGTGCCGACGGGGAACAAACCGACGCTCCGCACCAGCGCCTTCAATACATCCGGGCCGAATTGATCAGCCATGCCAATTAGGGTCTGAAGTCCGTAGCTTACACTTCCCGCGCTCGTGTGCTTGTAGGGTCGGGAGTGGACGACAGTCTCGAAGAAGTCCACCGCCCCGAGAATCCGTGCCTCGAGCAAGATCTGCTTACCCTCGATGCCCCTAGGATATCCGCTGCCATCAAGACGCTCATAGACCTGGTGGGTGATTTCCGCCACAGCTCTGTAGCGGTCCCCCAGCGAATCGAGAATCTCGCGACTGTACTCGGGCCGATTGTGTAGCTCGCTCCACTCCTGTGGGTTCGGCGGCCCCTCTTTGTAAAGGAGTCCGGAGGAGAGCTTGACGTTGCCTATGTCGTGGGTCAGGCCCGCCAGGCAGGTGTCGGTCAGCCTGTCCTCACCCAAGCGGAGATAAAGCCCGACATAAGCCGCGAGTATCGCCACGTTGGCAGAGTGGGGAACGACAAAGCCCTTACCCTCTGGGTAGGTTCCCAGGGCCTTCACGAGGAGCGCCTCGCCCTCGTGGGGTGCCCGGGCCAACTCTGCCGCCACCTCTTCGGTCTTGGCGGTTTCAGTTCTCAGCCTCCCCGGCGAGATCGTGTCCATGGCAGCAGCCTCGAAAAGCTGCGACACCTGGTCCATGACCCTGTCGTAGATCTCCGTGGCCTCAGCAGTGCCAGGCTCGAAAACGGCTGCTACCTCGCTGGGGGAGTCCCATGACATCGGTGGCGGGACAGTGTGGGCAGGAGGGGGCGATGGCGTTTGATTCTTGAACTCGTCGTGGCTCTTGACTAGCTCCAGGAGCTTCACCATCTCACACCCAGATCGACTCGATCAGCTCGGGGCCGACCACCTCGACCCCCTGCTGAGATCCCATGAGTAAGGCCAGGTCACATAGATTGTTGATGCGCCGCGGGATACCGGCCGAATTACGGTGAATGGCCTCCAGCGTCGGATCGGAAAACATTTGCCGATTACCCCCGTAGAGCTCCAAGCGGTGAGTGATATAGGTCGTTGTTTGCTCGAGGTCGAACTCCTGGAGCCTGCACTTCACCGCGAAGCGCTGCGCGAGCTGAGGCATTTTCGAAACGCGACTCCATAGATCGTCTTGACCCACCAACAGCAGGGTGACCAGATTGCGATCGTTGAGCTGGTAGTTCAGCAGCAATCGAAGCTCCTCGTACAAGGAATCCAGCGGCAGCGATTGCGCCTCGTCGAAAACCACCAGATTGTGAAGCCCCTTGCGTGCGTTCTCGATGAAGCAGTTGCCGAGCATGCCGTAGAGCTCTGACTTGTCGGCTCCCGCATGCGGTGGCTGATGATCGAGCTGCTCCAGGATGTGCCTGAAGAGCGCCTCTCCCTCCATAAGGGGGTAGTTGATCAGGACGGTTGCATAGCGCTCGAGATCGATCTTGTTGAGGAGAACGCGGATGACGGTTGTTTTGCCGCTGCCGTACTCTCCGGTGAGAAGTGCCGCCGCCTTGTGCTCCTGAACCGCGTAAGTAAGTAGGTTCAGGGCCCATGCGTGGCTCTCAGAGAGGTAGAAGCTCTCGGGATTCGGCACGTTCTCGAAGGGCTTGGCCTCGAGGTGCCAGTAGCTTACGTAATCTCCTGGATCGATGCTCATAGCCGGTCTCTGAACTCGTCAGGAGTGCCCCCGACCGGTAGGCCGCCACCGCCAGCAGCCCACACCACCATCCACAGAGTGTATATGTTGCCACATTCCGAGGCGCAAAAAGACATAATTGAACAGGAAAAAGGTCCAGAGTAGCTGTATTCACAAAGCCCTGAGCTCGGACCGCGGCACACGTCCACCCACTCAGGGCGAGTGAACAGACCCGGGTGTGCCTGCTGCGCCCAGGAGCCGGACGCGGGCATATTTTGCTCGCCTAGCGCCGGATATGGTGTGTCAGGGGCGTTGACAAATCGCTAACAGCGTGGAGGTTTCCTCGAGCCCTTCGACGTACTCAACGTCATCAACAGTCACCTCCTCGAGGCCAACTCCGCCGCGAGACCTCGAA
>JAUVRX010000258.1 GCA_030597375.1 Acidobacteriota bacterium
AGACCGCGATCGTCGCGTCCCGCTTGATGGCTGCGGTCTGCGGGACTGCGGCGTCGAGCAGGGCCTCTTCGGCCATCTGGGTGCCAGCCACCCAGACCAGCAGGTAACCATAGTCCGAGTCAGGGTCGATCTTGGCAAAGGTGGCTGGGAGCTCATCCGCCCTGACGTTCTCCCACGGCCCCCCGATCGTCATGGCCGTGTACCAGCGGCCCGACAGGAGCACGTAGATCTTCTGGCTGGCCACCTCGCGTAGCAGATCGCTCTCTGAATTGGTCACGACGAGCAGCTCACCGTTGGCGAGTGGCTCATATTTCATCGGACCATCGGTGACGATGAGCTCGGCCGCCTCAGTGCTGACGATGATGGCCGGCGGAGTACTCGGCCCTTCGGCGGCCTCCTCGGGATCCAGCTCCTCGTCTTCAGGCTCCAAACTGCGGATTTGCTGCGGGACCTTCTGGGTCACCTGCCAGGGACCCTCCACTGCTGGAGCTTTGTACCAGGTGTCGGCGCCCGCGTAGAGATAGTAGGAAGCCTTGTCTTTGGGGTCCTGAACGAGCAGGAACGGACTGTTGACCACGCCCTGGACACCTGTGTCCCCCAACTCCCGCAATTGGGGTGGGCCGTCGATGGTGACCAACACCGTTGGCTCCTCCCTGAACAGGATCTTCGGGGGCGTGTCGTCGAAGCCCTCCGCCACCAGATCCTGTTTCTCGGCGAGATCGAGCGCCGCAATGAGCCGGTCGAGAGACATCTCCAACTCCCACGTGGACATCTCCTGCGTCAGCAAGTCGATGAGCCCCTGCTCCTGTTCGGGTGTCGCATCCGGAAAGCGCACCCTGGGTACCCGAATCTCGCTGAACTCGACGACTCGGGCATCGAGATCGGTCTCGATACGAACCTCCATCCAGACCGCTCCAAAGACGGGCTCGGACTCTCCCTTCGGAGTCACGGAGACCGCAGCTCTGGCGTGCAGAGTGCTGCCCTCGAGACGGTCGACCTGAGGCTGATACATCACAACAAGGCCCCGATCGGTCTCGATCTCCCGGGGCCACCCCTCAGATTCGTCGGCCCGAGTCGCGCTCACTCCGATGATCACCAGGAACAGGAAGATCGCAACGACTCCGAACGCGATGGGCTTTGATGGTCTGGTCCTCATGGCTTCTCCTTCGTAGGGTAGTTCGAGTCCGAGCAAGTAGGTCCGTTCGGGGCCCGGGCCGACAGGATACCGACTCCAGCAGGCGGTGTCCAAGGAGGCTCGATCTCTTTTGGTATATCCTTCGCCATCCTCGACCGTTTCTGTCTGCCGGGTCGACAACGCTGCGTGAGGTCCTTCAATGGAAGTTGGAATCATCGGACTGCCCAAGGTCGGCAAGACAACGCTGTTCAATATCCTGACCGCGTCCCACCAGGCTACGGACCGCTACGCGACCTCCACGAAGACCCACGTCGGGATCGCCACGGTCCCGGACCCACGACTCATCCGTCTCCGCGAGCACTATCAGCCGAAGAAGTTCACCCCCGCCACGGTGACCTACGTGGACATCCCAGGACTCAAAAAGGGTGGCAGTGCGGAGAGCCTTGACCTAGCGAGGCTCCGGGAGGTGGACGCCCTGGCACATGTCGTCAGGGCCTTCGAAGAGCCCGAGATCCTGCACTCGGAAGGCTCCGTGGATCCAACTCGGGATGTCGCGATCATCGACTTCGAGCTCATTCTGGCCGATCACGAGATCGTCGAACGTCGCATCGCCAGGTTGGACAAGGGGGCCAGGAGGGGGCTGTCCAACGATGAAAAGCGAGAGCGCTCGCTGCTGGTCGAGGTCATCCTTCCAGCCCTCGAAGAGGAGCGCCCCCTGCGCTCGCTCGAGCTTTCGGAAGAAGACGAGCAGCGCCTGCGAGGATTCCAATTGCTCTCGGCCAAGCCGCTGCTTCTGGTCGTCAACGTCGATGAGGCTATCCTGGTCGAGGGCCATTCGGAAGAATCCGTCATCGAGGCTCCTCCCGGCGCGCAGACCGTCATCGTGAGCGCCCCTATCGAGGAGGAGATCTCCCATCTCGACGACGAGCATCAGGTTCACTTCCTGGTCGATCTGGGGTTGAGGGAGCCGAGTCTCAACCGGGTCATCAGGGCCAGCTACGAGCTCCTCGGGCTGATCTCCTTCTTCACCGTCGGAGAGGATGAGGTCAGGGCCTGGACGGTGCGTCTCGGCACCTCGGCTCGACAGGCTGGCGGGGCCATCCACAGCGACATCGAACGGGGCTTCATCCGGGCCGAGGTCGTGCCTTGGGACGACCTCTTGAGCCTCGGGTCTCTCACCGCCTGCAGAGAGAAGGCGCTTCTGCGTCTCGAGGGCAAGGACTACCAGGTCCAGGACGGAGAGGTCGTCCACTTCCGCTTCAACGTCTGATCCCACCCACCCACCCTGGGGTTGAGGCGTCCGGCGTTCCTTCCGGCCGGTCTTTGAGGGCTTGAGGGCCCCCTTACTCGTGCAAGGCGCTGATGGCCTCGAGCATGGGGGTGGATTCGCGTCGGCCGAGGAGGCCGCCCACGAGCATGGCGATCGCGCTGGCAGCCAGGGCTACCACGACAGGTGCTATCCCGAGATCGAGGACCTCGAGCTCAGCCAGGATGTAGGTCGCGGCGCCCGCCACCAGCGCAGCAGTTCCTCCCACCAGATTCGCCCGTTTCCACCACAGACCCGCGATGGTCGGCACGAACAGGCTGGCGCTCAGCAGACCGACGCCCGCCGTATAGAACTTGCTGATCAGCTCCGGCGGCGACAGAGCCCAGTAGAGCGCCAGTAGACCTACGACCCAGGCCGCTCCGACACGAATGACCGCCATGGTCTTCTCGCTTGCCCTGCCCTTCAACAGACCGCCGAGAATGTCATGGGCAATGGCCGAGCTGCAGGCGAGAAGCAGGGCATCGGTGGTGGACATCACCGCTGCCAGAACTGCCGCCACGGCGACGCCGCGAATGAGAGTCGGAAACTCCGACCCCATGACCTTCAAGAAGACCTGATCGGCATCCTCGAGCCCCGGAAAGTGGAGCTTGCCCACCGGCACAATGACCAGAACCGCTGCCAGGATCATGACGCTATAGGCCAGCATGGCCAGGTTGAGCGACATGCGGGCGCCCTTGGCGTCCCTGGCCGTGGAGACGCGCATGACGATGTGCGGAATCACCGGGATCGCCGTCGCCCAGATGACGAAGTACCCAAGATAACTGGCTACAGGCTGATGCTTCACCTGGCCGAGCTCGGGTGCCACCGCCGTTGCCTGCCGCATGAGCTCCATGGGAGAGCCGACCCGCCAGACCATCGCCAGCGCCGCCCCCAGGACCACGATCAACATCAGGGCACCCTGGATCATGTCGGTCCAGGTGATGGCCACCATGCCTCCAAAGGAGACATAGACGATGAACACCAGGGTTGCGAGAACGATCGCTGTGTCGTAGGGAATTCCGAGCAGAGCGTAAGCCGTGATTCCAGCCGCTTTCAGCTGCGCCACGATGTAGATCGTGAAGGCGATGACAATAAGACTGGGGACCAGATAGCGCACGACACTATTCGGATAACGGAAAGCGAGGAAATCGGTGATGGTGTACTTGCCGAAATTGCGCAGCTGACGGGCCACCAGGATCGAGGCCAGTGGAAAGCCGAGGACCGCGCCGGCGAACAGGGCCAGGGTCGCCGGGATACCCTGAGAGTAGGCGAGTCCCATGACGCCGATGATGGAGCCTCCACTGGCCAGGCTCGCCATGATGGCCATGGCGTTGACTGTGGTCCCAATGCGGCGGCCCGCAACCCAGTACTCATCTCGAGAGCCCAGGACCTTTCTGGAGGCGAAGATGCCGATACCGACGCAGCCGACCAGATACAGAACGACGAGAACGCGCTCCACGAGCATCGGCGGCTCACTCCATTCGCTGGCCGCGGAAGAAGACGAACAGGGTCAGGACCGGTGAGATCAGCATCAGGGCGATCATGAGCCAGCCGAAGACCGCGATTCCGCCGATTTCGATGTCGCGCCAGACAGGCAGAAAAGAAAAAGTCGAGAACGCGACCAAGAAAAGCAACGCTGCCGCCTCTCCCCGCCTCATCGCGAAGAACTCCTTCACGAATCGTCCTCCCAATCAAAGAAGTAGTCCTTGTTACTGAGCAGCTCTTCCGCCTTGGTGCCGTTATCGAGGTCCACGATCACGCCCGGGACGCCCGTAGCCTCACTTTCCTTTCTGACGACC
>JAUVRX010000216.1 GCA_030597375.1 Acidobacteriota bacterium
CGACGGCCCTACCTTGCTTGGCACCTGCTCGGACGCACCCAACTGGAGAGGGGCCAGCCCGAGCAGGCGGTAGAGTCCTTCGACCAGGCAGTGGAACACGCTCCACAGTTTGCGCCAGCGCTGTTGGGTCGATCCCGTGCGGCGATTCGACTCGGGGACTTGGAGAAGGCTTCCTCGGATCTCTCGACAGCTCGCGGTCTCAAGGGTTCGGGTCCGGAGGCAACGCTCCTTCTGGTTGAGGTTCTTCTTGTCCAGGGGCGAGAGGACGAGGCCACGGCTCTTCTCGGTCCCATGGCGAGCGAAGCCGCCAGTGGAGGCGAAAGCGCTCTCGCGGCTCGGATGCTTCTGCTCAGTCTGGGCAACGAAGAGGAGAAGGATCTTCTGCATCGGGGAGTGGGGGAGAGTCTTCATCTCGCTCGGAGCTACCTGGCTCTCGGACTGTCTGAGCTGCGAGGCGGCGAAGAGGAGACAGGAGCGAACGCCCTTCGAATCGCGCTGGAGATCGACGATCAGGATCCAGTGCCCTGGCTGGTTCTGCAGGATGCGTCGGTCAACGAGACTCTGACTGCCTATCCCGAACCCTTCCCCGACCTGCAGGCGAGGCTCGAGGGCGCTCGAGAGCTCCAGGCAAGAGGAGATTCGGTGGCGATGAAGGCGGCGATCGAGTCCATCTTGGACCGGAGACCCTTCCATGTGCCGGCCCGCCTGATGCTCGTCTTGAATGCAGAGGCGCGGGAGGATTCATGGCAGGCCTTGGCGGGCTATCGTCAGCTCGTGGAATGGCTACCAGAGATCCCCTCTCTCCAAGCCAGAGCGGCCAGGGTGGCGCACGCCATGGAGGCCGAGGAGCTGGCCAGCTGCCTGGCACGCCGCGCCATGCGATCGATGCCGGAGGAACCCTCCCTCTATTACCTGCTCGGTGTGATCCAGTCCGAGGCCGGCGACTGGGAGGCCTCAGCGGCCTCCTGCAAGAGGGCCGTAGAGCTCGGAATGGAGGAGGCGGTGCTCTATCTGACGCTCGGTCGAGTCGAGTTCGAGCAGATGCACATCGGGGAGTCCATCGCTGCCTACGCCAAGGCTGTGGAGCTGGACCCCGATGCCGACCGGGCCGTTCCGAGGGTCGCGCTGGCGACGCTCTCGACCGAAGAATTCGATGCGCTGCGAAGCCTGATGGAAACCGAGCTGGAGCGTGACCCGAATGGCGAGAGCACCCTCTACACGCTCGGCCTGATGAATCTGCGGAAAAAGGACTTTGCCGCAGCCAGGGAGTACTTTGAACGGCTCGCCGCCTTACTGCCCGAGGACACCCAGGTGCAGCACCACCTGGGCACCGCGTACATGCGCGAGGGCGACAAGGAGAAGGGAAAGGCCGCACTGGAGCGCTTTCGCGAATTGAAGGCCGCCGAAGAGGTGGCCTGGGTCGAGCACAACCAGGCGTATCGCAAGAAGCTCGAGGCAAAGGACGCCGCTGCTGCAGGAGATCGGGCGGAGGCTCTCCTGATCTACAACGACCTGGCCTCCATTGGCCTGGCGGAGACGGATGACTATCTCGCGGCAGGGTCGCTCTACCTGGAAACTGGTGACTTCGAGAAAGCCTTTGGATGGTTCGAACAGATCCTCGCAAGCAACCCCCACAAGCGAGAAGCCCTCGAAGGCCTGGCCGCTGCCGCTGAAGGGCTGGGTAGGGAAGAGGTAGCCACCGAAGTCCGCGCCCGCGCAGATCTCCTCGCCTGGCCCTGCTCAGTCGACTGACCTGCTTCGATTGGAGGTTCGGCCAGGGGACCCCAGGGGGCCTTCCTCCCTTCCGCTGCCCTAACCCCCTGAGGTCCTCCCGGCCAAACCTCTGCCACCGTTGAGGAAGTGAGGCAGAAAGGGCTCAGGGAATTGAAGCGGCCGGCGCCCCTGCCGGCCGGGGTGGGAGGGGGGCAGTGACAGCTCACCGTCCAAAAAGCGCCATTCAACGCCCAAAAAGGACAGCTCAGGGGCCAAAATGACAAACGGGCTTCAACCTCACTGCCCCAAAGGTCGGCCGAAGGGACGCCGGCCGCCTCGACCCCCAGGCCCCCAAAGAACGGCCGGAAGGATCGCCCGGACGCCTCAACCCTCAAGCCGGCAACGCGAGCTAGAGCGATCGCGTCAGTGATCGGTTGAAACGAGCTGTTGCCAGTTCAATATGGCGTTCCAGAGGAACCGGTGGTCCGAGTGGTTGAGGTAGCGATGCATGGGGTTGAAGTTGTAGGCCACGATGGCCCCCAGCCCTGTCGGCACGGCCAGGATCGCTGGGCGTCCCATTAGCTCATCCTCACCTTTCGCACCGCCGCTCACGACCATCGGTTGAGACTTCGCCCCCCACTGTAGGACCACGGAGCTCTTGTCCACATCGCCATCGAGGCAGGAGGTGCAGTAGGCCATCCTCAGCCAGTGCTTCGGAAGATCGTAGACGGCGTAGTTGAATCGAAACACCGAAGGAGTCTCGCCGTAGCCGTAGGCAATCGGGTGATCGGGCTTCAGGAAGCTCGTGCGGAGCTCAGCGCCCGGGGTCGAGATGCCCGTGTCGTGGACTCGTCGAACGTTGCGAATCATGCCGCCGTCGAGCGCGAGGGAAGAGCCGTTGCCCAGGGTCAAGAGGAGGCCGCCCTGCTCGACGAAGCTCTGCAGTTTGCCTAGTCCCTCCCAGCCGATACCGCCCGTGATGTCCTCCGACGCGGCTGGTACCCCGTGGCTGGGAAACTCTGCGGTCTTGGTAAAGGGCATGGGACCCGTTACGGATTGAATGCCATGGATCTGGGACGTGAGCTCGAGATCGACATTGCCGTAGACGATCACGTCCACCTTCTCCTGGAGGTTTCCTGCTCGGATCTCCTCGTCCCTCAGGTAGGTGTAGGGAACTTCCTTCTGGTCCGGGGGGTAGCGCAGCCATCCGATGGAGTCGGTGTCGGCCCACGGCACCCAGACGCCGATGCGAGGGACGCTCGCCTCATGGCTCTCGACGCTGGGCATTGCGGGAGCGCTCTCGAAGTCGAGGGCCAGGTCGCTCGCAACAGCCTCGAGGGCGTCACCGAGCCCATCCTGGCTCGGAAGGATCCAGCTGCCGGCTGGGTAGTCCTTGCCGCCGGTCGAAAATGCCGTTTCGGCGATCTCCAGCGAGAAGTCAGCCAGGCGGAAGCGCGCTGCCAAGAGCCCCTCCTGCCCTCGGTCGCTCAGCAAGAAGACAGGTCCCGATCCCGAGATGCTTCCATCGGCCTGGGCCTCGCCCTCGATGGGTGTCAGAGAAACCTCGAGGACTCGTGGATCGTCGATCCGCACCGTTTTCACACCATAGTGCACCGGCAGGTTCCAGGTCACATCATCGTAGGGCAGGTGCTCCGGGTCGAACGGGAAATCTTGCAACTCCAGGAGATCCACGGCGTAGTTGCGATAGGGCTGGTCGAGTCGCACGACGTAGCTGCCGGCAGGGAAGGAGCCCTCAGCTGTCGAGAAGTCCGCCGTCGCCCGGGAAACTTCGACCCCCTGTCTCAGGAGCACATTGACCATCTGAGCGGCGCGCCGCCGATCGTCCTGGTCCGCGGGGATGACGAAGGCGTAGGGGTTGCCGGCGACGCCCTTCTGCCACGAGTTGTAGCCCTTGCGGTAGAAGTTCAGGAGCATGTCGTCGGCGTTCTTGGCCGTGTAGTCGAGGACCGCCAGCAACGCGGTCTGCTGATAGTTGACGTTGTCCCGCATGGACCAGCGCAGGGTTCCCTCGACGGGCATGGGCCGAAACCACTCCCGGCTGACTTCGTCCTCCCAGACGGTCCTCATCATGGTCTCGGCTCCAGCGTTTCCCATCGTCTCGTAGCCGCGACCGATGCTGTTGTGATTCATCCCAACGGAGTCGAGGTAGTGGTGGCCATAGCCTTCGCCGAAGTCCCAGGTCCATACCCCCGGCATGCCCATGGCAGTCAGGGCGGTCACCTCGTGGAAAGCCATTTCCAGAAACTCGGCTGTAACGATGGGCTCGAGATTCGGGTTATAGGGTCCGGTGCCGTTCCAGGTCATGAGCAGGAACATGGCTTCGTGCAGGTCGTGGACCACCGTTGGGTGGTAATCGAAGAACATTCTGTAGACCGCCTTGACGAGACCCTGGGTCTGTTGGTGGGCGTCCCGATTGGCATCCACGAAGACGTAGCGCCCCCAATAGGGCGGCGATTGGCGGGGCAGCTCACCGTACTCGGTCTTGCCTTTGAGGTAGCGGTAGAACCAGTCCGCTACCTTGTCTCGACCGTCAGGGTTGGACACCGGATTGATGAGCACCACGAGCTCTTCCCGAACCCGGCGGATCATCGGCTGCTCGGAGACGGCGAGTCGGTAGGCCAGCTCCATGGCCATCTCCGGGCTACCGGTCTCGTCGCCATGAATGGCGGCGTTGATGTAGTAGATGGGTCGAGCCCGGGCGATGATCTCCTCGGCCCGCTCTGGGTCTGTCAGTCGAGGATCCGCCAGGGCGGCCGTGGCGGCTTTCAGCTCATCGAGCCCCCCGATTCCTTCTTCGTCCGCCAGGATCACCAGCAGGATCTCGCGTCCTTCTTCGGTCTCACCGATGACCTCGACTTCGACTCGGGGCGAGGTTCTGGCCAGCTCCCTCATGTAGCCGTAGATCTTCTCGGAATGCGTCAACTCACCGGCCGCGCCTGGAATGTGTCCCAGATACTCGGTAGGGGAGGGTACGGTGTCGGAATCTGGCAGATAGGCGACCCATGGACTCAGGTAGGTCGGATCACTGGTGAATTCCGCGATAGCCTCGACCGAGCCGGGCTCTGCTCGGTCCGGGGCGTATGGACCGTCCTCGGCTCGTACGATCGTAGGTGCGAGGAATGCCAGGGTCACTGCGCAGCAGTAGAGAGCGGATCGCTTCATGGTTCCCTCCGTTGAGAATCGGCATCACAGCAGAATCTATAATCTAACCTGTCAGAGGAGATCTATACAGCTATGAGGCTGCTTGGAATTCGGGGAA